>JAZRFS010000034.1:0-15585 GCA_045643765.1 Eubacteriales bacterium
GTCAACCAGATCGCAAGCGATCTTCAGAGCAGCGGCAGCGGTACGCTTACCGTTACGGGTCTGGAGCATGTAGAGCTTCTGGTTCTCAACAGTGAACTCCATGTCCTGCATGTCGTGATAGTGGTTCTCCAGAGTAGCGCAGACCTCAACGAACTGCTTGTAAGCCTCGGGGAACTTCTCAGCCATCTGCGCGATGGGCATGGGCGTACGAACGCCAGCCACTACGTCCTCACCCTGTGCGTTGGTAAGGAACTCGCCCATCATCTTCTTCTCGCCGGTTGCGGGATCGCGGGTGAATGCAACACCGGTGCCGCAATCGTCGCCCATGTTACCGAATGCCATTGCCTGTACGTTAACGGCAGTACCCCAAGAGTAGGGAATGTCGTTGTCGCGGCGGTAAACGTTTGCACGGGGGTTATCCCAGGAACGGAACACTGCCTTCACAGCGCCCATCAGCTGCTCCTTGGGATCGGTGGGGAAGTCCTGGCCGATCTTAGCCTTGTACTCAGCCTTGAACTGCTCAGCCAGCTCCTTGAGGTCATCAGCGGTCAGCTCGACGTCAAGCTTCACGCCCTTCTCTTCCTTCATCTTGTCGATGAGCTCCTCGAAGTACTTCTTGCCGACTTCCATAACGACGTCGGAGTACATCTGGATAAAGCGGCGGTAGCAGTCGTAAGCCCAACGAGCGTTGCCGGACTTCTCAGCCATAACCTTAACTACGTCCTCGTTCAGACCAAGGTTAAGGATGGTGTCCATCATGCCGGGCATGGATGCGCGTGCGCCGGAACGAACGGAAACAAGCAGGGGGTTCTCAAGATCGCCGAACTTCTTGCCGGTCACGCCTTCCATCTTAACGATGTACTCGTTGATCTCAGCCTGAATCTCGGGATTGATCTGACGGCCGTCCTCGTAATACTTGGTGCAGGCCTCGGTGGAAATGGTGAAGCCCTGGGGAACGGGAAGACCGATGTTGGTCATCTCGGCAAGGTTAGCGCCCTTACCGCCCAGGATCTCACGCATGGTTGCATTACCTTCGGTAAAAAGGTAGCAATACTTCTTTGCCATAGTGAAATACCTCCGAAAATTTTTTATTCTGTGATTTTTGGGTATCTGTGACGGGAAAATATGGCATCCCCTCACACAACGCCTAATATTATAACATAATATAAGGAAAATTACAACCCCCCGCGCAAAAAAAACACCGAAAACGGTAAAAGTTTTTTGAACAAAGCGCAAACGCGTAAATTTCGTTTGACAGAAGGGGCGTTTGGGTGTATAATAAAGCAAATAGTTATTTAATGCGTCGGCACGGCTTCCGTGGTGGCGTTTTCGTGCGTTACGCGATAGGCGGAGGGGAATATGGCAAACATTTTTGACCTTTTTAAGAAAATTGAAAAAAGCGCGCCTGCGGTGCAGGGACCCGTCACGCATCTTGTGGTGGGGTTGGGCAACCCCGGGTCGCAATACGTGAATACCCGCCACAATGCGGGCTTTTTGGCGCTGGATGCCATCGCGGAAAAACTGGGTGTGCGCATTGAGCGCACTCGCTTCAAAGCCCTCACGGCAGAAGCAAGCCTTGGCGGTGCCCACGTGATCTTGATGAAGCCGCAGACCTTTATGAACCTGTCGGGTGAGGCGGTACGCGAGGCAGCGGCGTTTTATCATATCGAGCCTGCGAATATCATCGTGATCTACGACGATATCAATCTTTCCGTCGGTCGCCTGCGTGTGCGCGGGAAGGGCAGCGATGGCGGACACAACGGCATCAAGAGCATCGTGGCTCAGCTTGGCTCCAATGAATTTCCCCGCGTGCGTGTAGGCGTGGGCGAGCGCCCCAACCCCGAATATGATCTTGCCGACTGGGTGCTTTCGAATTTCACCCCCGCCGAGCGCGAAACGCTTGCCGCAGCCTTTCCCACGGTGCAGGCAGGCACGGAGCTGCTTATCAAGGGCGATCTTGCGGGCGCACAGCAGCGCTGTAACGGAGCGGGCGCATGCTGATCCGTGAGGCATTTCTGGCGGATAAAGAATACCGTCAGCTGTTCGCAGACCTGAAAAACGCGTTGGGTGCGCGCGCGCTTCCGTTTGTTGCGTGCGGGCTTTGCGACGGCGCATCGGACGCCTTGATGGCAACGCTGTTTTTCTCTCTTGCGGGAAAGGGTGCGATGCTTTGCATCCTGCCCGAGGAAAAGGAGTGTAACCGTCTGCAAACGCTTCTTGCGCAATACGGCTTGCGTACCGCGTTTTACACGGCACGTGATCTGACCTTTTATAATATTACCGCCTCGCACGAGTACGAGTATGACCGTATCCGTGTGCTTTGGGGACTTTCGCAGGGCGACTTTGACGTCATCCTGACGACCCCCGACGCGGCGCTTGGCTATACCATCTCCCGCGAGCGTCTGGCGGCACATACGCTGCATCTGGATGAAAGCACGCTGTGCGATCCTGCCGACCTCGCCGCAAAGCTGGTCGCCGCGGGCTATACGCGTGTGGAGCTTGTTGAAGGTCCCGGGCAGTTTGCGCTGCGTGGCGGCATCGTGGATATCTACGCGCCGCATCTGCGCGCGCTTTCTGCCGAGAATAAGATCTTTGCGGGTGCTGCCCCCTTGCGCATCGAGCTGTTCGGTGACGAGATCGACCGTATGGGCATTTTTGATGCAGAGTCTCAGCGTGTGCATACGATGGTAACGGGATGCGAGATCCCCCCCGCACGCGAGGTGCTTCTGGACGCGCAGTCCCGCGTACGGTTGCACGAGGCGGTAGAGGCGCAGCTCAAAAAGTGCCGTGACGAGCGCGCGAAGGAGGAGCTTCGCGCCGAGCTTGCCGAGCTGGAGCTTGGCGGTGAGGTGCGCTTTGCCGATAAATATCTGTCGCTTATTGATCCCGCGTGCGAGTGTCTGCTTTCCTATTTCGGGGCGGGCACGCTGACCGTTTTACGTGGCACGAATGCCATAGGAGACCGTCTGAAGGCGTCTGCCTGGCATCGTGACGAAACCGTGAAGGAATTGATCGAAAACGGTACCGTTATGGCACGTTTTGCGGAATATAGCCGTCCGAACAGCTTTTTCGAGCGCTTTTTGGAGGATGCTGTACCCCTTCACGTTGACTCGATCGCAGAGGGACTTGCGGGGAAGCGGCTGTCGGGACTTTACAGCTTCCGTACCAAGCACACCGTTTCATACGGCGAACGGTTTGATTTGCTTTTAGAGGATCTTTCGCATTATCACGCTGCCAGGCAGCGCGTGATCCTCGTGGCGGAGAATGAAACCTCTGCCGAGGATATGAAAAAGCAGCTGAAATCCCACGAGATCTATGCGCGTATCGCGTGTGCGGGCGAGTGTGTGCTCCCCGAGCACGGCGAGGTGCTGATTGAATGGCGTGAGCCCAGCATCGGATTTGAACTGTCCAACGCAGGTGTGGCGATTTTGTCACTTGCCACAGATATGCGCCAGGGTGGACTTGCTGCCGCGGGTAAGCTGCGTCACGCCAAAAGAAAAAAGAACGGCAAGGGGCAGATTTTGTCCTATGCTGAGCTTCAGGTGGGCGATCTTGTGGTGCACGAGGCACACGGTATCGGTCGCTATATGGGGCTTGAAACGCTTACCATTGACGGGGTAACGCGGGATTACGTCAGTATTCAGTACGCGGGCAGCGATCAGCTGTTCCTGCCTTGCGACCGTCTGGACAGTGTGTCCAAATATATCGGCGCGCACGCCGACGACGGTATGGTCAAGCTTTCCCGCTTCGGTGGGGGCGACTGGAAAAAGGCGAAGGCACGTGCGAAGGCGGCTGTTGCCGAGATGGCAAAGGATCTGATCCGTCTGTACGCCGAGCGCGAGCGCCGACCGGGCTATGCCTTCCCCGCAGACGATGCCTATCAGTTGGATTTCGAGGCAGCCTTTGCCTTTGAGGAGACCGAGGGGCAGATGTCTGCCGCCGCTGATATCAAGACGGATATGATGTGTGCCAAGCCTATGGATCGCCTGCTTTGCGGCGACGTGGGCTTCGGCAAGACCGAGGTGGCGCTGCGCGCCGCCTATAAGGCAATTCTGGCGGGCAAGCAGGTGGCGATCCTGGTGCCCACCACCATTCTTGCATTGCAGCACTTCCAAACCATTCAATCGCGTATGCGTGCGTTTGCAGTGCGTGCGGATATGCTTTCCCGTTTCCGTACCGCAAAGCAGCAGGAGAATACGTTGCACCGTCTTGCACGCGGAGATATCGATATCATCGTGGGCACGCACCGTCTCATTTCAAAGGATGTAAGGTTCAAGGATTTGGGCTTGCTTATTGTGGATGAGGAGCAACGCTTCGGCGTGGCGCAGAAGGAAAAGATCAAGCAGATGGCGGCCAACGTGGACGTGCTGACGCTCACGGCGACCCCTATCCCCCGCACACTCAACATGGCAATGAGCGGCATCCGCGACATTTCCGTGCTGGACGAGGCACCGGGCGATCGCTTGCCTGTGCAGACCTACGTGCTGGAGGATGACGATCTCATCGTGGAGGAAGCCATCCGCCGCGAGCTTCGCCGCGGAGGACAGGTGTTCTATCTGCACAATACCGTAGAGAACATCAACGAATTAGCGGCACAAATTTCCCGCGACATTCCCGAGGCGCGTGTGACCGTGGCGCACGGGCAGATGAGCAAAGAACAATTGGAGCGCATCTGGGGGGATATGATTTCGGGCGAAATTGATATTCTTGTCAGTACCACCATCATTGAGACGCGTATTGATGTGCCCAACGCGACCACGTTGATCGTGGATAACGCACACCGTCTGGGGCTTTCTCAGTTGCATCAGCTGCGCGGACGCGTGGGGCGCTCTCCCCGTCGCGCGTATGCGTATTTCACCTATCCCAAGTCAAGATCTCTCACCGACGTCCAACGCAAGCGCCTGGAGGCGATCCGCGAGTACGCCGAGTTCGGTGCGGGCTTCCGCATTGCCTTGCGTGACCTGGAGCTGCGCGGTGCGGGCAATTTGCTGGGTGCTCAGCAGCACGGACATCTGGACGCCGTGGGCTATGATCTGTACGTAAAGCTTCTGGAGCGCGCAGTTCTGGAGGAGCGTGGCGAAACGGTAGAGCAAAAGGCGGAATGTGTTGTCAATCTTTCTTTTGACGCCTGCCTGCCTGAGCGTTACGTGAAATCCGCTACCCAGCGTATGTCGTTGTATAAGCGCATCTCGCTGATCGCTACGCAATATGACCTGGACGATATGACCGACGAGCTGCTGGATCGCTACGGTGATCTGCCGCAGGCGGCGGCAAATCTTCTGGAGATCTCGCTTATCCGTTCGCTTGCGCAAAATGCGGGCGTGACCAATCTTCGTCAGAATGCTGCGGAGCTGTTTATTGCGGCACCTACGCTTGACGTAAGGATCTGGATGGCACTTGCCGATGAATTCAAGGGCAAGCTGCGTATGGTGATGTCGGATAATCCCACGATCCGCTTCCGTATGGAAAAGGGCAAGCGTGGGCTTGAGGAATTGAAAACGCTTTTCCTGCGCTACGGCGAGATCGCTGCGCAAGGGAACGAGAACAGTAATAAATAAGGATGGATATGCTATGAAAAAAACCTCACTTACGATGCTTGCGCTTCTTCTTGCGCTTACCTTTGTGCTTGGCGGATGCTCTTCGCACGGCGCGACACTGATCACATCCGGCGATAACGAAATATCGCTCAACGTGTATCAGCTTTACCTTGCACGTATGAAATGGTCGCTGTATGCAGCGGGCGAGAACGTGAACAGTGACAAGTATTGGGCGCAGTACGTTACGCTGGACGGCAAGACCTATAACGATCATTATACCACGCACGTGCTGGAGGGGCTGAAGCAGATCGCTGCCGCACTGTATCTGTATGACGAGCTTGGACTTTCGCTTAGTGAAGAGGATGAGAAAATCATTGACGATCTGATTGATACCTTTATCAAGGAGGACGGTGAGGGCTCCAAAACCAAGCTGAATTCCATCCTTTCTGCTTACGGCGCCAACGTCACCGTTTTGCGGGACTCCTACGTGATCGAGGCGAAGCTGGAGCAGTTGAAGAACCATCTTTACGGCAAGGATGGGGAGCTGCTTACCTCTGTGGTAATGGAGGAATACTATCAGCAGACCTATCTGCGCGCTTTTCAGCTTTCCATAGACAATTATTACTATGATCACGAGAAGGACGCAGACGGAAATCCCATCTACTACAAAACACAAACCGCGGCAGACGGCACCGTTACACTGACCGATCGGATTGCCTACGATACCACACGCGGCGTGGCGACCGAGCAAAAGGATAAAAACAACGAGACTGTGTACCGCCTGCAAAACGAGGACGAGAGCTTTGGTGATATCGCCTACGATAAGCGAAACGGCAAGATGAAATATCTGTACGACGAGGAAGGCAATTACATTGAGAAGTTCTATTCCTCTGAGGAAATGAAGGAGCGCTACGAAAATCTGGAAAAGATTGCCGAGGATTGTAAGAATGACGAGGCGCTTTTCCTGGAATACGCAGAGTTTTCGGACAGCTCGGCTTTCAACGAAAATTACGCCCCTAACGGTATGTATTTCTCGGTGGGTGCCTATATGGCGGATGAGATGTTCCGCACCTTCTCGGCAGAGCTTGCCAAGCTGGAGGTAGGCGAGCTTGCCATTGTGGAGTATACCTCGGCAGGGAAGACGCACTACTACCTTCTGATGCGCGCAGAGCTGGATGTGGGTGCTTGGGCAAACGAGGCGAACAAGGACTGGTTCCGGGGTATGACCAACGGTGTGACCGAATATATGCTGCAAAAGAAGAGCAGCGATTATCTGCAATACGTTTCGGTGAACGAAGCACTTCTTTCGGGTGTGGACATTACGATGGTCAAGGCGACCGGACGGTATTGATTTTTTTGCGAGAGGGCTTGACAAAAGCCCTCTCGCCGTGTATAATTGTCACAAACCGCATAAAAATCGGGGGCGCTGTCGCACGACGGCTGAGACGGGCTTGGCCCGAACCCTTAAACCTGATACGGATAATGCCGGCGTAGGGAGAGTTCAAGGGATGACCTGCAAGGTCAAATTCTTTACCGCACGGAGATTTCTGTGCGGTAAATTTTTTCTTTGGAGGTATCCTTATGAAGCAAACTTTGCGTACCCGTAAGCTGGTGGAGGCGTCGCTGCTGATCGCGCTTGCCACCGTGCTATCCATCCTCAAGATCGCGGAGCTGCCCTACGGTGGCTCGATCACGTTGGCATCTATGTTTCCGATCCTCTTGCTCTCCTACCGCCACGGCGTGTGCTGGGGATTGGGCGGCGGACTTGTCTATGGCGTGCTGCAGCAGCTGCTGGGGCTCAACAACCTATCCTATTTTACCACGTGGCAATCGATCCTGGCGATCATTTTCCTGGATTATATTGTCGCTTTTGCTGTGGTGGGTCTTGGCGGCATTTTCCGTCGCGTTGTGGCGCATCAGGCGCTTTCTCTTGGCGCGGGGGCGCTTTTTGTGTGCGTGCTGCGCTATCTGTGCCACGTCGTGTCGGGTGCTACCGTGTGGGCGGGGCTTTCCATTCCCGACAGCGCGGCGCTTGCTTACTCGCTTATCTATAACGCGACCTATATGATCCCCGAGACTATCGTGCTGGTGGCGGTGGCGTACTATATGGGCACCTTGCTTGATTTTCGCCGCGATCAGCCCGTGCGCCTGGTGCGCGAGCAGGTCGCGCCTGAGGTGAACGTGCTTTCCCTTTTGGCAGGTGTGTTTGCGCTGATCGGCATCGTCGTGGATGTGTCGCTGATCTTCCCGCGCTTGCAGAACGCCGAAACGGGCGAATTTGACGTCACGGGGCTTGCGGTAACGGACGGACTTGCAGACAGCTTCTGGCTGCCCGTGATCATCGTCAGCGCCGTTTGTGTGGTAATCTGCGCAGGACTTCTTGTGGCACGCGTAAAATTGCTGCGCACTGCAAAGAAGGAAGAAAATGCTTAAAAACACCCCGTTATGGGGTTAAATCCCTTGAACAAGGGTGCCACGCTATGGCGCGGCACCCTCTTTTTTTGCGCATTGCTTGACTTTTTTATACAGATGTGATATGATATTATATTAGATAATAATGTCCTTTGAAAGGCGGAAATTATGAAGGTTGGATTTGTTTCCCTCGGCTGTCCCAAGAACCAGCTGGATACCGAGGTTATGCTTCACGAGCTGGCAAGCGCGGGCTATGAAATCACCCCCGAGGAGACTGAGGCAGACGTCGTCGTCATCAATACCTGCGGCTTTATCGAAAGCGCCAAAAAGGAAGCCATCGACAATATTCTGGATATTGCGTGGCTGAAAAAGCACAACGGTCTCAAGGGCATCGTGGTAACGGGATGCCTTGCTGAGCGTTACCGTGAGCAGATCTTTGAGGAAATGCCTGAGGTGGACGCCCTTCTTGGTGTGGGCAGCATTCACCACATCGTGGACGCGGTGCAAAGCATCGAGAAGCGCAAGAGCAAAAAAGCTCCCAAGTACGCGTCCTTTGAGGACAAGAACACGGTGAAGCTGGGTGGTGAGCGCATTCTTACCACTCCTGAATATTATGCATATCTCAAGATCGCGGAGGGATGCGACAATCGTTGCGCCTACTGTGCGATCCCCTCGATCCGCGGCAAGTTCCGCTCCCGTCCGATGGAGGATCTGGTTGCCGAGGCAAAGGAGCTTGCGGCGCTTGGCGTCAAGGAGCTTTGCATCGTGGCGCAGGATATTACCCGCTACGGTCAGGATCTGTACGGCGATTATCGCCTGCACGAGCTTTTGCACCGCATCACCGAGGAGACTGAGATCCCGTGGATCCGCCTGCTTTACTGCTATCCCGATAAGGTGACGGACGAGCTGATCGCTGAGATCCGCGATAACCCCCGTATCCTTAAGTATATCGACTTGCCGCTGCAGCACATTTCCGACCCCGTTCTGAAGCGAATGAACCGCCACGGTGACAGCAAAATGATCCGTGATGTGATTGCAAAGCTGCGCCGCGAGATCAAGGATCTGACGCTTCGCACCACCTTTATCGTTGGCTTCCCCGGCGAGACTGAGGCGGATTTTGAGGAGCTGTGCAAGTTCGTGGACGAGGTGCGTTTTGAGCATCTTGGCGTGTTCCCCTATTCTGCGGAGGAGGGTACCCCCGCTGCCGAGATGGAGGATCAGATCGACGAGCAGATCAAGCAGGATCGCGCCGATATTATCATGAAGGCGCAGATGCAGATCAATGCCGAGAATAACGAAAAGAAGATCGGCAGTGTAGTACGTGTGCTGGTGGAGGATTTTGATCCCGTCAGCGAGGCACACTTCGGTCGTAGCGAGGCAGATGCGCCCGAGATCGACGGCAAGGTCTACTTCAAATGCGAGCGCCGCGTGGCGCCCGGCAGCATGATCGACGTGAAGGTGCGCGACGTGCTGGATTACGACCTGTACGGTCGCGGTATTCTTCCCAAAAACTAAAGGAGAGAAGTTATGAGTAAAATGAACCTTCCCAACAAGCTGACGATGATCCGTCTTTGCCTTGTTCCCGTGATGATGGTGTTCCTTCTGCTGCCCGCAAGCGTGATCCCCGCACTGTGGTGCTACGGCATCGGACTTGTCGTATTTGCCCTGACGTCGCTGACGGATATGCTGGACGGAAAGATTGCCCGTGCACGCAATATGATCACCAATTTCGGTAAATTTATGGACCCCGTGGCGGACAAGTTTATGGTCATCGGTACGCTTTGCGCGATGCTGTTCCGTATGCTTAATCCCGCGATCTACGGTGTGGAATATCACAGCGCGTTCACGGTTGTTTACTTTATCGCCGTGGTGCTGATCATCTTCCGCGAGCTTGCCATCACCTCGCTGCGCCTGGTGCTGGTGAACGTGTCCGGTGAGGTCGTGGCAGCCAATATGCTGGGCAAGATCAAGACCGTGTCCCAGATCATCAGTATCTGCGTGTTGTTCATCGAACCGTTGGTAAATGCACTTATCGTGCATCTGGCAGGCGAGTACGCACTGGCTACCGTGTACCCCGCATCCTTCTTCTTCGTGGGTGTCACACTCGTCTTTACGGTGCTTTCTGGCTTTAATTATCTGAAGGGTGGTTGGAAGCATATTTCCACCGACTGGTGATCTGAACTGCAAAAACGCGCTGTGGCTTCGTTGCTCTTCGCAAACGAACTTGACGAATGCTATATTCGCCATCGTCCGTTTGCTCCGGTGCGCCTTGCCACAGCGCGTTTTTTCTCGCTCAGATGTGTGTCCGTTTTGAGGTGTGCAATATTTTGAAGCGAAAAAAGCCGCAAGTCATTGACTTGCCCCTTTTTTCATACCGTTACGGCACTTATTTCAGCTTTTCAAAGTTTAAGGTGTTGGCAAATACCGTTCCGATCAGGTTGGCCATGCGCTGGAAGCCCTCGTCGGTGGGGTGGCACGCGTCCAGGGTGTACTCCATCTTGTCGGGGCTGTCGCAGAAGAAGGCAGAGCCGTCAATGAAGAAGACGTTGCGGTCGCCGCCGCGCCATGCCTTGAGGTAGCTTTCCATGACCACCGCGCGGCGGTCAAAGTCCATCTCGTTGTAGCAGAAATCGGGACGGGAGATCATGTAATAGGGAATGTCGGGGTGCTTTTCGCGAATGATCTCATACACGCGGTAATGGTTGTCGGCAAGACTTGCGGCGCAGGAGCGGTTGTGATCGTAATCGCTGACGAAGGCACCAAGCGGCAGACTTGCCATATGCTCGCACAGCACCTCCTCGCCGCGGCAGCTGCCTGCGAAGCCGAGGTTGATGAAATCAAAGTCAAAGCGGTGCGAAAGGGTAGAGGGGTACGCCTTGCCGGGACGGGAGGCGGCACAGCCCTGCGTGATGGACGAGCCGTAAAAGAGGATCGGCTTGGTATAGGTGTAAGGGGTATGCTCGCGCACGGTGGAGCCGGTCTTGAAGCCAAGCTCAAGATCTGCCACGCTGCCGTAGCAGGGATAGTAGAGTGTCAGCTCCTTTTCGCCCTCAGGGAGCTTGAAGGTAAGCTCGCAGACGTTGCTGCCCGCCTCAACGGGCACGGGGCGAGCGCAATTGACAAAGCGCGGACCAAGGGGCGTTTTTATATAAAGATCAAAGCCGAATTCCAGATAGGGGGCGATACGGCCATTCACGCCTTCGGGGGTGCGAGTAGCTCTCACCACCAGCGTGTCGGAATTCGTCGCAAAGCGCACGCGTCCGCCTGCCGTGTTGCGATAAAGGCCGTCTGCGATGTGCTTGTTGCACTGCTTGGCGATCTCCTCGGGGATACGCAAAAATTCGCCACCGTTTTTCGGCTCCCACAGGCCGTGAATGGAAAATGGCGCTTTTCTTATGTCATAAAAGGTAATATCCTGCATTGTTCGACACCTCCGAATTTTCTTCACCTCATTATAGCATAGCGCGAGTACAAAAACAAGCACTATTTTGACCTTTTTCTATACAAAAAACGCTTTTTAGTCTGTACCGGAGGTTGAAAAGGGAGTTCTCCCAAAGAGATTTGAGCGCAGAAAAGATAAGCACCCGACCGAAGTCGGGTGCTTTTGGTCTGCTCAAAGACGAAAGCCACGGCAAACGGATTTTAGATCAGAAGGTGTCATCGCGCGGCGTGAGGCGTATGCGATACGTCGAGCCGCGAGAGGGCGCCTAAAAAGCACATAAAATAAAATTCCGCAAGGAATTTTTACCAAAGGAAAGCTGTCTTCCCCCCACTTGTATGGGAGAAAGACAGCCGATTTTAATTTATTGTGTTTTTGGTCTGGTCAAAATACGGAAGCCGTATTAGTAGCCAACCTTTTCCCAGCATGCGAAGGGAGCAGCGAGCTCTTCGCTGATGTAAACCTGGGTCTTCTTGGTCTGCAGCATGGAGGAGGGCAGGTAGGGGGTGATAGGACCGTGCGTGCAAAGACGGCTGGTCATTCTCTGCCAGGAGGAGAAGGTGCCGCAGGTTGCAAGTGCGTGAACCTCGATACGCTCCTTAGCGCGCATAACGTCAAGAGGACCGATGGTAGCAGCCTTGGGGGGAACGTTAGCGATATCACCGGACTGACCGAACGTACCGTTCAGGGAGTTCTGCATAATGGTCATGGGGTGAAGGGTAACGATCTGTGCGGGCTGGTTGAGCCACTCCTCGATGTCGCCGGAGCCGATGAACTCGGGAATGGGATCAACGAATGCCATGTGGCCTGCCCAACCGGGAGAGGTGGAGGCGATGTCAGCACCCTCACCGTTGGTGATGTCCTGAATGATGTCAGAGTAGTGAGCGATGTTTGCGTTGGTGGGGAAGTGAACGTTCTCCATGGGCATACGAAGCTTCTCGTCGATCTGGTAGTAGAAATACTTGATCATGGAGTGAGCAAAGCCTGCCTCGTAGGTGATGGGAGCGATGTTGCCGTCCTGGTCAGCCCACTCGTCCTCAGCAACAAGGTGAACCTTGGAGCAGTCAACCTGGAAGTAGTTGATCAGCTGTGCAAGAGGAATGTAGGTGTCGGGCTCGGGGTTACCAAGGATCATGGTAAAGGACTTACCAGCCTCGGAAGCGGCCTTCAGACGGGAAAAGAGGGTTGCGATGAGCACGGGGTGGGGGTTCATCATCACCTTAACGGTGAATTCAGGGTGCCACCAGGGCTCGCGCTTCTCCAGATCGGTGCCGGAAAGGCTACGAACGTAGTCGCAGACAGCCTTGTCCTTGAAAGGAACAAACTCGGCGGGCTGGAAGTCGAATTTGGTTGCGGGATCAGTAATGAAATTCATTGCTTTTCTCTCCTTTATGTTTTTTAATTGGTTTCAGAATTATTTCACCTGCTCGCCTGCAAGGAAGACGGATTTCACGTCAAACTCAGCATCGACGAGGATGATGTTTGCCACGTTGCCCTTGGCAATTCTGCCGCGGTCCTTAAGGGACAGGAGCGTAGCGGGGTTGGTGGACGCATACTTGAACACCTGGCAAAGCGAAGCGCCCGTGTGCGTCATCATGTTGCGGCAGGGACCGTCCAGGATCATCTTCGAGCCGGCGATCTCGCCTGCAAAGTCGAAGTTGATGTCATCCGCGCCCTCATAGAGGTCGTCGGAGGGGATGGGGCCGTGCTCCACGAACGCGTCCGCGATCAGAATGATGCGGTCGTCGCCCTTGATCTTTTTAATCAGACGCAGCATATAAGGATCTACGTGGATACCGACCTTGTCGCAGATCAACTCGGTGTAGATCTCGTGGTTGTAAAGCGCGGTTTCGTCCACGCACGCACTGCGGCACTCGGGGTAGCGGTGAAGCGTACCGGTTGCGTTGGTGTGGTGGGTGGCGAGCTTGAGGCCGTAGGGCATCAATTTCTCGATGTCGGTGGGCTCTGCCTCGCTGTGCGCCACAGAGAAGATCGCATTCGGATTTTTCTCCTTGACGTACTGCACGAACTCCTCGATGTTCTCCCTCTCGGGTGCCAGGCACCAGACCTTTGCAAGATCGTAGGCAGCGTCAACCACCTTCTGGTACTTGTCACGGGATACGGGATCACGCCAGGGGTTGCTCTCGCGGTTACAGCCGTAGTTGGGGTTGAGGTAGGGGGCCTCCATATAAAGGCCGATGATGTTTTTCGCCTTGCCGGAATTCATCGCGTCGCGGATGATGCCGACCTGCTCGACGAGCTGATCGCCCGTAGCGCTGAAATACAGCGCAGGCAGAACGTCGGTCACACCGTGCTGCAGAATGGTGGCGGCGGCTTTGACGGGATCCTCAGTGAAGAAGGTGTCGCCGTCGGCATGGGTGTGGATATCGATCAGACCGGGACCCGCATAGGCGCCCTTTGCGTCGATAATTTCCATACCCGTGGTATCAATTTTCTTGCCAAAGTCGGCGATCTTGCCGTCCTTGATGACAATCGTGCCGTTACGGATGATGTAATCCGCCATCACGATGTTGGCGTTGATAATTGCTTTCACGTTTTTTACCTCACGTTTGAGATTAGCCTTCCAGTAAGGAAAGCAGGGTGTTGTCCCCAAATGCACGCTTCCAGTCCTGTTCAAAATCGGCAATGGAGGTCGTGGTGGTGGTGTGAGAGAGCAGCTTTTTCATAATATCGCTGCTGATGGTTGCCGCATGGCAACCGATCACGGCCACGTCCAATACTTCCTTTGCGGTCTTGAAGCTGGCGGCAAGCACCTGTGTTTTCGAGCCGCCTGCGGAAAAGATCTTAACGATATCGGCGGCACACCCGATACCGTCATCGCAGATGTTCTCCAGACGGCTGATGTAGGGTGCTACATAGGAAGCGCCGGAGTTGGCTGCCAGCATCGCCTGCGTTGCCGAAAGCACGGCGGTCACGGTGATGCGGATGCCCATTTTGCTGAGGGTGGAGGTCGCTTTCAGGCCCACGTCGGTGGCGGGGATCTTGATGAAGGTGTTCGGACCAAGCAGAGCGTACAGTGCCTTTGCTTCGGCAATGATACGGTCGTAATCGGTCTCGGTTACCTGCAGATGAAGCTCCTTTTTGTCACCGATGATCTCGCGGATGCTTTTCAGCAGTGCGATCACGTCACCGCCCTCGCGTGCGAGGATGGTGGGGTTGGTGGTAACGCCCTCGATCGGGTAATAGGTGTTGAAATAGCGAATATCGTTCAGATTTGCGGTATCAAGCAACAGTTTCACAGTAATGCTCCTTTGGTGTCATTTGCGGACAAGCGGGAGGTATTAATACCCCCCGCTTGGGATTGGTTAGATCAAGGACTTGGAGGGGTCGAAGTTGTCAGGATCGAACTTGGGGTCGCGAGCAGCCAGCTGCAGATCGTAGTGGATGTCGTAAACCTTCTCCTCGGGGAGGAACTTGCGGCGGGTGTTGATCACTTCGCCGTTGTTGTACTTTCTGTCCTCAACGTCCTCAGCGGTACCCATAACGGTAACGTTCACCTGACGGCGACGAGCGATAACGTGGTCCCAGTCAATGAAGTAGATGTGTGCGAACAGGCCAAGGTCGAGCTTGCCGTCCTTGATGGTGAGGGTCTCGCTGCGGCCGAAGAATACGGAGCGCAGGTGACCGTCGGTGTTCATGGAGGAGTAGTCGCCGGGCTCGTTGACGTGTCTGCCGTACTGAGCGTGGATCGGGCCGGGATGACGGTACTGATGCTCCTCAGCGAAGTCGGGGATCATCTTGCGCATGATGTCAAGCAGGTCGTGCTGAAGGTACTCAAGATCGAAGGTGTCGATGTCGTGAGAGCACTCCTGAACCATCACGGAGCAGGTGGTGTGGTGAGAAACGATGGAAACAGTACCGTTCTTAATGCCGGAAGCTGCAACGATATCAAGAATCTCTCTTCTGATATCGTGGAAGGTGGGGATCCAGCCTCTGGACTGAAGCTCGATCTCTTTTTGGAAAATCTTGAATTCCATTTTTGTTTTCTCCTTGTATGTTTTTATTTTTTGATTACTTATTAAGTCTTTCGCCAACGGCTCCGCCCGGATGAATGAGAGCAAACTGCTCGTTCTTATAATCCGTTTCCTCGATAAGCGCCGTTTGCAATGCGTGGAAGATCATGCAAAGCGCGGTAGACGAGGTGGTTCCCTGCGCGTTGTACTTGTCGGTCTCGCG
>JAZRFS010000035.1:0-3430 GCA_045643765.1 Eubacteriales bacterium
CACACGCTGTGGACGACCACCTGATGCGAACCACTCATGTGATCCGTGGTGACGAGTGGCTGCCTACCCTGCCCTTCCATATCCAGCTGTTTAAGGCGCTGGGCTTCAAGCTGCCCAAGTATGTCCACATCGGACCGCTGATGAAGATGGACGGCACCTCCAAGCGAAAGCTTTCCAAGCGGAAGGATCCGGAGCTGGCGCTGACCTTCTACAAGGCAGAGGGTTTCCCCGTGGAGGCTGTGTACGAATACATCATGACCGTGCTGAACTCTAACTTTGAGGATTAGCGCAGAGCAAATCCCACCGCTCCGGTGGATGATTTCAAGTTCAGCCCCAAGAAGCTGAATCCTGCCGGCAGCTTGTTTGATTACGCAAAACTGACCGACGTGTCCAAGAACGAGATCGCTAAGATGGATGCCGCCAAGGTATACACCTTGCTTACCGAGTGGGCGCAGGAGTTTGATCCGGAGTTTGCAAAGCTTTTGGTAGAACAGCCGGAATACGCAACTGCGATCCTCGCCATCGGCAGAGGCGGCAAGAAGCCCAGAAAGGACATTGCCACCTGGAAGGAAGCCAAGCCTTACATGGGCTTCTTCTACGATTGCTTCCCGGAGTCTCCTCTGTTCGATCCCAAGTTCAGCAAGGAAACGGTTTGCACTGCGCTGCAGAAGTTCCTGGATCGGTTTGATATTGCCGACGATTCCGGTGTGTGGTTTGAAAAGGTCAAGGCCAACACCGAGGAAATGGGCTTCACTTCCGATATGAAAGCCTACAAGGCAGAAGGCTTCCCCATCTCCGCTATGCGGGAGTA
Source organism: Eubacteriales bacterium (assembly GCA_045643765.1). Taxonomy (GTDB): domain Bacteria; phylum Bacillota; class Clostridia; order Oscillospirales; family CAG-272; genus Firm-07. Next base: position 812 of record JAZRFS010000035.1, read on the forward strand.
CCTGATGACCGTGCTGAACTCCAACTTTGAGGATTGGCGCCGTGCCAACCCCGATGCTCCCGTAGATCAGTTCAAGTTCTCGCACAAGAAGATGAACCCCGCCGGCTCGCTTTTCGATGAGGCCAAGCTGCGCGACGTTTCCAAGAACGTCATCTCGCGTATGGATGCCGAGCGCGTTTACGACGAGGTTTGCGCATTTGCAAAGGACTACGACGAGGATCTTTACAATCACCTCACGGCAGATCCCGCCTACGCAAAATCCATCCTTGCCATCGGCCGCGGCGGCAAGAAGCCCCGCAAGGACTTCGCGGTTTGGACGGACGTCAAGCCCTATCTGGACTTCTTCTTTGACGACTGGTTCCAGGTGGTTGACGCTTACCCCGAGAATTTTGGCAAAGAGGACATCAAAAACGCCCTCACCGCCTTCCTTGCAAGCTTTGATCCCACCGACGATATGAACGCGTGGTTCGACAAGATCAAGGCTGTTGCCGACAGCCTCGGCTTTGCTTCGGATATGAAGGCGTACAAGGAAAATCCCGCTGCCTACAAGGGCAACGTGGCAGACGTCAGTATGTTCCTGCGTGTCGCCGTCACGGGCAAGCTCAACTCCCCTGATATGTATGCCGTGATGCAGATCCTCGGCGAGGATCGCGTGCGCGCACGCATTGAAAAAATGCTCAACACCCTTTGAAAAGAGGTATAAGATAATGGAAGAAATCATCAGCAGTAACTTTATACACGACATCATTGATGCCGACCTTGCCGACAATCCCGGCATGAAAATCCACACGCGCTTCCCCCCGGAGCCCAACGGCTATCTGCACATCGGCTCCGCAAAGGCGATTATGATCAACGTAGAGACCGCACGCAAATACGGTGGTCTTTTCAACCTTCGTTACGATGACACCAACCCCACCAAGGAGGACACCGAGTACGTCGATTCGATCTACGAGGATCTTTGCTGGCTGGGTGCCACCCCCACGGGCGGCGTGTTCTACGGCTCGGATTACTTTGACAAGTGCTACGAATTTGCCGTAAAGCTGATCAAGGACGGCAAGGCGTACGTGTGCGACCTTTCCGCCGAGGAGCTGCGCGCAACGCGCGGTACCCTCACGCAGAAGGGCACGAACAGCCCCTACCGTGACCGTTCCGTAGAGGAAAATCTTGATCTTTTCGAGCGTATGAAGAACGGCGAGTTCGCCGACGGCTCCAAGACCTTGCGCGCTAAGATCGACATGTCCTCTCCCAATATGAACATGCGCGACCCGGCGATCTACCGCATCGTACGCGCCCATCATCACCGCCAGGGTGACAAGTGGTGCATCTATCCCCTTTACGACTACGCGCATCCCATTCAGGACGCACTGGAGGGCATCACGCACTCTCTTTGCTCGCTGGAATTTGAGAACCACCGTCCGCTTTACGAATGGGTCATCAACAACATCGGCTTTGAAAATCCCCCCAAGCAGCGCGAGTTCGCCCGTTTGAACATCACCAACACCGTGATGTCCAAGCGTTACCTGCGCTCTCTTGTGGAAAACGGCACCGTGGACGGCTGGGACGATCCCCGTCTGCCCACCATCTGCGCGCCGCGCCGCCGTGGCTACACCCCCTCCTCGATCTTCCGCTTCGTGCGTGAGGCAGGCGTTTCCAAGGCAGACAGCTTGGTGGACATCGGCATGCTGGAGCACTGCATCCGCGACGAGCTCAACGAAGCAGCTCCCCGCCGCATCGCCATCAAGCGCCCCATTCTGGTGGAGATCACCAACTACGAGGGCGAGGAAACCTTTGATCTGCCCAACCACCCCCAGAAGCCCGAGCTTGGCACCAGATCCGTTCCCTTCACCCGTGAAATCTATATCGACGCGGACGACTTTGCTGAGGTACCGCCTCCCAAGTTCTTCCGCCTCAAACCCGAGGGCGAAGTCCGTTTGATGGGCGCGTATATCATTAAGTATCAGGACGTGGTAAAGAACGCCGACGGCTCTATTGCCAAGATCCTTTGCACCGCCGACCTTGAAACGCGCAACGGCAACCCCGTGGACGGTCGCAAGATCAAGGGCACGATCCACTGGCTCTCCGCCAAGTATGCCGTGGACACCACCCTCAAGCTCTACGACAACCTCTTGACGCTGGAGAACCCCTCCGACCTGCCTGAGGACAAGACCTACAACGATTACCTCAATCCCGACTCGCTTATCGTGATCGAGGGCGCGAAGATCGAGCCCGCTCTCGCTGATGCGAAAGCAGGCGACAAGTTCCAGTTCGTGCGCGACGGCTACTACTGTGCCGACTCCAAGCACGCCGGCACCTTCAACCGCGTGGTTGGCCTGAAGGACAGCTTCCCGAAGAAGTAAGGATAGTTGGAATAAAAATGCGGGGAAAACTTTTGCCAAAAGTTTTCCCCGCACCCCTTTCAAAAGCTTTTAAAGAAAAAGGAAAGTATGTAGCCACATCGTTTGCGATAACGGCATTGTTACTACCCCTCCGTCATCCATTCGGATGCCACCTCCCCTCTCAAGGTGAGGACAACTTAGCCGCGTTGTTGGCTATACGCTCTTTGTAATGGCTTCGCTCTATGTACTCACCCACTCGTCCGCCCCTTGCGAGGGGCGGGGG
>JAZRFS010000036.1:0-3854 GCA_045643765.1 Eubacteriales bacterium
ATTGATGCCCGCCACGATCACGCGGCGGATCCAGGTGGGAATGTTCCGCGTGTTCAGCTCGTCCAAAAAGCGCTCGGCGGACTCAATGCCGCACCCGATGTGCGCACGATAGCGTGCCTCGTCCGGCATTTTGTGGTCAAGCAGCACAAGGTCGGTCACTTCGAGGAGTTTTTCAACTTCCTCGTTCCAGATGCAACCGGAGGTATCCAGTGCCGTGTGCAATCCTGCCTTTTTGCAAAGTGTGAACAGCTCGCGCACGAACGCCGCTTGCAAAAGCGGCTCGCCGCCTGAGATGGTAATGCCGCCCTCTTTTCCGAAATAAGTCCTGTAACGGGTGGCTTTTTGGAAGATTTCCTCGGCGCTGATCTCGCTTCCGCCCTTTATATCCCACGTGTCGGGATTGTGGCAGAAGGCGCAGCGCAAGGGGCAACCCTGCATAAATACTAAGAAACGAACGCCGGGGCCGTCAACCGTCCCCAGCGTTTGTATCGAGTGAATGCGTCCCGTCATCAAAGGACCTCGTGGAAGGTACGGCTGATGACCTCGCGCTGCTGCTCACGGGAAAGCTTGTTGAAATGCACGGCGTAGCCCGAAACGCGAATGGTGAGGTTCGGATATGCCTCGGGATTTTCGTATGCCTTCATCAGGGTTTCCTTGTTGAGCACGTTCACGTTGATGTGGTGCGCGTGCTGGTGGAAGTAGCCGTCCAGAATGTTCACCAGATTGTCCACGCGGCTTTCCTTGTCGCGGCCGAGTGCCTCGGGCACGATCGAGAAGGTGTTGGAGATACCGTCACGGCAGCAATCGTAGGGCATTTTTGCCAGCGAGTTGAGAGACGCCAGCGCGCCGTTGGTTTCGCGGTTGTGCATCGGGTTTGCGCCGGGTGCGAAGGGCTCGCCCTTCTTGCGACCGTCAGGCGTAGCGCCCGTCTTCTTGCCGTACACCACGTTCGAGGTGATGGTCAGCGCGGAAAGCGTATGCACTGCGTTACGGTAGGTGGGTGTCTTGCGCAGCTCGGTGATCACGTCGCTCAGCATCTGACGGGCGATGTCGTCCACGTCGTCGATGTCGTTGCCGTACTTGGGGAAGTCGCCCTCGGTTTCAAAGTCCACGATATAGCCGTTCTCGTCACGGATGGGCTTGACCTTGGCAAACTTGATGGCGGAAAGCGAGTCGGTGATGACGGAAAGTCCTGCGACACCGAATGCCATAAGGCGCTCGACCTTGGTGTCGTGCAGAGCCATCTGGATCTTCTCATACGCGTACTTGTCGTGCATGAAGTGGATCACGTTCATCGTGTTCACGTACAGGCGGCACAGCCACTCAAGGTAAACCTTCAGGCGCTCGGTCACGGCCGCATAATCCAGCACGTCACCCACGTAAGGCTCAAACTGCGGACCGATCTTCACGCCGGTCATATTGTCATAGCCGCCGTTCAGGGCGAGCAGAAGGAGCTTGGGCAGGTTGCAGCGCGCGCCGAAGAACTGCATTTGCTTGCCGATGCGCATTGCGGATACGCAGCAGGCGATGCCGTAATCGTCGCCGTACTCGGGACGCATCAGATCGTCGCTCTCGTACTGGATCGAGTCGGTGTCAATGGAAACCTGTGCGCAGAATTTCTTGAAGCCCTCGGGCAGCTGCTCGGACCACAGCACCGTGAGGTTGGGCTCGGGTGCGGAGCCGAGGTTGTAGAGCGTGTGCAGGATACGGAACGAGGACTTGGTGACCAGCGTCTTGCCGGTAAGGCTCATACCGCCCACGCTCTCGGTGATCCACATCGGGTCGCCGCCGAAGAGCTCGTTGTACTCGGGGGTACGCAGAATACGTGCCATACGGAGCTTCATCACGAAATCGTCGATCAGCTCCTGTGCGTCCTCCTCGGTGAGGGTGCCGCGCGCAATGTCGCGCTGAATGTAAATATCGAAGAAGGTGCTGACACGACCCATCGACATCGCTGCGCCGTTCTGCTCCTTGATCGCTGCAAGGTAAGCGAAGTAGGTCCACTGGATCGCCTCGCGTGCGTTCTTGGCGGGCTGGCTGATGTCATAGCCGTAGGTCTCAGCCATTTGCTTGAGCTTGCCAAGGAAGTCGATCTGGCGTGCGATCTCTTCCAGAAGCTGAATATTCTCCTGGCTCATCAAGAGCTCGCCGAAGTGACGCTTGTCCGCCTTCTTCTGCTCGATCAGCAGATCCACGCCGTACAGAGCCACACGGCGGTAGTCGCCGATGATACGGCCGCGGCCGTAGGCGTCGGGCAGACCCGTCATAATGCCCACGTGACGGGCGGCACGCATTTCATCGGTGTAAGCGCGGAACACACCGTCATTGTGCGTGGTGCGGTAGTGGAAGGCGTTTTCGATCTTATCGGAAAGCTGATAGCCGTAAGCGGCGCAGGCAGAGCGTGCCATACGGATGCCGCCGAAGGGATGCACGCCGCGCTTGAGGGGCGCGTCGGTCTGCAGACCCACGATCAGCTCCTTGTCCTTGTCAAGATAGCCGGGGGCGTAGTTGGCAAGCGAGGAAACGGTTTCGGTGTCAATATCCAGAAGACCGCCGTTCTTGACCTCGGCTGCCAGCAGTACGCGGAACTTTTCCATCAACTCATTCGTGCGCGCGGTGGGACCTGCAAGGAAGCTGCTGTCCCCCTCGTAGGGTGTATAGTTGTTCTGGATGAACTCACGGACGTTGATGGTTTCCTTCCATTCCTTGCCCGCAAAGCCCTCCCATTGTGCAAATTCAAACATAGATATATCCTCCTTTTGAAAGATGGCGTTAAGAAAACAAAAAGACAGCCCGAAAAAGGACTGCCCAGACGGTCGGCAAAAAGGCGGCGTGCCGCCCGCGCACTACACGGTGTGTAACTCACCCGATCCGTCAGCAGTACGCTATATATTGTGCGAATGTACCTTTATTATACTACATCTGCAAAAACTTGTCAATCGTGATTATAGATAAAAGTGGATGGTGATTTTTTTATAAATGCACAATTTCGACAGATTTTTCACAAACAAAAAGATCTCCGCCAAGCGGAGATCTTTTCAATATCGTTGCCCTTTTTCCAGTCGCAGCAACAGCTTGGTGAGCGGATATACCAGCGCACACGCGGCAAGATTGCCGACGGCGTGTAAAATATCAAAGGGCGCACCGGAAATGATCCACGCCACCGTCATCTGAAAATCCATCTTGAAGAAAAGTGCTTGCGCGGGGGCGTAGAGGATGCCGTAGAGAATACCGTGCGTGGCGCCAAGCAGCATCGAAAGCGCTGTCAGTAGCCACGCGGGTGCGCGGCGAGGAAGCAGGAGTGCCGCCGCCCAGATCGGCAGCCAGATATACAGGTAGGGTATCCACCACACGTTAAAGCCGCCGTACACGCCCGTCAGCAGCACGAATACGTAGATCGGCACCAGCGCTTTTTTGCGGTAGACCAGCGTAAAGGTGATGATAAACAGCGCGATAAAGTGGATATTCGGCGCCCATTCCATCAACAGCTTAGAGCAGAAAAGTAATGCGCCAAGCATGGAAAAAACGCAGATTTCCCGTACCGTCAGCCACTGTTTTTTTCTTTTGCGGGGCACAGACGGTTCCGTCGTCTGTGCCGCGGGGGTGTTATTTCGTTCTGGTGAGCTCATAGCACTCGCCGTCCGCGATCTCGGCGCTGTCTACGCCGACCATCATCAGCTCGCCGTTTTTGGTGAAGTTCCAATAGGTCTGATCAACGTTGTAATCCGCCACGATGCCGTTGACCGCCTTGACGTAAAGACCGTAAGGGCCGGGCTCACCGTCGATCAGATTGTGCGCAAGGAGCGCGTCGCCCAGCGTCTTGGCGTCTGTGTGAATGATGAAGGTCAGCTCCT
>JAZRFS010000037.1:0-3114 GCA_045643765.1 Eubacteriales bacterium
CATTTCAGGGCTGATGATCATCGGTATGCTGGGCGTGGGGATGATGCTGCTTGGTGGCACGCGCTTGCGCTATCTGCTGTGTATGGCAGCGGCAGTTGTAGCCGCAGGAAGTATTCTTATTCTCGTATCTTCCTATGCGCAGCTGCGTGTGGATACCTGGCTACATATCGAAGAGGTGGATCCGTTGGGATCGGCGTGGCAGACCCTGCAGGGGTTATATGCCATCGGCTCGGGAGGGGTTTTTGGTGTCGGGCTTGGAAACGGCAGACAAAAGCACGGCTACGTATCGCAGCCGCAGAACGACTTTATTTTTACCGTGATTTGCGAGGAGCTCGGGTTTGTAGGTGCGGCACTGTTGCTGTTTTTGTTCCTTTCGCTTGTGCGGCGCGGCTTTCGTATTGCCGCACACGCACCTGACCGCTTCAGCTCGCTTTGCGTGTACGGCATTTCCTTAAAGCTGGCGATACAAACGCTTCTGAACGTGGCGGTCGTGACCAACTCCATGCCGAATACGGGTGTTTCCTTACCGTTTTTCAGCTCGGGCGGGACATTTCTGGCGATACAAATTTTTGAAATGGGGATCGTGCTGTCGATTTCTCGTTACAGCACTCACAAGCGTTAAATGAAAGCAGTTATCACTTGCGGTGGCACCGGTGGGCATATCACACCTGCACTGGCTATTGCAGATATTATCAAGGAAAACGATCCGCGTGCCGAGATCCTTTTTGTGGGTGGTGAGCGTGGGATGGAAGGGGAGCTTGTCGGTCGTGCGGGATACGACATCCGCTTGCTTGCGGTGCAGGGGATCTCACGCAAGCTGACGCCCGCGAATTTCAAAGCGCTTGTTCAAGCGGGGCAGGCAGTGAAGCGGGCGCGGGAAATCCTTGCGGCGATTTCTCCCGATATTGTGATTGGCACGGGCGGTTACGCGTGCTATCCGACGTTGCGCGCGGCAATCCAAATGGGTATTCCTTCAGCCGTGCACGAATCCAATGCAGCCCCGGGGCTTGCCGTGCGTGTGCTTGCGAAGCGTCTGGATCGCATATGGCTCAATTTTGAAAGCGGACGCCAACGATTGCCGACTGTGGCGCGTGTGCTGACGGTGGGAAATCCGTTGCCGCGCGGGTACAGTACCCCGGACCCGATTGATTTACCGAAGGGAACGCAGCGCTTTTTGCTTTCTTTTGGGGGCAGTCTTGGCGCAAGTGAGATCAACCGTGCGGTGCTGGCATTGATGGAGGCGGAACGGGATCGGCGGGATATTTTTCATCTTCACGCTACGGGGAAGCGGGAGTATGAGCAAATGTACAGCGCCTTTTGCGAAAAAGGACTACAGAAATGTACCCATTTGTCCCTGGTACCCTTTATCACACAGATGCCGCGCTATATGTCGGCGGCGGATCTGGTTATCTGCCGCGCCGGCGCGATGAGCCTGAGCGAGCTTGCCGCACTGGGCACCCCCGCTGTGCTGATCCCGTCGCCCAACGTGACCGGGAACCATCAATACGAAAATGCAAGGGCGCTTGCCGACAAGGGGGCGGCGATGCTTCTGGAGGAAAAAAACATCGACACGCTTTTTGCGCTTGTGTCCGCGCTGCTTTCAGATACGGATCGGTTGGGGGATATGGCGCTTGCGATCCGCTCCTTTTACCGTCCTCGCGCCAACGCCGATATCTGGAGGGATATTGTGGCTCTTACCAAAAACAAAAAAAGCGGCCGCTGAGCCGCTTTTTTTGTGTCGAACGGTTTATTTGAAAAATATTTGTAAAACGTCTTGCTTTTCTACCTGTTTTATATTAAAATATAGATAGTATTATTTATGATGCGGTAATATGCCGCGTGTTCCAAAACAGGAGGGAAAACCAATGACCTTTGAAACCGATAACAATTTTGAAAGTGGTGTCGTTATCCGCGTCATCGGCGTGGGTGGCGGCGGCAATAACGCTGTCAATCGTATGATCGCTGCCAATATCCGTGGCGTAGAGTTCATTACCGTCAATACCGACCGTCAGGCACTCCGCAAGTCCGAGGCACCCTTGCAGATGGTGATCGGCGAAAAGATCACCCGCGGTTTCGGCGCAGGTGCCAACCCCGATGTGGGCGCGCGTGCGGCTGAGGAGTCGATCGAGGAGATTAAGCAGGCACTGAGCGGTGCCGATATGGTGTTCGTCACTGCCGGTATGGGTGGTGGCACAGGCACGGGCGCAGCCCCCATCGTGGCGCGTGTGGCGCACGAGATGGGCATTCTGACCATCGGTATCGTGACCAAGCCCTTTACCTTTGAGGGCAAGCGCCGTATGGAGCAGGCTGAGCGCGGCATCAAGGAGCTTCGTCAGTACGTAGACTCGCTTGTTGTCATCCCCAACGAAAAGCTCAAGCAGGTGTCCGATACCCGCATTACGCTGGGTAACGCCTTTGAGATCGCAGACGACGTGCTGCGTCGCGGCGTACAGAGCATTTCCGAGCTGATCAACGTGCCCGGCTTCATCAACCTGGATTTTGCAGACGTGACCTCTGTGATGAAGAATGCCGGCTACGCACATATGGGCGTAGGCGGTGCAACCGGTCCCGAGAAGGCTACGATGGCTGCCAAGGCTGCCATTTCCAGCCCGCTTCTGGAAACCTCTATCCACGGCGCACGCGGTATTCTGATCAGTATCACAGCATCCCACGATGTGGGTCTTGAGGATGTGGATCTTGCTTCCTCGATGATCTCTGAGGCAGCTCATCCCGATGCCAATGTCATCTGGGGTCTGGTGTTTGACGATGCGTTGGACGACGAGATGCGCGTAACGATCATTGCCACCGGCTTTGAAAACAACGGCGAGGAGGCTGCGGCTCCTAAGATCGTTCTGGATACCTTCGCTGCACCCGCACCCAAGGCAGAGATGCCCGCACCCGAGCCTGTTGACAGTACACCCGCAGCAAGCGTGCCCGTAGCAGAAGCACCCGCTGCGCCCGAGGTACCCGTTGCCCCTGCGGCAACCGCAATTCCCGTAGCGCCTGCCGCACAGCCCGCACCTGCGGCTTCTGCAGCCCCCGCGGCTCAGGAAAAAGCGCCCGAGCTCAACGATTTCGATCAGATCATGAGCCTGTTCCGCTCCAGATAAAAAA
>JAZRFS010000038.1:0-6775 GCA_045643765.1 Eubacteriales bacterium
AAGGTTTCCACCGATAAGGCACCCGCCGCCATCGGTCCCTACTCTCAGGCAATCAAGTGCGGGAATATGGTTTATACTTCGGGGCAGATCGCCATCGATCCCGCCGTGGGTGACATCGTGGCAAAGGACGTCCAGGGACAGCCCGAGCAGGTTATGAAGAACCTTTGCGAGGTGCTTCGCGCCGCGGCCCCCTCTCCGGAGCTTGTGGACAAGACCATCTTCTTCCTTGCCAACATCGGCGATTTCCCCGCCTTCAACGAAATTTACGGCAAATATTTCCCCGAAAAGCCCGCCCGCAGCTGCGTGGCGACAGCCGCACTCCCCAAGGGTGCGCTGGTTGAGGTGGAAGCCGTTGCACTTCTTGCCTGATGGCAGAAAGGAATAAGAATTATGAGCAAGAATATTGATTGGAGCAGCCTTGGCTTTGGCTATGTAAAGACCGATCTGCGCTACGTTTCCATGTACCGTGACGGTAAGTGGGACGATGGCGTGATGACCGAGGACAACACCGTGACCATCAGTGAGTGTGCGGGCGTGCTACAGTACGCACAGACCTGCTTTGAGGGTCTGAAGGCATACACCACCAAGGACGGCAAGATCGTTTGCTTCCGTCCCGACCTCAACGCAGAGCGTATGATCGACTCCTGTGAGCGCCTTAAAATGCCCGTTTTTCCCAAGGAGCGCTTCCTGGAGGCAGTTCGCAAGACGGTTGAGGCAAACAAGGAGTGGGTGCCGCCTTACGGCTCCGGCGCTTCTCTTTATCTGCGCCCCTATATGTTCGGCTTTGACTCCGTCATCGGTGTCAAGCCCGCAAACGAGTATCAGTTCCGTATCTTCGCAACCCCCGTCGGCCCTTACTTCAAGGGCGGCGTGAAGCCCCTGACGGTTCGCATCAGCGACCTTGACCGCGCCGCTCCCCGCGGCACGGGTCACGTGAAGGCGGGCCTGAACTACGCGATGAGTCTTTACAACATCGTGGACGCGCACGAGCAGGGCTTTGACGAGAACATCTATCCCGACTCCGAAACCCGCACCTATATCGAGGAAACGGGCGGCGCCAACATTCTGCTTGTCGCCAAGGACGGCACCGTGGTCACTCCCAAGTCGGATACCATTCTGCCCTCCATCACCCGTCGTTCCCTCATGTACGTGGCAGAGCACATTCTCGGCATGAAGGTCGAGGAGCGCCGCGTGCGCATCGACGAGCTGGATCAGTTCGTGGAGTGCGGCCTTTGCGGCACCGCCGCCGTGATCTCTCCCGTCGGTAAGATCGTTGACCACGGCAAGGAGATTGTGTACGGTATGGAGGACATGGGCCCCGTTACCAAGAAGCTCTACGATACGCTTCGCGGCATCCAGATGGGGACTATCGAAGCTCCCGAAGGTTGGATCGTAGAGATCTGACGCGGCTAAAAACTTCGCATAGCTTCGTTGCTCCTCAAAAGCGGCTTGCCGTAGATTTCTACGCCTTCGCCTTGCTTTTTTGCGGTGCGCCTCGCTTTGCATCGTTTTTATTGGTCAGAAGTGATCGCACAATCCCGTAGGGACCGACCTCCCGGACGGTCCGTGTCCGTGATGCATTTTACGGCTATTCGCAAACAACATTCCGCGTGCGCCCCTTTGGCCGTGCCGAAGGGGCGTGCGCTTGTAATTTTTTGAAAAAACTTTCATTATTTATAAAATAGCTCTTGACTTTAGCGCTTTAATGTGCTAAAATGTTGCTATCTTATGAAAAGGCGGTAGAAAAATGAGCCATATCGATAATATTCAGGGTGCCGAACGCCTGATGCAAGCCCTGGTTGCACTTCATACAAGGGAAGAATGCCACGCATTCTTAGAGGACATCTGTACCATCAAAGAGGTGCAGGACATCGCCCAGCGTCTTGAGGTTGCGTTTATGCTTGACGAAGGGAAGAACTATCAGGAAATTTCAAAAGCAACCGGCGCCAGTACCGCCACGATCAGCCGCGTCAAAAAATGTCTGGTTTACGGCAGCGGCGGATATCGCACCGCGCTGGATCGCGCCAAGGAAGAAGGAGAACAGTGATGATGGATAACGCAAATATTTGGAGAAACGAGGAGCTGGCGGTGTTCCGCCTGCGCTCGCTGTACCGCGAGTGCGGCTACGCTCCTTATAAAATGAGCAAGTTTGAGGAATACGACCTCTACGCGCGAAACAAGCACTTTTTGCTTTCCGAAAACGTCATCACCTTCACCGATACCGACGGCAAGCTGATGGCGCTCAAGCCCGACGTGACGCTGTCCATCGTGAAGAACACGAAGGACGCTGTGGGCGAGGTGCAAAAGGTTTATTACGATGAAAATGTCTACCGCGTGTCCAAGGGCACGCGCGCCTTCCGCGAGCTTACGCAGGTGGGTCTTGAGTGCATCGGTGACGTGGACGATTACTGTGTGTGCGAGGTGCTTTCTCTCGCGGCAGATAGCTTGGCGGAGATCTCCGAGGACTTCGTCCTTGACGTGTCTGACCTTTCCTTGCTCGGTGCCGTGATGGACGCGCTGAATGTAAGCGAAGCCGCAAAAGCAGAGCTTCTGCATTGCATTGGCGAAAAGAACGTCCACGGTGTGCGCGAGATCGCGCGCCGCGAGGGCGCTGACGAGGCAGCGCTTGCCAAGCTTTGCAAGCTGATCGGCTACGATCTGCCCCTTGCCGCAGGACTTTCCGCACTGCGCGCCGATCTGCCTGAGTACAAGGCACAGATCGCGCATCTGGAAATGATCTGCCGCACGCTTGGCGCGCGCGCAGAAAAGGTGCATCTTGATTTCTCTGTGGTCAACGATATGAGCTACTATAACGGCATCGTGTTCAAGGGCTTTGTCAACGGCGTGCCTGCAGGCGTGCTGTCGGGCGGTCAGTACGACGGTCTGATGCAAAAAATGGGCCGCCAGGCGCGTGCCATCGGCTTTGCCGTGTATCTGGACCTTCTGGAGCGCTTCGGTGCCACCGCGCCCGAATTTGACGTGGATGCGGTGATCCTTTACAAGGAAGGCTGTGACACGGCGGCACTTTCCGTGGCGGCCGCCACACTTCGTGAGGAAAATAAGCGCGTAACGGTATGCAAAAAGCTGCCGGACGGGCTGAAATATAAAGAACTGTACGCATTTGAAAACGGGGAGGTGAAGGCACTTGAAAACAATGCTTAACGTGGCGCTGCCCAAAGGGCGCCTTGGCGAAAAGGTTTACGCCATGTTCGAAAAGGCGGGATTTGAGTGCCCCTCCATCAAGGAAAACAACCGCAAGCTGATTTTTGAAAACGAAGAGGTCGGCGTCAGATATTTCTGGGTAAAGCCTTCTGATGTTGCCATTTACGTCGAGCGCGGCGCCGCCGACAACGGCGTGGCGGGCAAGGATATTCTGCTTGAATACGAGCCGGATATTTACGAGCTGCTTGACCTTGACATCGGCAAGTGCCGTATGGCCGTGGCCGCGAAGGACGATTTCCGCGATGATCCGCAAAACACGCTCCGTGTGGCCACTAAATTCTCCAATATCGCTAAAAATTACTACACGGGCAAGGGGCGCGAGATCGACATCATTCACCTCAACGGTTCGATTGAAATTGCACCCATTCTGGGGCTTTCCGACGTGATTGTGGATATTGTGGAAACCGGCACGACGCTCAAGGAAAACAATCTGCGTGTGTTTGAGACCATTGTGCCGATCAGCGCGCGTCTGATCGCCAACAAAGCAAGCTATAAGTTCAAAAGCGTAGCGATCGATACGATCGTAGATAGTATTCGTTGCCAGACGGAGGCAAAAAATGATTAAAGTGATGAAATACGGCGAGGTGCCGACAAGCGAGATCTTCGCCCGTGTCGTTCCCACCGTCAACGTAGAGCAGATCGTGGCGGATATTCTTGCCGACGTGAAACAAAACGGCGACAAGGCACTCTTTGCCTACTGCGAAAAATTCGATAAAGTAAAGCTTTCCGCGCTTGCCGTGAGCGAGCAGGAGATCAACGAGGCGTTTGATGCCGTTCCCACAGAATTTCTCGATATTCTGCGCGAGGCGGCAGAGAATATCCGTCGCTTCCACGAGAAGCAGAAGCGCAACAGCTTCATTCTCAACGAGCAGGACGGTGTGGTGATGGGGCAGAAAGTGATCCCCGTGGATCGCGCAGGTCTGTACGTGCCAGGCGGCACGGCGGCTTACCCCTCTACCGTGCTGATGGACGCTATTCCCGCAAAGATCGCGGGTGTGCCCGAGGTCGTGATGGTATCTCCTCCCTCCAAGGACGGCAAGATCCCTGCTGTGATCCTTGCCGCCGCGAAGATCGCAGGCGTAGATAAGATCTTCAAGCTGGGCGGCGCACAGGCAATCGCCGCGCTTGCCTTTGGTACGGAAAGCGTGCCGAAGGTGGACAAGATCGTTGGCCCCGGTAACGCGTTCGTAGCCGAGGCAAAAAAGCAGGTTTTCGGCACCGTTTCCATAGATATGATCGCGGGACCCAGTGAAATTCTGATCCTTGCAGACGGCAAAAGCAACCCCAAATACGTCGCAGCCGACCTGCTTTCTCAGGCCGAGCCCGACAAGCTTGCCAGTGCCGTGCTGGTGACGGATAGCGAGGAGCTCGCCACCGCCGTTGCCACCGAGATCGAGGCGCAGATCCCTGCGCTCACACGTGCCGAGATCGCCCGCGCGTCCATTGACAACAACGGTAAGATCATCGTTGCCCCCGACTTTGAAAAGGGCATTGAGATCACCAATGAGCTTGCCCCCGAGCACCTGGAGCTTTGCGTCGATAATCCCTTCGATTATCTGGACAAGATCCGCCACGCCGGCTCGATCTTTATGGGCAGAAACTGCCCCGAGGCGCTCGGTGACTATATGGCAGGTCCCAACCACACGCTCCCCACGGGCGGCACGGCGAAATTCTCCAGCCCTTTGTCGGTGGACGATTTCGTAAAGAAGACCCAGTACACCTATTTCACGCGTGATGCGCTTGCCAAGGTAGGCCGCAAGGTGGCGTACTTTGCCGAAAAAGAGGGGCTTACCGCCCATGCAAAGAGCGCCGTGGTGCGCTTGGAGGACTGATATGAGCAGCTTCTTCAGCGACAAATATAAGGCGCTCACGCCCTACACCCCGGGTGAACAGCCCAAGGAGCGCCGTTTCATCAAGCTCAACACCAACGAGTCGCCCTTTCCGCCCTCGAAAAAGGCGCAGGAATACGCGGCAAAAGCGGCAGAGAGCTTGCAGCTTTACTCGGATCCCACCTGCGCAAAGCTCACCGCCAAGGTGGCAGAGGTGCTGGGTGTAAGCCCTGACGAGGTGCTGCTGACAAACGGCTCGGACGAGATCCTGAACTTCGCCTTTATGGCGTTTTGCGACGAGAAAACGCCTGCCGCCTTTGCGGACATCACCTACGGTTTTTACAAGGTGTTTGCGGCACTCAACGGCGTGCCTTACACAGAGATCCCCCTCAAAGAGGATTTCAGCATCGACCCCACCGCGTATTACAACCTCGGCAAAACCATCTTTATCGCCAATCCCAACGCTCCCTCGGGCATCGCGCTTTCCCGCGACACGATCGAGGAAATTATCCAAAATAACCCCAACACGGTAGTGGTTGTGGACGAGGCGTACGTGGATTTCGGTGCCGAGAGTTGTGTGCCTCTTATTCGTAAATACAAAAATCTGCTTGTCACGCAGACCTTTTCCAAGTCGCGCTCGATGGCGGGCGCCCGTCTTGGATTTGGCGTGGCGTGTGCAGAGCTGATCGCAGACCTCAACACCATCAAGTATTCCACCAACCCCTACAACGTCAACGCGATGACGCTGGCGGCAGGGCTTGGCACGATGGAGGACGAGGCGTATACGAAGATTAACTGCCAAACGGTACAAAAAAACCGCGAATATTTGGCGAAGGAGCTTGCGAAAATGGGCTTTGTGCAAACACCCTCGCTTGCAAACTTTATCTTTGCCAAGCATGCGCAGATTTCGGGCGAGCGCATTTATACCGCGCTGCGCGAAAAGGGTATCCTGGTGCGCCACTTTACCGCTCCCCGTATCGCGGAATACAACCGCATCACCATTGGTGCGCGTGAGGAAATGGAAGCCCTTGTGCGCGCTTTGCAAGAGATTTTGGAGGAAGAAAAATGAGAAATGCTGTGATTTCGCGCAACACCGCGGAAACCAAAATCAATATTGAACTGAATCTGGACGGAAAGGGCGAGAGCAAGATCGCCAGCGGCTGTGGCTTCCTTGACCACATGCTCACGCTTCTTGCCTCGCACGGCCGTTTTGACCTCACCGTTACTTGCAACGGTGACACGCAGGTGGACGATCACCACACCGTGGAGGACATCGGCATCGCGCTTGGCGAGGCATTTGCTAAGGCACTTGGCAACAAGAAGGGCATCACGCGCTACGGCAGCGTGACTATTCCGATGGACGAAACGCTGATCCTTGCGGCGCTTGACCTTTCGGGACGTTGCGGCTTTTACAGCACGCTGAATATCCCCGCCGAGAAGGTCGGTACGTTTGACACCGAGCTTGTCGAGGAGTTCTTTCTCGGCTTCACCCGTGCCGCCTCCTGCACGTTGCACGTCCAGCAGCTGGCAGGACGTAACAGCCACCACATTATCGAGGGTACTTTCAAGGCATTTGCCCGCGCATTGCGCGTGGCTGTGGCAATTGATGCCGCGTTTGCAAACGAGATCCCGTCTACCAAAGGGGTGCTTTGATGGTTGCGATCGTTGATTACGGCTTAGGAAAGCTGTTTTCCCTCGCCAGCTCCTTCAAGGCAGTGGGTGCC
>JAZRFS010000039.1:0-1919 GCA_045643765.1 Eubacteriales bacterium
TGAGAGTCTGCGCCGATCACCACGTCGCCCGATACGACAAGTCCCTTTTCGGGAAGGAGCGCGTGCTCAATGCCCATTCTGCCCACGTCATAGAAGTTGGTGACCTCCTTTTCGTTGCAGAAGGTGCGGCACATCTTGCACTGCTCTGCCGCCTTGATGTCCTTGTTAGGGGCGAAATGGTCCATAACCATCGTCACCTTGTCCTTGTCGAACACCTCGGTAGCGCCGAGATTATTGAACTCGCGAATGGCAACAGGGGACGTAATATCGTTGCCCAGCACCATATCCAGATCCACCAGGATCAGCTGACCTGCCTCCACGCTTTCAAGTCCTGCGTGTGCGGCCAGAATTTTTTGCGTCATCGTCATAGCCATAATATTATCCTCTTTATGCTTATGTAAATTAAAATCAGTTTTCAAGGGTGCGCAGATAGCGGATGCAGCGTCCGACTTCCTCAAGTCCAGTGGGGTTCAGCCCCTCGGACTCTACAACCATCCTCACGCCGTTTGCAAGCGCCCAGTCGCGCACTGCCTTCACGGGGGCGATGCCCTCGCCCAGTGCCCTGCCCTTCACCGCATCGTGCGCGGTGTCAAAATCGCGCTTTGCATCGGTGGGGAACACGCCGTCCTTCAAGTGAATGACGTGGATGCGATCCTTGTGCGCCTCCAGATACGGGATCGGATCCACTCCCGCGTTAAAGAGCCAGAAGGTGTCGATCTCAACGTGCACGTTGGTGCGCGCGAGGATCTCCTCCTCGACCACCTTGCCGTAAGGAGTGGTATAAAACTCCCCGGAGTGGTTGTGATACCCCAGCGTGATGCCTGCCGCGGCAAGCTTCTTTTCCGCATAGTTCAAAAGGGCAATGGTGTATTCCAACTCCTCGGGGGTGTTGTATCTCGCGCCCGGCACGATCAGGTCGGTGCAACCGATCGCCTGGTGATAGGCGATCGTCTTTTTGATCTCATCGGGTGTGATCGCCGCGCAGCCCGTGTGCGTAGCGCTGACCGTAAGGCCGTACTCCGCAAGCCAGGACTTCACGTCCTCGGCGCTGTTGTTGAAAAAACCGGCAAATTCCACGTGCGTGTAGCCAAGCTCAGCCACTTTTTTCAGCGCTTCGCGCAGATCCTTTTCGGTGATATCGCGTACGCTGTACATCTGCAATCCGTACTCGGTCATTGCTCTTTCCTCTCTCAGTAGTTCAAGATAGCGCCCTTATCGGCGGAGCTGACCATTGCGGCATAGCGCTTGAGGTAGCCCGTGATATTCTCTTTTTTCTTGATCGGCATTTCGGCGCGGCGCTTCTGCATTTCCTCGTCCGAAACCTTCAATTCAATTTTATATGCAGGAATGTCGATCGAAATGATGTCGCCGTCCTTGACGTAGGCGATGGGGCCGCCTGCTGCTGCCTCGGGCGAGCAGTGACCGATGGAGGCACCGCGCGTAGCACCCGAGAAGCGTCCGTCGGTGATCAGCGCCACAGAGGAACCAAGTCCCATACCCTGAATGGCGGAGGTGGGATTGAGCATCTCGCGCATACCGGGGCCGCCTGCGGGACCCTCGTAGCGAATGACGACCACGTCGCCTGCCACGATCTTGCCTGCATAAATTGCGGCGATCGCCTCCTCTTCGCTTTCAAACACCTTGGCGGGGCCCTCGTGCACCAGCATTTCGGGAGCCACGGCAGAGCGCTTCACCACGCAGCCGTCGGGGGCGAGGTTGCCCTTGAGTGCGGCGATACCGCCCGTGGGGCTGAACGCGTTCTCTACGGTGCGGATAACGTCCGTATCAAGGTTCTTCGCATTTGCGATATTTTCGTGCATCGTCTTACCTGTGCAGGTCATGACGGTGGTATCGATCAAGCCCTTCTCTTCGAGCTGCTTGAGCACCGCGTACACACCGCCTGCCTCGTTGAGGTCCTC
>JAZRFS010000040.1:0-15429 GCA_045643765.1 Eubacteriales bacterium
CTCGCGCTCCTGTTGGATCTGCATTTTTTCGGCTTGCATAACCTCCATCTGCTCGCGCTTGTATTTGCGGAACAGGCGGATCACGTTCACACCGTTATAAAGAATGAGCAGAAGGAACGGCACGAGAATGCAAACGATATAGCCCGGAGTGGATCTGACGAAGGCGAAGAAGTTTCCAAGCCCCGGAAGCTTACCCGTATAGCGCCCCAGCACGAAGATCGGCTCGACCAGTGCCTCGTCGTTCACACCGGTGTTCGTACCGTAGGTAACGTATCCTACGGTCACGCCCTTTTCGTTTTTCACGACCTCACGAATCATATGCGTAACGGTCTTGCCGTTGCTATCGCTGTTCATTGAGGTGAAGGCGATGATATCCCCCGCCTGCAGCGAGTAAGCATCCTCCACGTTCTTGATCAGCACGATATCTCCCGCATTGAAATGCACGTCAAGGTCAGCATTTTTGTCCGATTTGCTCATAGAATCGGTTTGCACGATGTAAAACTTTACACCGAAGATGCTACGGTCGTTTCTATCGACGGTAGCGACCGTAACAACAGTGAAGATCATCATAAACACAGCAAACGCAACAAGCGACCAAGCTGCGACCTTCAATGCGATATTACATATTTTCTTTGTCTTATCCATTTAAAATCACTCTCCGATCGCAACGTTTCCCTGAACCGCATACACGGTGATGCCAATCCCCGTATAGGTGCGATTCTGGAACGTGTCTCCTGCGCTTTCTTTCATCTTAACAAATAAATAGTAGGTTTGCTGAGTGCTCCGATCTACCGCCAGACTGCCCGTAAATTCATTCAGCGACTTTGCGCCGACGTGCTTGGTGGAGTCCGTCGAGATCCAGATGTCGAAGGCACTCAGGAACTCCTCCATATTGATCTTGTCATCCGGACTGATGTACAGGCGGAAATTGACGGGCACGTCGCCCACGTTTTTGATACGGAAGCCCTGCGTACGGAAGGTCGCGCCCGGCTCAAACAGCACGTCCCGCTGATCCGAGGACGTCTGGAACGCCAGAACCTTGCCGACAAGCGAATTTTCCGTGTCTGCGGCATCGACAATATCGACCGCAACGTCGCCCGCAGTGGTGATAATACCGATCGTTCCATCGTTGAGATCGGACGTAAAGAGCGCCAGCGTCGCCCCCGTAAGACACACAAGGCAGGCGAGGATAATCAGTGCCGCTATGACGATGGCTTGCTTATTCGATTGATAACGGAACATCTTATCCTCCTTTCCTACCGTTTAGGTCATTTTAAGGTGTTTTATCAAAAATCAGGGATTGATCAGTTGACCGTTGGCACCCACGCCGTTGCCCTGAACCGCCTCAACAACAAAGGTAATGGCAGCCTTTGCGCTCTGGAAGGGGTTGTCGTGCTCGGGAGTGCCGTTGGGGAAGTTCAGCGTTACCGTGATATCGCCGATCTCGCCACCCACGCCGTCGGGCGCTGCCACAACGTCGAACCATACCGTTTCAAAGGTTGCGCCGTCAGTCTCGCTCATCACGTACTCCGTGCCGTTGATCGTGGCGGTGCATACCAGCGCATCGGTCAGATCCTTCGTTCCGGCCTCTGCGTTCACGGGCAGAGTGGATACGCCCTTTACCTTGTAACGAACGGCAACGTCGCTGCTGTTCTTGATATCAATAGTGAATTTCACGCAATCGCCGGGGGTCATACGGCTGATCACAAGCACGCCGTCGTCGTTCACCTGCGCGACACCGCCGTTCACAAACGTTCCGTCGGTATTGCCGGTGGGTTCGGTCTGGCCAAGCGACCAGGTCTTCAGCGACGTGTTGATCGTTGCCTCTACGTCGACCTTACCTGAGGTTACGTCGATCGTCAGCTCCTTTTCGCTTGTGAACAAAGCGTAGGTGGAGCCCGCGATCAGGCACAAGCACAGGACAAGTGTCAGGATCGAGGTAATCAAAACCTTCTTTTTCATTGTCTTTTCTCTCCTATATATGTTTTTATTTTTTAATCATTGCGATCAAAAATCAAGAGGGAGCGTGTGTTACGCCACACGGGGGGTTGGGATCTGCTCGGCGTGAACGATCACATCGAAGTGAAGATTTTGCGACTTTGCCGCATTATTCATCCCTTCAAGATCACAAAATTCCACGCTGACCGTAAAAAACGCCGTTTCTGTTTTGGCAAGCACGCCGATCGGTGCATCCGCACCGCCGATCAAGCCCGCGCTTTCGCTCAGGGCTGCATCCTTTGTACCGTTTGCGCTGATCACCTTCACCTTCAGCTGATCGGCAAAGGCTAGCGCCGCTTCGTCGTCAAAAACGATCTCCAACCAATATCCGAACGTCACGTCACTGTTATTAGAGATCTGCATTTCGGCAGAGTAGAAGCTGCCCGGCACCAGCAACGTCTGATCCGTCAGATCAAACACGCTTCGCGCGGTGGGAAGTGAGAAGTCCGTGCGCTCGTTATTCTGTGCGCTTGCCAGAAGTCCGGTGGAGGGATCCAGTGAAACGGTTTCAAGACGGACGCGCGTCAGTGTAATATCCATCGTGCCGGCATGCAAATGATTGACCAGCGTTACCGACTCTGAAAAAAGCGCATACGTGCCGCCCGCAGCAAGTGCCACGCAAAGCACCACTGTCACGACAGACACAAGCATTCCTCTTTTTGCTGTTGTCACGGTCTCCCTCCTTTCCGTTTATTACGCGATCGCATACACGATCTACCCCCGCGTGCGCGAGGGGATAAGCAATCTTACTGTTCCTGTGCGCCCTGTGCCGCCTTGGCAGCCTTGCGTCTTTCGCGCGCCAGCTTTTTCTTGTATTCCTTCTCCTCTGCGATGGCATCCACCACGATGTCGATACTGTTCTTAACAGCCTCTACGGTTGCGTCGCTGTCAACAAGCATCGTGGTTGCGGCCTGCTTGACGGAGATCTTGTTTTCGTTGATGTAATTTTTAAAATCGCTGTTGTGCAGAATAAATTCGCACATCACGTTATTGCGCTTGATCAGCATACGAACAAGGCGGTTTTTGCCAACCTTGTACTCCTCGTAGCGAACGTTCTTAAAGCGCTTGCTACCCTCAACAGCGGCGGCGTACTTGATGATCTCGTCATACCAGGTGCGCTGCTGCGAGGAAAGTGCCAGATACTTTTCCTCCAGCGTCTGACGCTGGCCGGTAGAAAAGCTGATCGTGCCGTCGGCATCCTCTGCCGGCTCCTCAACCGCTTCCTCAGCCGCCTCGTCGGTCGCTTCCTCGACTGCCTCAACAACGGGCTCGGCAACCACCGTCTCCTCAACGGGGGGCGCAACGGGAGCGGGCTGTGCTGCGGGCGCCTCCGTCTTTGCCTGTGCCTGCGCAAGCAGACGCTCTACTTCACGGATGATGTTGTTGCCTGCGTTTGCTTTTTCTCTTCTGCCCGCAAAAATTTCCTTCACGATGTCGCGAAGAACAACCAGCACGGCAAACAAGGACATGCAGGCGACAACCGCCATAAATACCATAAACAAAAATTCCATAACCGTTCTCCTTTGTGTTTTTTATTTATTACGGCGTTTCGCCGTCATCTTCTGATTTTTCCTTACTCTTGGCAGCAGGCGGCGCGTCGGCGCTTTCCCTTGCCTCCAGCTCCGCGATGCGTTTTTTCAACGCGTCAAGCTCTTTCTCGCGGCTTTCCTGCTCGTCCTTCATTTTCTTCTTTTTATCCGCACCCAGTACGCGGGTGATCTTGATCACCTCAAAAATCGCAATAACAAGGGATGGGATAATGATCATACAGATCAGTCCGATGGGCGATCGCAGCGCCCGCGTGAATAAGCCGAGCGCGTAGCTCTGTCCCGTCACCTTACCGATCACGTAATTGAAGCTGTTTTCCTGCGCGGTATCGATCGTTTGTAGCGAAACCGAGGCACCGTCGCTTCGGTTATCACCCGCCAGTGTGATCAGATATCCGCCCGTGGGCTTTTCCTCTATGGCGATGATGCGGTGGGTGATCGTTTCCTGCCTGACGTAGGTGTATTTAAAGGTAAGCACGTCGCCGACGCGCAGATCGGCGTACCAGCGCGCCGCCTCGGTCGCGTCCGACGGCACGGTTTCAATAAAGACCATCGACCCTGTGGGGATATCCTCTATTTCGAAGCCGCTGACATCGGTTGCCTCGCTGCGCTCCATCGAAGGGGATTGCACCACGCGCATTTGCGTGCCGAACAGCGTTACGGTGCCATCCGCATCCCGTTGACCGATGATGGTCAGAAGCACGCCGAGCAAGCACACCGCGATCACAGTATAAAGAAGAACGTTCGCCACAACGCTTATCGCGATCCTGCCCGTTTTTTTGGAGGGTTGCTTTTCTTCCATAGCTCTCCTTTCACGCCGATCAGCGCTTTTCTATTTTAAGATACACGTTGAAATCCGCAAAGGTGCCTTGCGCCTCATTGCCGACCTCGTACGGCATTTCGTAACAGATACGAAGCAAAAGCGCCTCGTCTGCAACAAGCTCGCACGCAAGCGCGATCACGCGATCTGTGTCAAGCAGCTCTGCAAGTCCGCCCTCGTAAAGCACGGCATCTCCGCACTGTATCCTGACGCGAACGAAGGGCTTCATCCCACCGTCCGTCGTTTCCTCGTAATCCATCGACAGATCAAAGTCGCCCGAGGCGGGACACGTCAGTGCGATCTCGTACTCTCTTTTTTCGGTAGGGTTCAGCATCAGGTCGTTCACTTCCAGCGTTTCCTTGGTGACGCCCTCCTCGTTTACGCGGATGCTTTCCTTGAAATCGTCGTGAGACTCCTCCACGAACGCGATCAGCGCAATTCCCACCATACCCAATAGCAAAAGGGAGACGATCAGTAAATTTATGCTTTTGTTTTTCATATTCGCCTCTCCTTTCAAGGTGTTTTGCGATGCTTGCGCCTGTACGCGCGTAATATATATGCGCGCCGTGCACGCGAGCGGGCGCGTATAATATATATTCGACCAATTATAACATATTCTTCCTTTACCTGTCAATAGAAAATGCAATTTTTGTTTTTTGCTTTTTTATCTTTTCGCCGACCTTTTTCTCCGCGCCACCGAAAAACGAACGAAAAAGCTCTTATTTTTCACCCGTTTGGGCACTTTTTCGTAAATTCTTCTCTTTTTTACGTGATTTTCCGCAACAAGACCGGGAAGAGCGTCTCTTCCTCCAAGGCATCGTTTTTCTTACCCGTTCGGGCATTTTTTGATCTTTTCCCCTTTTTACACAAATTTTCGGCTGCAAGCGCAAAAGACGGAAGACGTGCCTTGCCTCCGGGATCCTTTTCTCTCCCCTCTGCCTCCCGTTTTGCCTTTATTTCCCACCCGTTTGGGCACTTTTTTAAATCCAGCGTCAAAATCCGCGCCGCCCCGAACACAAAAAGCGACGTCCTTTTCTTCGCCCCGCACCCTTACATCATCGGCGCAAAAATACACGCTGCAGTGTGTCGCTCTGCCCTATAAATAATAAGGAAGTCTTTTCCATTTTATACCATTGCAAATGTCAAATCCGGCCTCATATTCCCTTTACATTGAAAACATCAAAGAAAAAGACAAAAAGCTATTGACAAAATATTGACAATGTGCTATAATTCACACGAATGTGACTGTGCTCGTATGGGCGATTTGTGATTCGAACGCAATTTTCCCTTTCGGATCGCAAATCACCTATACGGTTGCAGACGCATATCACAAATAAAAGAAAGAGGAAAAGAATCATGAAAAAAATTCTCACTCTCGTCCTCAGCCTTTGCATGCTGCTCACGATGCTCACTGTTTTCGTAGCTTGCGGCGAAGCTGAGTACAAGCTTGGTATGGGCGTTGTCGTTAGCATGGACAGCTCCGCAGCCAAGAACGCACAGATCGACGCTACCGTTGCTACCATCGTGACCGACGCTGACGGCAAGATCGTTGCTTGCCGCATCGACGTTGCTCAGAACAAGATGAACGTTACCGACGGCGCTGTTGAGGCAAACAAGACCTTCAAGACCAAGATGGAGCTTGGCACCGCGTACGGCATGGCCGGCAAGGTTGATAACGACGACAACGGCGTTATGAAGGAATGGGACGAGCAGGCTAAGGCTTTCGAGGCTCATGTCGTTGGCATGACCGTTGCTGAGGTCGAGGCTATGACCACCCAGGAGAAGAAGGGCCACAAGATCACCACCGATGCTGACCTTCTGGCTGCTGGCTGCTCCATGCAGATCACCGATTTCATCGCTGCAGTTGTTAAGGCTGGCAAGGATGACCAGGGTGTGACCTTCTCCGCTAAGAAGGATTCCTTCACCCTTGGCGTAGCTGCTAAGACCGTGGTTGACTCCGCTACCAAGGCTGCTACCGCAGAGGCTGCCGGTGTTGCTGCTATGTACACCGATTTCGCTGCTGCAGTTGTTGCTGACGGCAAGATCGTTGCTGCTCTGAACGACGCTATCCAGCCCAAGATCTCCTTCAACGCTGCTGGTGAGATCACCGAAAAGACTTTCAAGGCTACCAAGCGCGAGCTCAAGGGTGACTACGGTATGGCCGGCAAGGTTGACAACAACGATGACGGCGTTATGAAGGAGTGGTTCGAGCAGTCCGCTGCTTTCTCCGCTCACGTAGTTGGCATGACCGCTGACGAGGTTGCTGCTATGACTACCGTAGCTGCAAAGGGCCACGACATCTCCACCGATGCTGACCTTCTGGCTGCCGGCTGCTCCATGCAGATCACCGGCATCAAGGCAGTTGTGTCTCAGGCCGCTAAGAACGCCCGCTAATTTCATACCAAGCAAGGGAGAAGAAATTTGAAAATTTTCAAATCTCTCACCTGCCTTTGCGCAGTTTTGGGGCTGCTCGTCGTTTTGACGGGCTGCCCTAATTCTGCTCATAAGGAGGAACCGCAAGGGATGGTATATTACACCTTTTTTGATACGGTGTCCTATATTTACAGCTATGCCAACGACTCCGAGGAGGATTTTGAGGCAAACTGTGATGGGGTTTCCGATATTCTGGAGGAATACCATCGCCTTTTTGATATTTACTATGAGCACTCCGGTGTAAACAATTTAAAAACGCTCAATCTCAACGCAGGAAAAGCCCCTGTCAAGGTTGACCGGAAATTGATCGACTTTCTACTTTATGCCAAAGAGCTTTATGCCACCACAAACGGTGAAATGAACGTAATGATGGGCTCTGTGCTCTCGCTCTGGCACGATTGCCGCGAGGCGGCATCCACCGCCCCCGCACAAGCAACAATTCCCACAAAGGAAGCGTTGGACGCGGCTGCACTGCACACGGACATTTCCCTGCTGGAGATCGATACGGTGAACAGTACCGTACGCATCGCCGACCCTGATGCCCGCATTGACGTGGGTGCGCTTGGAAAGGGCTATGCCACTGAAATGGCTGCGCAATATTTGAAAAGCAAGGGCGTGAGCGGCTATGTGCTCAACATCGGCGGCAACATCCGCATCGTCGGTCACAAGCCCGACGGCTCCGGTTGGGGTACCGGCATCAAAGACCCCCAAAACCCTTCGCAATACGCCATGAAGCTGACGATCGCCAACACGTCCTGCGTGACCTCCGGCGATTACGAGCGATACTTTCTTGTTGACGGCGCAAGATACCACCACGTCATTGACAAGGACACCCTGATGCCTTCCACCTATTTCAGATCGGTATCAATCATTACCGAAGACAGCGCTCTTGCCGACGCACTTTCCACAGCTTTGTTCACGATGAGCTACGAGGACGGGCTTGCACTGGTAAATAAGCTCGGCGGCGTGGAGGTCCTTTGGATCAAGACGGACGGCACGCAACAATATACCCCCGGCTTTGAAGCCCTGATCATGGAATGATCACCCTTAAATTTGAAAGCAATTATTGAAAATATAAAACCAATAGGAGGAAAACGGTTTTGAAAAAGGATATTTCATCTTTGCATGTGCCTCACAACAAGCACACGGCAGAGTGTGTCCCCGTCCGCATTGAAACGCCTGCAGAAGTTATTCTGCCGATGAACATGCACATGGGTCACGATGCCGAACCCATCGTCAGTGTTGGCGACCACGTCAAGGTCGGTCAGCTCATCGCAAGAGAAGAGGGTAGGTTCTCCTCCCCCGTGCACGCAACTGTTTCGGGTACGGTCGTGGAGATCGCTCCTATGCCCACCGCAAGCGGTAAGGACACCGTAGCCATCCGCATTGAAAGCGACGGAAAAATGGAGGCTGCTGACACGGTAGTCCCCCCCGCGATCACCGATTGCGACAGCTTTTTGCAGGCAGTACGCGACAGCGGTCTTGTCGGTCTTGGTGGCGCGGCCTTCCCCACCTGGGCAAAGTTCAACGAAGCACTCAACCCCGATTACAAGGTAGACACCGTGCTGATCAACGCCGCAGAGTGCGAACCCTATATCACCAGCGACCATCGCATGATGCTGGCTCACCCCGAGCTGATCGCGGACGGTATCGAGTACCTGCGCAAGTATATGGCTCAGTATCTCGGCGAGGCAACCTTCAAGATCTGCATCGAGACCAATAAGGCAGACGCCATTGAGGTTCTGAAGAAGACCTTTGAGGGCAAGGATTACGTCGTGATCCACGAGCTTAAAACCATCTATCCTCAGGGCGCAAAGCAGGTCATGCTTTACAATGCCACGGGCCGCGTTGCCATTGCCGGCAAGCGCTTCCCCTCCTTCGGCGCACTCATCATCAACGTATCCTCTCTTGCCAAGATGGCAGAGTACCTCAACACGGGTCTGCCCCTTGTTGATAGAATTGTGACCGTGGACGGTCCCGCCGTGGACAAGCCCATGAACCTGATCGCTCCCATCGGCACCCGCATCAGCGAGCTTCTCAAGATCACGGGCCTGAAGTCCGAGCCCGGCAAGGTTGTTGTGGGCGGCCCTATGAACGGTACCGCGATCTACTCGGTGGACGATCCCATCGTGAAGGTATCCAACGCCGTGCTGGTATTTGACGAAAAGAGCGCTGTGCTTCCCGAGGCATCCGCGTGCATCAACTGCGGTCGCTGCATGGAAAAATGCCCCGTCGGCATCTCGGTTGCCGAGGTCAGCCGTGCTATGCGCGTAAAGGATGAGGATCTGAAGGCAAAGCGCCTCATTGACTCCGGCGTCCGTCAGTGCGTAGACTGCGCTTGCTGCTCCTACGTGTGCCCTGCCAACCGTCCTCTGCTTCAGATGAACTGGGAGGCAAAATCCTTCCTGAAGAAGTATGCGGCTGCACAGAAAGAAAAAGAAGGAGGTAACAAATAATGGGCTCCCTGCACATCTCCTCTACCCCCCATATTCACCAGAAGGGCTCCTTCACCCGCAACATTATGCTTGACGTGGTGATCGCAATGCTCCCCGCAACGGTTGCGGGCATCGTGATCTTCGGCATCAACGCCCTTTTCACGGTTCTTGTCTGCGTGGCAAGTGCTGTTCTTGCAGAATACCTCTTTAATCTCTGCGTACATAAGAAGCAGACCATCGGCGATTTCTCTGCCGTTGTTACAGGTCTCTTGCTCGCGCTGAACCTCAGCACCGCCGTGCCGCTTTGGCAGTGCGCGATCGGCTCGGTCTTCGCGATCGTGGTCGTTAAGTGCCTGTTCGGCGGTCTTGGCAAGAACATCGTCAACCCCGCCATCACTGCCCGTGTATTCATGCTTCTGACCTTTGGTGCAGTTGCTGCTGTGGCACAGCCCACCATTGTGGAGATCACCTCCGGCGCGACCCCTCTCGCCGCTCTCAACCAGGGTGCGGAGATCGCCGCTAAGGAAGCTCCCTCTATTCTGGACCTCTTCCTTGGTCTGCACGGCGGTGCCATCGGTGAAACCTGCGCCATCGCGCTTCTTATCGGCTTTGCTTATCTTGTAGTACGCAAGGTCATCAAGTGGTACGTTCCCGCCGCTTACGTTGGCACCGTATTCGCTTGCTACTTCCTGTTCTGCGGCTTTGACTTTGTATTCTCCCTTCAGCACGTGCTGGCAGGCGGTCTGTTGCTTGGCGCCATCTTCATGGCAACCGACTACGTGACCACCCCCACCACCAACAAGGGTCGCGTGGTATTCTGCGTGGGCGCCGGTCTTCTGACCTTCGCCATCAGACAGTTTGCCTCTTACCCCGAGGGCGTTTCCATCGCAATCCTGACGATGAACCTTGTTACGCCCTTCATTAACGATTTCACCAAGAAAAAGACGTTGGGAGGTGTGAAGTAATGAAATTACTGAAAACATTCGGCATCCTTCTCATCGTTGTCGCCATTTTCGGCGGCGCTATGTTCGGTCTGAACTTTGTGACCGGTCCCATCATCGAGGCTAACAACGCAGGCGCCGCAAACGAGCGTCTTAACGAGGTTATGCCCGGCGGCACGTCCTACGAGGATATCACCGCAACGCTTACGGGCGTTCCCGCAAGCGTCGTAAAGATCAACAAAGAAACAAGCGGTCTTGGCTTTGTTATCGAGTGCACTGCCACCTCGCAGTACACCGGCGGCACCCCTATGGACATCGTGCTCGGCGTTGACGCAACGGGTAAAATCTGCGGTCTTAAGCTGGCAGCTCACTCTGAGTCTGTGATCTTCGGCGCCGATTACCCCTCTACCTATATCGGCAAGGACTCCGCTCTCACGGGTGTTGAGTTCTATGCAGGCAGCACCTACTCCTCCAAGGCGTTCAAGACCGCTGTGGAAGAGGCTATGGGTGTTCTGATCTCCAACAATCTGATCACCGCAGGCGTGAAGACCGACGAGCAGATCCTTGCGGAAATGATCCCCACGCTTCACACCGGTCTTTCCTCCGGCGGCGTGCTGAAGGCAGACCAGATTGTGGCAAGCGGCAATATCGTTGAGGGCTATAAGGCACTGAACGGCTCCGGCTTTGCCTTTATCGTAAAGAATGGCGATGCCAAGCTGCTTGTTCTTGTGAATGCCGCAGGCATCTGCAAGGTTTACGACACCACCGGCGCAGACGTCACCGCTGCCAATGAGGCCGCTTGCACGGAAGCTCTTGCAGCAGCCGGCACGAAGGTGGATTACAAGACGCAGGCAGAAACTGCAATTCTCGCCGCATACAGCGATGCCACCGAGATCAAGCTGGTTGATTTCAACACCTTCGGTAACGTGGTATACGCCGCATCCTTCCAGTCGGCAGACAAGACCTACTTCGCCTTCTTCTCCGCTCCCCTCACGTACGAGGATACGCCTATGTCCGTCCTCACCGTTCTTGATGATACCGGCGCGATCGCCAAGCAGACCATCAAGGAATTTGCATTCGGTCATGGCGTGGAATACATGCCCATTTACACCGAGGGCTACGGTGATACCTCCAGCGCCGCCTTCAAGGCATATCTGGAGAAGTTTATCGGCTTGAAGGATACGACCCTTTCCGACGACGTGCTGATCGCACACGCAACCGTTTCCTCTACTGCTGTGAAGCTTGCTACCAAGGACGCCTTCGCCGCATTCAATTCTATCGATAAAGGAGGAGATCAGTAATGAAAAAGACGAAAACTTCCTATCTCCTCAGAGGCACGCCCTCTGTTCTTCTGGTGCTTGGTGCCGGCTTCGTAATGGCCTCCAGCGCCGATATCCGTGCCGCACTTGGCATGGGTGCTGCCGTGATCATTTCGATGCTGCTGAGCTCTATCGTGATCTCCGCTTTGCATAAGGTTATTCCCTGCTACGCAAAAATGCCTGTGTATCTGATGATCATCACCGGCTTCGTTTCCCTTGTTTCTATGCTTATGCAGGCATTCTTCCCCATCGTGGTGGAAATGCTTGGTGTGCATCTGGCAACGCTTGCCGTCAGTGCGGTGATCTACCGCGACTGCGAGGAGGTTGCGGATTGCAACGGTGAGATCATCTCGATCGAAACCGCACTGGTAACGGGCGCATTCTTCACTGTCGTGATGGTTGTTTGCTCGCTCATCCGCGAGGTGCTTGGTAATGCTTCTTTCTGGGGCATGGAGATCAAGTTCCTGCAGGATTACAAGATCTCTGCCCTCGCCGGCGCCTTCGGCGGCTATCTGGTGCTTGCCATTGTGATGGCTGTCATCAACAAGCTCACCGGTCTTCACCACCACCTTGACGAAACCGCAGAAAAGGAGGAGAACTGATTATGACGGTACAAGCTATTTTTGGTATCCTTCTTGCGGGCATTCTTTCTAACAACTACGCCCTGCTTCACTTCCTTGGCACCGGTGCCGTTCTGGAGAACGAGCGCCCCGTCAAAAAGTCTCTGACGCTTGGTCTTGGCACCACCGTGGTGATGCTGATCTCCACGCTGATCACCTGGCCGATCAACCATTTCCTCTTGGAGAAGGTTTCCTATCTGCAGACGATGGTGTTCGTGCTGATCGTGCTTGCCGTTGTGGAGGTCCTTCACATTGCTGCACACAATCTGCTGGACAACTACTGCCGCGCAGATTTCGTGAAATTCGCCATCAACGGCGCGGTTCTCGGTCTTTGTATCCACAACACCGAGCACACCTTCCTTGAGGCGATCATCACCGCTGTGGCTGTTGGTATCGGCTTCATGCTCACCATGACGCTTTACGCTAAGCTCAAGGACGATTACGTAGACGAGGAAGCCATTCCCGCCTCCTTCCGCGGCATCCCGATCGCGCTCTTGACCGCAGGCATGATCGCGCTTGCAATGCTGGCACTGAACTTTAAGTTCTGATGAAGAAAAAAGACCTGATCCTGATCGGGATCATCCTTGCGATTGCCCTCATCTCTTTGGGCATACTACAGCTGTTCAAAGAGGAGGGGGCTTACGTCACCGTCAGCATCGGCGGCGTAGAGGTAGCAAATTACAGTTTGTCGGTCGACGGTGAATATGCGCTCAACGGCGGAACCAACGTTTTGAAAATTGAAAACGGGGAAGCCTGGATGACACAGGCAAATTGCCCAACGCAGGGAGATACTCGCTGCACAGCACAAGGCAAAATAAGCAAAACGACCGAGTCTATCTACTGCCAACCGAACAACGTTCTTGTCACCGTTCACGGCGGAGAAATGCCGAAAGTAGAGCTGGTCAGCTAAAAAGTTAAAAAAGAAAGGAGAGTATTATGAAGGCGAAAAGAGTAACCTTTTTGGGGCTGTCTATCGCCCTTGCCATGATACTCTCCTTTGTTGAGCATCAGATCCCGGCGCTCGTCGCCATTCCCGGCATCAAGGTGGGACTTCCCAACATCGTGATGGTCTTTCTTCTGTACCGCGTCGGTTGGAAGGAGACCGTGACGGTCAGTATCATCCGCATCATTCTGGTGTCGATGCTGTTCGGCAACGTGCAGACGATGACCTTCAGTATTGCGGGTGCGGTGCTCAGCCTGCTTGGTATGATCCTGCTCAAAAAGCTGAACTGGTTTTCCTGTATCGCGGTCAGCGTCACGGGCGGCATCCTGCACAACGTGGGGCAGATCATCGCTGCGGTCTTCTGGACCGGAACCGCGCAGATCGCCTTCTATCTCCCCGTACTGCTGATCAGCGGCACGGTAGCGGGCACCTTGATCGGTATTCTTGCCGGTATGATGGTCAAGCGTATGGAAAAATGGAAATTCTAAAACAAAAAAGCGGAGCGCAATGCGCTCCGCTTTTTTTACGGCTATTCAACAAAAAACACACCAAAGGGAGATGTCCTTAGCGGAGAAATCATATTAATGTGCCTTATTTGATTTGCAGTAAACAAATAATTAATGCCGACAGATTTAAAAAATCTGTCGGCATTTGCTATTCGATAGATTGGAGATAGAGTACGTAAAAACACACTGATGATAGAGGAATGAACAGAAGAGGCAAACTTAATACAATTCTGCTTCCAGTAATGATGTTTGCAATATATTTCTTCATAAATTGGAATTTGTTTTATAGCGATCTTTGCAAATATATCATATCTACAAGCTGTACTCCACACTCAATTATAGGATGATCGTAGTTGTCGGTAAAGAAGCCTCGAATACTATGTGAACGGACAAAACCGCATTTTTCATAAAAAGGTATTGTCAACGGGCTATCTCCCGTTCCGACTTGCAAAATCGAATACTGTCCGTGATATTTCTTGATAAGAAACTCAATCAATGCTTTCGCATAACCTTTTCCTTGATGTTCGGGCATAGTGGCAATGTTTTTTATTTCAAGAACGCCGTTTCCTTCGTCGGTTATGACACACTCGCACTTGACTCCGTTATCGTCAAGCACATACATCTTGCCTTTTTCAAGATAACGATCTATCATATCCTCTTGCTCATCTGCTGATAGCAGCAAATCAAGATATTCTTTTTTGTTTTCGGTTATCTCAACAATCTTCATTTTTAACCCTTCAAATTCTTATTTCTCGTTCAGTTTATCGCCAGTTTCGCCTTTGTATTACAAATGCTTCGGGCAAAGCCCTTGCCCCTATTCCTCTGTGTATAATTCGTCGTAGTACCAACGGACAGGGTTTTCGTAAATATATCGCAAATGCTCATCATAGTCCTGACGGTTGCGAATGATGTGATCATTGGAGCGATATTGCCATATATTCACGCCGTATTCCTTGTTACAAAATCGTTTGAACGTAGATACGAACCGCGACGGAACGGAGTTCTGCACTGTAGGGACCGGCGTCCTCGACGCGCGAGAGGATACTCTTTCTCTCTTTCGTATATATCGTGAGAAACACGGCTTGGTTTCGATTATAGTCCGCACCTTTCAACCGAGTGGTCTTGCGATTTTTCAGTTCGTCCATTTTCATCACCCTTTCCATTGTATCACAAATCGGCAGAGAAAACAAGTTCTCTGCCGGAATTTTTGTGCTCGCCTATTTCTTCTCTAAGAATGCAGAGAGAAGGTGGGGTGCTTTTTGTTATGCTCTGCGCACTTCCCCGGGCGCTCAAAATCAGATGCAGAAGGCGTGATCGCGAACGCCGCTGTATTGAATACTGCAAGTGAACGAGCGCGGCTAATAAACAAAAACACCCCAAAAAACGGGGGGGCTTTTGTTATGCTCTGCGCACTTCCCAAGGTGCTCGAAATCAGATGCAGAAGCCGTGATCGCGGCACGCAGCTGTATTGGAATACTGCAAGTAAGCGAGCGCGGCTAATAAACAAAAACACCCCCAAACGGGGGTGTTTTTTGTTATGTTCTGCGCACTTCCCCGGGCGCTCGAAATCAGATGCAGAAGCCGTGATCGCGGCACGCAGCTGTATTGGAATACTGCAAGTAAGCGAGCGCGGCTAATAAACAAAAAACACCCCAAGGTGGGGTGTTTTTTGTTATGTTCTGCGCTGATTTAGAGCGCCTTACAATTACTTCAGCAGTGCCTCAGCAATCGCCTTAGCAGCCGTCTTGCCTGCGCCCATTGCGGAGATAACGGAGGCAGCACCGGTTACGGCGGCACCGCCTGCGTAAACGGCGTCACGGGAGGGAAGACCCTCCTCCTTGGCGACGGTGCCGCCCCCACGGTTGGC
>JAZRFS010000041.1:0-8146 GCA_045643765.1 Eubacteriales bacterium
CGGCTTCCGCCGCCACCGTACTGGGCTTTGAGGTGCTGCATCAGAACACTTGATTTTATCAAAAAGCGAGGTGATCCCACGTGAAACTGAAAAAATTGCATATTTTCTTCATCTGTTACTACGCTGCGGCGATCATCGGCAACGTGCTGGCAGCCGTTTTATTGCGTGATCGCCTGAATTTCAGTGCTTGGTCGGCTTTCCCTATCGCATATATCTTGATTTCCATCTATTTATCTTGGTTTTATCCCAGCCGCTTCAGAATTAAAATCCGTCAAATCAAGTCTATTGAAATGCGCGTTAAGTATGAAAAAGGCAACGGAATCGTAGTTTCTCCCCCGCCTAACGAAGAAGATTATTGGCGTGAAGACGATAAATTCGCGTCAAAAATCTTTCTTGCTTGTATTCCGCCGTTTTTCCCTTTCATCTTCTTCCTCCCGTTTGGAGCGAAAATTCTTTCGGGACTTTTTCTGCTTATCCCTTATGCTGCCACAACGATCTATTGCATTGTTTTTATAAAAAAACAAACAGAAGCACATAACGCCAAGCTACAGCAACAACGAAAAGATCAACAGAAACAAGAAGAGCTTGGTAAATGGAAGTAATCAACGAAAAGAGGTGATCCCGCATGAAACTGAAAAAACGATTGTTTTTTTTGCTCTGCTATTATGCGCTGTTCACCATCGCTTTGACGGTAATTGCATGCTTGTTAAAGGATCACCTGCAATTTAACGGCTGGTCCGCTTTTCCGATCGCTTACATCATCCTTTCCATTCTTGGGGTATTATACATAGAAACCGATGCTTACGAAGAAATGATGAAGTGGGACAGATTTTATCATATACGCAAGTACAAAAAAATCACCGTAAGCGAGTTTGAGGAAAGATGGGAGAGCCAAAAAGATCCGGAAATAGATAAATTTGAAACGGGCGTGTTTCACTTTGGTACATTGCTTGCTCTTTCTCTCTATTTCCCCTTTATTCTTTTTGGCAACTATCTATATAAGATCTTTTGCTTTTTTATCGTTTCTTTGATATTCTTCGCGCCTATGGGCTCGTGGTTGCTGTTTTTCTCTCCGTCGCACAAAAAATTCAAGGCAGAAAGACAGCGGCGGAAGCGCGAGCTTGAAGAACAGAAAAAACGCGAAGAGCTCGGCAAATGGAAATAAAAAAAGAGCGCCCTTGCAGGTCGCTCTTTTTTACTGCTCGGATTTATGTACCGGCATATTCCACTTGAAGAAATACGCCAAAAGGCGGATGGTCATAATCAGCGCCGAAGCTACCGATAGCGCCACCAAATGGTGCCAGTACGGATAGGTCAACGTATAAAGTGCGGAGCCAAGCACCGCGGGAATGATGTAAACGTTCTTGCGGAAGACCGAAGGCATCTGCGCAGAGCAAATGTCGCGCAGCATACCGCCACCAACGCCCGTAATAAAGCCACCGAAGATTAAAATCAGCGGGATCGCTCCCTCCCCCACCATCACACGCGTGACGTCCACGCCAAGCACGCAGAAAAGCGAAAGACCGATGGCGTCCGTCAGCTCCAGGAAGAAATTGTGGCGGTGCTTACCAATAAATTTTCCGATTGGCTCGATAAACGCAAGATGATAACAAAGCAGCGAGGTCACAATGCAAACGATCGCCATCACATAATAATCGGGCTCGGTGAAAAGGCGCGGAATATTCCCTGTGATCACGTCGCGTAGCATACCGCCGCCAAACGAGGTCAATAGCGCAAAAAACAGCGCCCCGACAAAGTCGGCTTTCTTGCGAATGGCGATGATCGTACCTGTGATGGAAAAGGAAAACACGCCCACACATTGTAGAATCAAAAACACTGTATCAAGCATAAATTTTCTCCGTAAAAATTCCCCGCGATCGCAAAAATCGCGGGGAAAATTTAATTACTCGCTAACGTAGTTATCAAAATAGCCCTGGATATAAACGATAGGCGTACCCTTATCGCCGGAGCCGGAGGTCAGGTCGCAAAGCGAGCCAATCAGGTCAGTGAGGCGTCTGGGGGTGGTGCCCATCTGTCCTTCCTGCTTGGTGTCCTTGTGCGCGATCTTTTCCTCGATTGCGGCACGCAGAGCCTCGCCGGAAAGGTTAGCGAAATCGTTATCTGCAAGGTACTTGAGCTTCAGCTCGTTGGGAGTACCCTCCAAGCCCTTGGTGTAGGCGGGAGAAACGACCGGGTCAGCAAGCTCCCAGATCTTGCCCACGGGATCCTTGAACGCGCCGCCGCCGTAAACCATCACCTCAATGAGCTTACCGGTTTCCTTCAGCACACGATCCTGAATGCCCTCAACCAGATCCTGGCAATCGCGCGGGAAGAGCTTCACCTTGTTGTCGGTTGCCTTGTTAGAGCCAAGCAGACCGTACTTTTCGTTGTAGCCGCTGCCGCCAATGGGTGCGGACATGATATCGTCAAGACCGTATACGTTCTTGGCGCCCGCAGCCTTCAGCAATTTCTTAGAGCGTGCGCGGGTATGAATATCGCAGCAAAGCACGTTATCAGTGTGTGCAAGGATGGCACGAGCATCGTTGGCGAAGATAATCTCGCACTCAGCGCCCTCTGCACGGACAAGCTGCTCGTAGTATTCTACGTAATCAACGCCCGTGAAGGTGTGCTTTTCGTAGCCGAAGCACTCGCGGTAGCGCTTGATATCCAGTACGTCGCTGTAGGGATTGATGCCGGCGGCGTCGATGGCGTCAAAGCTGACCAGATGGTTACCCACCTCGTCGGAGGGATAGGACAGCATAATAACGACCTTCTTGGCGCCTCTTGCAATACCGGTAAGGCACACGGAGAAGCGGTTGCGGGAAAGGATCGGGAAAATAATACCCACGGTCTCACCGCCAAACTTGTTGCGAACGTCTGCGGCAATATCGTCAATGGTAACGTAGTTTTCCTGTGCGCGGGCAACGATGGACTCGGTCATCGCCACGATATCGCGGTTGCGGATCTCGTAGCCACCGTCCTTTGCGGCCTCGTAAATGGCCTCGGTGACGATGTCAACCAGGTTATCTCCACCACGGATGATGGGCGCGCGAACACCACGGGAAACGGTACCGATCATACGGCTCATAAATCAACACTCCTTTATATCTGTGTAAGAACAGACGATAAAAATTTTATCACGCATTATAGTATACCAAAAAAATCGTTTTTTGTAAAGTGATTTCCCCAAAAAATATGTGAATTTTTTTGATTTTTATAAATATATAAAAAGATTATAAAAAGTGACAATTCCCCACTTTGCGCTTGCGGAAGAGGAAAAAGCACAAAAACCCCCGATTTACGGGGGCTTTTGTAAAAGAATTTATAAAAATTATCTCTTCAAGAGAACCTCTGCCTCGTACTTCTTGACCTCGGCAAGCCACTGCTCGTCAGAAGGCACGCCACAACGGTTGCAGAACTCCTCCCAGACCACGCACTCAGGCATGGACTTGAACTCCTCGGAAAGAGCGAGCATAGAGGTGTAGTCGCCTGCATCCTGGATCTTCTTCCAGTCGGCGTGAGGAGTAAGCAATGCAGACAGCATTGCACGCTGCATATTGCGCATACCGACAACCCAAGCAGCGATACGGTTGATGCTGGCATCAAAGAAGTCAAGCGCCACGGCAACGTCGTTCATACGGCCGCTTGCCACGATCTCCTTGGCAATCTCGCGGGTCTCGTCATCAAAGCGTACCACGTGGTCACTGTCCCAACGGACGCCGCGCGTGACGTGCAGAGCGACCTTCTTGTGGAACAGGAGCATAGCGGAAAGCTTATCCGAAACCACCTCGGTGGGGTGGTAATGACCGTTGTCCATCAGGGGTACAAGACCCTTCTGGTTGACGTAGTTGAGCGTGAACTCGGCAGAGCCAACGGTGTAGGACTCAACGCCGATGCCGAACACCTTGGACTCAAGGCAGATCAGAACCTCGTTCTTATCGAAGGGCTCAGCCAGCATCTCGTCAAGGGACTGTGCGAAGCGTGCACGGGGACCCATACGGTCTGCGGGAACTTCCTTGTAGCCATCGGGGATCCAGATGTTCATCACGCAAGGAATGCCGGTTTCCTTGGCGAAGTAGGAGGCGATGCGGATGCACGCCTTGCCGTGCTCTACCCAGAACTTACGGATCTCTTCGTCGGGATTGGAAAGCGTCAGACCGCTTGCCGCCTTGGGATGAGAGAAGAAGGTGGGGTTGAAGTCAAGACCCATACCGCGAGCCTTGGCGTACTCTACCCACTTCGCGAAGTGCTTGGGCTCGAGCTGGTCGCGGTCGGCGAACTCGCCGTCCTCGAAGATTGCGTAGCAGGCGTGCACGTTGATCTTGTGCTTTCCGCCAACAAGGGAAAATACCTTGTCCATATCAGCCATCAGCTCGGCGGGAGTGGTGGCGCGACCGGGATAGTTACCCGTGGTCTGGATGCCGCCGGAAAGGCCTTGCTTGCTGTCAAAGCCGATGACGTCATCGCCCTGCCAGCAGTGCATAGAGATGGCGAAATTCTGAAGCGCGGAAATCGCAGCCTCGGTGTCAACGCCGCGTGCGGCGTACTTTTCTTTTGCCCATTGGTAAACGTTCATAAAGAGAACCCCCCTTACATAATTTATCATCTTAATTGTATCATAATCCCTTGTAAATAATAAGAACTCCTATTTTACAAAAAAGGGGCAATTTTTAACAAAAGAACTTGATTTTTGCCAAATTATGTGCTATAATTAAGAAAACCATCAAATTCGCGGGCAAAAAATTGTCTTGCGGGAGGATATATGAGAGAAGAAATATTAGCCAAGCTTTCCCAGATCAATGAGGAAGAAAAGAAGATTTTAGAGGGCGAAAATCGCGTTAACAAGCGCCTTTACACCGCCTTTGCCAAGGAATTTATCGTCAACAGCCACCGCTTGATGCAGGACGGCGAGCAGATCGCCCTGCGCCGTCATACCCGCTTTGCCGACTTCCCTGCGCATGGTCACAACTACGTGGAAATGACCTACGTTTGCTCGGGTGAGGTCACGCACGTCATCAAGCACCGCGAGGTCAAGATGCGCGCGGGCGATATGTTGCTTTTAAACCGCCATACCCAGCACAGCGTGCGCAAAACGCGCGAGGGGGATATTGCCATCAACGTGATGCTGGCGACCGAGTGCTTCCACTCGCTCGCGTCCGCGTTGCCGCCCTCTTCCCCGCTTTCCTCCTTTATGGCGGAAAATATCCGCTCCAACGGCGAAGCGGAGTATATGCTGTTCTCCACCGAGGGCGTGCCGCCCCTGGAAAACCTGTTTGAAAATCTGTGCTACGCGATGGTCGGCAACGATATTACGGGTGTAGATACCCTGAAAAACACGGTTTCGCTGATCCTGCGCTACTTCGCGGAGCTGCCCGAGTGTACCATTACCACGGCACGCCACCGCTCGGATGCAGAGCTTTTGCAATCCCGCATTGAAAACTACTTACGTACCGATTTCCGCACCGCAACGCTGAGCGAGCTGGCGGATAAATTGGGGCTTAGTGTTCCCTATCTTTCCAAGCGTGTGCGCGAGCTTTGCGGCACGACCTTCAGCCGCCTTTTGCAGGAGGAGCGCTTCCGCGAGGCGATCCGCCTTCTGGAGCAGACCGACCTGCCCGTTGGCGATATCATCATCGCCGTGGGCTATGAGAACACCAGCTTCTTCCACAACCAGTTCCGCGAGCGCTATCATTGCTCTCCCTTCCGTTGGCGTAAAAACCGCAAGGAAGCGGAAAATCAATAAAAATGAGGCAGACCGTTCGGTCTGCCTCTTGTTTTTTATTCAAAGGTATCGTTATCGCGGAACTGAAGCGCGTACAGATCCTTGTAGGTGCCGCCCTTTGCCATCAGCTCCTCGTGTGTACCGCGCTCGGTGATCTCGCCGTTCATCACCACAGCGATCTCGTCGGCGTTGCGGATGGTGGAAAGACGGTGCGCCACCACTAAAGTGGTGCGCCCGCGGCAAAGCTCGTCCAACGATTGCTGAATGAGCACCTCGGTGGTGTTATCCAGCGCGCTTGTTGCCTCGTCCAGAATGAGGATCGCAGGATCCTTCAAAAAGACGCGCGCGATGGAAAGACGCTGCTTCTGACCGCCCGAAAGCTTGACACCGCGCTCACCGATCTCGGTATCGTAGCCCTTTTCCAAGGTCATGATGTAATCGTGGATATTGGCGCGCTTTGCCGCCTCAAACATCTCCTTCTCGGTGGCGTCGGGACGACCGTACAGAATGTTGTCGCGGATCGTTCCCACAAACAGGAAGACGTCCTGCTGCACGATACCGATGTTGCGGCGAATGCTGTCCAGCTTCAGATCGCGGATGTCCTGACCGTCGATACAAATGCTGCCGTTCCCTTCTTCCAATCGGTAGAAATTCGGCAACAGATGGCAAAGCGTAGTCTTACCGCCGCCGGAGGGACCGACAAGCGCCAGCTTACAACCTTTTTCCACGTGCAGATCCACGTTATGAAGCACTTCCTTCGTTTCGTCATAGGAGAAGGTCACGTTCTTGAAATCAAGCACACCGTGCACGTTTGTCAGCTCCTTGGCGTCGGACAATTCCTTTTCCGGCTCCTCATCCATGATCTCCACGAAGCGCTTGAAGCCACTGGCGCCGTTCTGGAACTGCTCCATAAAGCCGATCAGCGTGGTAACGGGACTGATAAACAGGTTTACGGACACGATAAAGGTGGAATAATCCGCAAAATTGATGCGTCCGGCGTAAAGGAACAAACCGCCCGCGATCAGAATAATCACGTTGAAAACGTCGGTAATAAAGGAGGTGGAGGCGTGGAATTTCGCCATCGCATCGTATGCATCGTGCGAGGAGGTGACGAACTCGTCATCGCCTTTTGCAAACTTTTCCATCTCTCGCTCGGCGTTGGTGTACGCCTTCGTCACGCGGATGCCCGTGATACTGCTTTCTACGGCAGCGTTGATGGTTGCATTGCTCTTGCGGCGCTCCTTGAAGGCGGTCTTCATCGCCTTGCGATAATGCCAGGAAACGATGATCAGAAACGGCACGCATGCAAACACGATCAAGGTCAGAACCCAATCGATCGTCAGCAGATACACGAAGGAAAGCACCAGCATCACCGAGCTGATCAGCAGATTTTCGGGACCGTGGTGCGCGAGCTCGCAAACCTCGAACAGGTCGCTGGTGATGCGCGTCATAATGCGCCCGGTTTCGTTGTTATCGTAGAAGCGGAAGGGCAGCTTTTCCAGGTGACCGAACAGATCACGGCGCATCTGGGATTGCATACGCACACCGATCAGATGCCCGTAATACTGCACGAAATAGCGCAAAAACATACGCAGAACGTACAGAGCCAGCACTACGCAGCCCGCCACGATAATAGAGGTATAAAGCTTGTTGGGAATAAAGTCGTTGAGCATCGTGCGCGTGATGATCGGATAGACCATCCCCGTAAGCGAAATGAGCAGTGCGGCAAGCATATCCAGCACAAGCAGCTTCTTGTGTGGCTTGTAATAGTTTAAAAATCGTTTTAACATCGGCTCTCCTTTATTTTAAGAAAAATCTCAGCAGTTTCTCATAAAAACCACCTTGCTTATAAGGCTGATAGCGCATTGGCAGATCGATCCAGTTGCGCTTATGGACGATACTTTTTTGATGCGAGAAGGTATCAAATCCCACCTTCCCGTGGTAAGCACCCATACCGCTCTCCCCCACGCCGCCAAAGCCCATGTGCTCGGTAGCAAGGTGGATAATGACGTCGTTGATACAGCCGCCGCCGTAGCGCACACGAGAGGTGATGAGCTTAACAGTGTGCTTGTCCGTGCTGAAAAGATAAAGTGCAAGCGGCTTTTGCTTGCCCGCAAGCAGTGCGGGGATTTCCTCGACATTATCAAAAGTCAGGATCGGCAAAACGGGGCCGAAGATCTCCTCCTGCATCACAGCGTCCTCAAAAGTAACGTTATCCATCACAGTAGGTGCGATGCGGCATTCATCGGCGTTTGTTTGCCCTCCGCACACCACCTTTTCGGCGTCGATCAGTCCGCAAATGCGCTCAAAATGCTTTGGGGTGATGATCTTGCCGTAATCCGCGTTTGCAAGCGGATTTTCGCCGAATTGGCGCTTGATCTCGGTGCAAATTGCCGTTATCAATTTCGATTTTACGTCCTTTTG
>JAZRFS010000042.1:0-1564 GCA_045643765.1 Eubacteriales bacterium
GGGCAGCCTCCATCATGCGGATCGTGCCTGCGGCGTGGAGGTTGGTCATGTCAACGTCCAGATTGGAAAGCACGGACATTGCCTTCTTTACGGTGTTGGGGATGTCGTGGAGCTTGAGGTCAAGGAAGATCTTGTGACCGCGGCGCTTGATCTCGCGCACGATCTCGGGGCCCTCGGCATAGTAAAGCTCCATACCGATCTTCACGAAGGGCTTGCGCGCTTCGTTTTCGAACTTGTCAAGGAACGCGAATACCTTTTCCTTGCTGTCAAAGTCACAGGCGATGATAACGTCTTTTCCCATTTTTATATCTCCTTTGTTTTAATTACGTAGTAAATGGCGTGAAACTTGTACCGTTATGGCACTTATTTCACAGCGCCGATGATGTCGGCAAGGTTTTCGATGCCGTATTTTGCCATCGCGGCAGGAAGGTCGTCGATGATGCGCTTGGAGGCAAAGGGATCGACAAGGTTGGCGGCGCCGACCTCGACGGCGGTAGCACCCGCCATCATCATTTCGATCACGTCCTCAGCGGAGCTGACACCGCCCATGCCCACCACGGGGATGTTCACGGCGTGTGCGACCTGATAGACCATGCGCACGGCAACGGGGAAGATCGCGCTACCCGAAAAGCCGCCCATCTTGTTGGCGATCACGGGCACGCGGCGGCGCATATCAATGCGCATACCAAGCAGAGTGTTGATCAGGCTGATGCCGTCCGCGCCTGCTTCCTCGCACGCCTTGGCGATCGACACGATGTCGGTCACGTTGGGGGAGAGCTTGATGATCACGGGCTTGGTGGTCACTGCCTTGACGGCGCGCGTGACCTCAGCGGCCGCCCCGGGGTTCGTGCCGAAGCTCATACCGCCGCCGTGTACGTTGGGGCAGGAAACGTTGACCTCCAGCCAGCCGACCTGCTCCTCTTTATCCAATTTTTCGCAGGTGTAGGCGTAGTCCTCCACCGCAAAGCCGCTGACGTTTGCCATCACGGGCTTGTGGAAGCACTGCGCCAGCTTGGGCAGCTCCTCGGAGATGACCTTTTCCACACCGGGGTTCTGCAGACCGACGGCGTTGATCATGCCGGCGGTGCACTCCGCGATACGGGGCGTGGGGTTGCCGAAGCGAGGATCCTTGGTCGTGCCCTTGAAGGAGA
Source organism: Eubacteriales bacterium (assembly GCA_045643765.1). Classification (GTDB taxonomy): domain Bacteria; phylum Bacillota; class Clostridia; order Oscillospirales; family CAG-272; genus Firm-07. The sequence continues at coordinate 1,152 of JAZRFS010000042.1, forward strand.
ACGTGCCAAGGCAGTTGATGTCGTACAGCTCGGCAAACTCATAGCCAAAGCCAAACGTACCGGAGGCGGGGATCACGGGATTGTCCAGCGTGATGCCGCACAGATTTACACTCAGTTTTCCCATAAGATCTCCTCCTTTCTCATTACAGGGCCCTCGCGGCAGATGCGCTTGTAGCCCGTCAGCGTCTTGCAGGAGCAACCCATGCACGCGCCAAAGCCGCAGCCCATGCGCTCCTCAAAGCTCATTTGTCCCGAGGTCTTGGTTGCCTTCCATACGGCCTTGAGCATCGGCTCGGGACCGCAGGTGTAGAAGTAGGTGTAATCCTCGGGCAGGGCGCCGGACACGAAGCCCTTGACACCGTAGGAGCCGTCCGCGGTGGCAACGATCACGTTGGCACCCAGCGCGCGGAATT
>JAZRFS010000043.1:0-24867 GCA_045643765.1 Eubacteriales bacterium
GGAACGGAGAAGGCAAGCGCCGACACGCGGCTTTCGACACCCGCGAACATATGCTCACCAAGTCCCGCGGGGAGCCCCACCACGGCGCATTCCACCACGCCACCTACCGAGTCCTGCTCGGCACGGGCGGTTACGATGCGCTCGCGCATTGCTTCCTCCTTGCTTGCATCAAGCAAAGGGAACGCCATCATTTCAAGGTGAGCAAGCTCGTCGGTACCGACGTCGGTGCCGAAGCGCGCGTCCTTGACGTCGGCAATGGCTGCCACGTGTGCGCCTATGGAAATACCGCGCGCGGCAAGATACTGCTTGGCAAGCCCGCCCGCAATACAAAGCGGTGCAGTAAGGCGCCCTGAAAAGTGTCCGCCGCCACGCAGGTCAACGGTATTTCCGTATTTTTGCAACGCGCCAAAATCCGCGTGCCCGGGACGGGGGGTATCGTAGATAAACGAATAATCCGAGGATCTCGTGTTCGTGTTATAGATCACGGCGTGGATCTCCTCACCGTCGGTCACACCGTCGGCAAGCCCTGATAAAAATACGGGTGCATCCGCCTCCTTGCGGGGCGTGGCAAGATCGCTGTTGCCGGGCGCGCGGCGCGCGAGAAATTTTTGCAGCGCGTCAAGGTCGGGCTTGAAGCTTTTGGGGAAGCCCGTGAGCTTCAAGCCGATCTTCTCGTCGTGCGAGCCGCCGTATATGCTGAGTTTAATGTTGTTTCCGTATGAGGTTGCCATAAGGGCTCCTTTCAGTGTCGGATCGCGGTTTTGAAGAAGGTGGGGAAGGATTTGTCCGCTGCCTGGGCGTCGGTGATGATGACCTCGCCCTCGCACACGGTTGCGGCAACGGCGGCGCTCATTACGATGCGGTGGTCCTTTGCGCCGTCCACAAGGCCGCCCGCAAGCGGCTTGCCGCCGTGAATAAGCAGCCCGTCCTCTCTTTCCTCAACCTCTCCGCCGAGTGCGCGGAGCATCGCGGCAGTGGTGGAAAGGCGGTCGCTTTCCTTATCGCGCAGGCGCTTTGCGCCTGTAATCTCGGTGTCGCCCTCGGCAACGGCGGCAACCACCGCCAGCACGGGGACGAGATCGGGGATCTGCCTGGCATCAATCTGAATGCCCTTCAAGGGCGCGGGGGAAACGGTAGACGCCTCTTTTTTCTCGTCATAATCGATCTTCGCGCCGAACTTATCCAGCAGCGTCAGGATCATCATATCTCCTTGCGCGGACGGCACGGAAAGCCCTGTCACGGTGACAGGCTCCTTGCCGATGGCACCCGCCGCAAGCAGAAACGCCGCACCGGAATAATCCCCCTCGGTGTTGATGCTGTTGGGGGTGCGGAAGGGCTGGGCAAGATAGCCGGGAATACCGAGCAGGCGCCCGCCGCCCACCGCGATGGGAGATGCCTTGAACGCCGTGAGGGTTGCCAGCGTCATATTGATATAGGGTGCGGATTCGATCTCGCCCGTAAGGTGAAGCGTAGAGGGGTAGGGAAGCAGGGAGAGGGCGAACAGAAGCCCTGTCGCGAACTGCGAGGACACGTTTGCCTCAATGGCGTATTGACCGGGCTCCAGCTTGCCGGAAACCGTGATCGCGCCGACCTCACCCTCCTCAATGGTTGCACCGTGCTCGCGCAATACGCTGAGCAACGGCTCCAGGGGGCGCTGGGGCAATCTCCCGCGGCGCAAAAAGGTGGTCTTGATGCCGAGTGCTGCGGCTACGGGCAAAAGAAAACGAAGCGTAGAGCCGCTCTCGCCGCAATCACAAATTGCGCTTTCGGGATTTCCCTTTGAGGGAGTGATGCGCAGTCCGTCCTCGCGTTCCTCCACGCCTGCGCCGAGCGCGCGCAAGCAACGAGCGGTGGCAACGATGTCGTCACAGGTCTGCGAGAAGTAAATGTTTGTGGGAGCCCCCGCAAAGGCGGCGGCGATCATCTGTCTGTGCGCGGCGGATTTCGAGGTCGGTGCCGCGATTGTTTCCGCAAAACGCGGTTTGTTCAACGTAACGTCCATTTTATGCCTCCAGTCCCTTGGCGAAGAATGCCTCCAGGTCTTTTGCGTCTATCGGGTAAAGAATGCTTTCTCCAAGTGTGCGGGGAAGCACCAGCGTGATCTTTTTGCCGGCGCGCTTTTTGTCGCCCATTGCCACGGCGGCAAGCTCTGCGGCGCCAAAGGGGCAAGTGGTTGGCAGTTTGTAGGCGGTCAGCATTTTTTCCATGTGGGGAAGTACCGCAGGATCACAGATGCCGCTTGCTACGGCGGCACGCGTCATCAGCATCATACCGATGGCAACCGCCGAGCCGTGCGAAATTTCAAAATTCGAGCAATGCTCCACGGCGTGCCCTGCTGTGTGGCCAAGGTTCAAAAGCTGGCGCACGCCCGTGTCGCGCTCGTCGCACTCCACCACGTCGCGCTTGTCCGCAACGCAACGCGCGATCACCTCGGCGGGATCTGCGGAAAAGTCGTTTTCCAACATTGTAAGCAGCGCGGGATCGTTGATATAGCCGTATTTGATGACCTCGGCGCAACCGTCTGCATAAATCTCATCGGGGAGCGTCGAGAGGGTTTCGGTGTCGCAGAATACGCCGACGGGCTGATTGAACGCGCCCACCAGATTTTTGCCTGCGGGTAGATCCACGGCGGTTTTGCCGCCAACAGAGGAGTCTACCATCGCAAGAAGAGTGGTGGGGAATTGCAGGAAGGGAATACCGCGCAGATAGGTGGCGGCGGCAAAGCCGACGATGTCACCTACCACGCCGCCGCCGAGGGCTACAAGACAATCGGTGCGGGTAAGGCCTTCAGCCGCCAACGCATTCCAGAGTGCAAGCAGCGTTTCGGGCGTTTTGGATTGCTCGCCGTGCGGGATGACAAACTCTTTTACGGTATATCCCGCGTCCTCCAGCGAAGCGATCAACTTCTCGCCCCAGAGTGCAAACACCGTGTCGTCGCTCACGACCATCACGGTACGCGGTGGGGGAAGCAGCTCACGCGCAAACTCGCCCGCGCGCGCAAGAAGCCCCTTGTCGATCAGCACCTCGTAGCTACGGGATGCGTTTATTTTCACATTCTTCATTTGTCGTCCTCGCTTCCGCGGTCCACACGCTCCTTGGCAAGACGACCCTCTCGCAAAAGCTCTTTGAGCTTTTGTGCATCACCCGCCGCCATTGCATCACGGTAAGCGGTAAGGGCGTCAATAATGCCGTCGATCTCCTCGGTCAGGTAGTCGCTGTTTTCCATAAACAGCTCGGTCCACATCTGCTCGTTGAGCCACGCCACGCGCGTCAGATCCTTGTATGAGCCTGCCGAAAAGCCCTTGTGCACCTGTGCATTGGGGCTTTTGACGTAGGCGTTGGATACCACGTGCGCCAGCTGCGAGGTAAAGGCGATGATGCGGTCGTGCTTTTCCGCCGTGGAAACGGTGATGGTACCAAAGCCGACGGGGGCGAGTAATTCTCTCACGCGGGTCAGTGTGTTTTCGTCACAGTTTTCGGGCGGGACGATGACCATCGGTGCGCCGCGGAACAGCTCGTTTTTACTGTTTTCAAAGCCCGAATATTGCGTGCCCGCCATCGGGTGTCCGCCAACAAAGGTAAAGCCGTACTCGCGTGCCATCCCAAAGCAGGTGCCGCAGATGCCGCGCTTGGTACCGCAAAGGTCGATTACCACACTGTTTTCGTTCAGACGGGGCGCGGAAACGCGCAGCCATGCCATCGCGGCGGCGGGATAGACCGCCAGAAAAATAATATCACATTCGCCTGCGTTTTCAGCTGTCAGCTTGCCGCAAACGGCGTTTTCGGCGAGTGCTTTTTCCACGGATTGTGCGCGGATATCGTGCGCGAGAACGGCGTGCCCTGCTGCGCTGTACGCGCGCGCCATAGAACCGCCGATCAGACCAAGTCCGACAATGCCTACTTTCAGCTGTTTACTCATAATCCTTTACTCCTTTGGGAAAGGAAAGACGGCATCCCACACAGGAAAGAGCGGAGCAAAGACGTGCCATGTCGGCGACGCTCTCCTTTCTGCCGTTTTCCAGCCATTCGATAAAAATGTTATAGAACGCCCCCGCCAGATACACGTGGCGGTAGCGGTCCAGGGGCGTGTTGCTTTCGGGCGGAAAGGTCAGCGCCATATTTTTTGTGATCTGCGTATGGATCAGCTCGCCAAGACCGCCGCGATAGGCAGTAAGAGCGAGATCGTTATACGCCCCCAGTTGGGCAAATAATTCAAAGAAATAGTCGTATACACTTGCACGAGGGAACATACCGGCAAGCTTTTCGTGAATAGAGGCGCCAACTTCGTCGGCAAACTTGTTTATAATATCCTCTTTAGACGAATAATTTCTATAATAGGCCATACGGGAAACGCCTGCTTTTTTTGTCAGATCGGTGATGGTGATGCTGTTGTAATCCTTGGTCTTCATCAGCTCGATGAGCGCGGTTACGATGCATTCCTTTGCCAGTCTGTTGGACTCGTTGCGTGTACGCATATACAAATTACCTCTTTTTGTAACTTTTTTTAAGGAAAAGATTGACTTTTGCGGCGTTTGGTGGTAAAATGTCAATGTTACGAGTGTCACTCGTATGTTTTTCAGTTTAGCACGATATTGACACATTGTCAAGACTTTTTTTGATAGAAACCCGGAAAAAACAAGAAAGGCGAATGATTTATGAACCCTTACGTTATCGTAACCGATTCCTCCTGCGACCTGCCGGCATCCCTTGTTGCCGAATACGGTCTTGAAGTTGTGCAGCTGGCAGTCTCCCTTGACGGCGGCGATCCCACCTTCAACAACGAGCTGGACATCAAGGATTTCTATGCTCAGCTTCGCGCCAAGAAGCGCGCCACCACCTCCGCTGCCAACCCTGATACCTTTCACGGTGTCTTTGAAAAATATTTGTCTGCCGGCACCGACGTCCTTTACCTCGGCTTTTCCTCTGGGCTGTCCGGCACCTGCAATGCAGGCTTTGTTGCCGCAAGAGAGCTCCGTGAAAAATATCCCGAGCGCAAGTGCGTCGTAGTTGATACGCTCTGTGCCTCGCTCGGTGAGGGACTTCTCGTGGTACTTGCCGCGAAAAAGAAGGCAGAGGGCGCCACGCTGGAAGAGGTGCGCGCGTATGCAGAGGAGCTCAAGCCTTGCCTTGTGCATTTGTTTACTGTGGATGACCTGTTCTTCCTCAAACGCGGTGGACGCGTCAGCGCGGTAACGGCTGTGGCTGGCTCTGCGCTCGGCATCAAGCCGCTCTTGCACGTGGATAACGCGGGGCACCTGGTCAAAACGGGCGTCAAGCGCGGCCGTGTCCCCTCGATCAACGCACTGTGTGAGCGTATGAAGGAGCTTGCCGTCGACCCCGCCGAGCAGCTGGTATTCATCAGCCACGGCGACTGTGAGGATGAGGCAAACTACCTGGCAGAAAAGATCAAAGCAGAGCTGGGCGTCAAGCAGCCCATTCTGGTATCTCACGTTGGCCCTGTGATCGGCGCCCATGCCGGTCCCGGTACCGTGGCGCTGTTCTTCATCGGAAAGGAGAGATAAGATGAAAATCGACGGAAAAATCTTCAGCCAGATGTGTGTGTCCGGCGCGAACGCGTTGGACAACAATCAGGCGACCATCAATGCACTGAACGTGTTTCCCGTGCCGGACGGCGATACGGGTATCAATATGAGCCTGACGATGAGCTCTGTCCAGAATTTGGATAGCTTTGAGGGCACGATCTCGGATTGCGCGATGCGCATTTCCAATAACATCCTGCGTTCCGCACGCGGCAACTCCGGCGCGATCCTGTCCCTGTTCTTCCGCGGATTTGCCAAGTCGCTCAAGGGCTTGGAGAGCGCGGATGCCGAGGATTTCGCCAAGGCATTTGAATACGGCACGCGCGAGGCGTACAGCGCCGTGATGAACCCCACCGAGGGCACGATCCTTACGGTTATGCGCTCTTGTGCCGAGGAGGCACTTAAGGTGGTGCGCGAAAAGCGCTTTGAGGGCGATACCATCGGTCTTTTTGCCTACCTGCTCGGCGTGGCGAACAAGTCGCTTGCCCAGACCCCCGAGATGCTTCCGCTTCTCAAGGAGGCAGGCGTGGTGGACGCTGGCGGCAGCGGCTTCGTGACCCTGATCTCCGGTATGCTTGCAGCGCTTAACAACCATCCCGTTCTGCGAGAGAGAATGGATGACGAGGAAGAGAAGACCGCAGCTGATTTTGCCGACTTCGACACCGCGAACATCAAGTTTGCTTATTGCACCGAGTGCATTGTGGATAAGGACGATGCCCACAAGGGCGAGGGCACGGGTGCGGATTTCCGCCCCTGGCTTGCCGATATGGGCGACAGCCTGGTGTTTGTGGACGATGAAACCTTTATCAAGTTCCATGTGCATACCAACCATCCCGGCGAGGTGATCGAGATGGCACTCTCCTACGGACCGCTTTCGATGGTTAAGGTGGAGAATATGCGCAACCAACATACCGCGCTGATGCAAAACGAGGCACCTGCTAAGGCAGAGCCCAAGGCGGATGCACCTAAGAAGCCTTATGGCTTTGTTGCCGTAGCTGTCGGTGAGGGCGTGTGCAACCTGTTCCGTGATCTGGGCGTGGACTATATCGTGCCCGGCGGTCAGACGATGAACCCCAGCACCGAGGACGTTCTCAACGCCATCGCTTCCGTCAATGCGGAAACCGTGTATATCCTTCCCAACAACAAGAACATCTTTATGGTCTCCGACCGTGCTGCTGAGCTGACCACCGACAAGAACGTCATCGTGATCCCCTCGGCACACTTCACGCAGGGCTTCTCCGCGATGATGGCATTTGACGAGAGTGCCGCCCCCGGTGACAATGCCGAGGCGATGAAGGAAATGATGGGCATGGTCACCACCCTTTCCCTCACGCACGCCGTGCGTGATGCCGAGATCGACGGTCTGCATATCAAGGACGGACAGGTGCTCGGTCTTGTCAACGGCAAGGTGAAGGTCACCACCTCCACCGATTACGAGGCTGTGAATGCACTTCTGAATATGATTGACGAGCCCGCCTTCCTCTCCCTTTACACGGGTGCAGATGCGACCGAGGAGGAAACTGCAAAGATCGAAGCGCTTCTGCGCGAGCGATATTGCGATGCAGAAATCGTGGTAGCCAAGGGCGGTCAGCCGTTGTACGATTACGTGATCTCTGCCGAATAAAACGACACCCCTCGCAAAATCGCACCAACCCTTGACACCACTCTTTTGACTTTAAAAACAGAACGCTGATTTGCAAACAAATTCAAAAACGAAAGAGAGTGAATGTCATGAACAACAACGATTTGATGAACAATATGCATTTCATCTGCAAGCTTCCCATCCCGCAGGAAACCAAGCAGAAATACCCCGTTTCCGCCGAAGCTATGGCGAAGAAGGCAGAACGAGATGCTGAAATCCGGAAGATCTTCAAAGGGGAGAGTGACAAGCTCGTGCTTGTCATCGGTCCCTGCTCAGCAGATGCCGAGGAGCCCGTGATGGAGTATATCCACCGCCTTGCCCGCGTGCAGGAGCAGGTGAAGGATAAGCTTTTGCTCATCCCGCGCATCTACACCAACAAGCCCCGCACCACGGGTGAAGGGTATAAGGGTATGCTCCATCAGCCCAATCCTGAGGGCTTGCCCGATATTTATAACGGTATCCTGGCGATCCGTCATCTGCACACAAGAGCCCTGACGGAAACGGGACTTTCCACCGCAGACGAGATGCTGTACCCCTCTAACCACCGCTACCTTTCCGATCTGCTTTCCTACGTCGCCGTAGGTGCCAGATCCAGCGAGGACCAGGAGCATCGCCTTGTATCCAGCGGTATCGACGTGCCTGTGGGCCTCAAAAACCCCACCAGCGGCGATCTTTCCGTGATGATGAATTCCATCACCGCGGCACAGCACGGGCACTCCTTTATCTACCGCGGATGGGCTGTGGAGACTAAGGGCAACGAGATGGCACACGCCATTCTGCGCGGCTTTGTGGATAAGCACGGCAAAAGCATTCCGAACTACCATTACGAGGACCTTGCGAACCTGTGCGAGCTTTATGCCAAGAGCAGCCTCAAAAATCCCGCTGTAATCGTGGATGCCAACCATGCAAACTCCGGCAAAAGGTTTGCCGAGCAGCCCCGCATTTGCAAAGAGGTGCTGCATTCCTGCCGCCACAATCCCGACGTCAAAAAATTGGTCAAGGGCTTTATGATCGAAAGCTATCTGATTGATGGCTGTCAGAAGATCGGCGAGGGCGTGTTCGGCCAGTCGATCACTGACCCCTGCATCGGTTGGGAAAAGACTGTGCAGCTTGTTTTGGATATCGCCGATCTGGTCTGACGCGACCCGATCGTGATATAATGTCGATTTTTGCCATTTTTGCTTGACTTTTGCGCGCGTTGGTGATATGATTAGGATATCATCACCCGTAAAGGAGAATAAAAATGGGAAGAGCAGACAGAGAAGCGCTTGAGGCAAAAATTGCCGCAGGTGAGGAAAAAGAAAGAAAGAAAAAAGCAAAAGAGAGGAAAGAAAAAATGAAAAAGAACAGAACCAGCTTTTTCGCAGATTTCAAAAAGTTCATCACGCGCGGCAACGTGCTTGATATGGCTGTCGGTGTTATCGTTGGTGGCGCGTTTACCGCGATCATCAACGCACTCAGTAACAACATCCTCAAGCCCATTATCAACTGGTTGCTGGCAACTCTTATCGGCGCAGACAGCCTCAAGGAAGTGTTCACCTTCCTGAAGACCGCCTACGTGCTTGACGAAAGCGGCGTTGTAACCGCCGAGATCGACCTTGCCAACTCGATCTACATCGACTGGGGCGCATTCATCAACGCCATCATCAATTTCCTGCTGATCGCCTTCACGCTGTTCACCATCGTGCGCATCATCAACAAGATCCGCGCCAAGATGGACGAGAAGGAAATCGCCGCAGCCGCCGAGAAGAAGGCTGCTGAGGATGCCGCTAAGAAGGAAGCTGATGCTGCTGCTGCCAAGGCTGCTGCCGATAAGGTCGCCGCAGAAAAGGCTGCGCTGGAGCAGATGTACGCCAACATCGCCCGCCAGACCGAGCTTCTGGAAAAGCTTGCAAATAAGTAAGGTACTTAAACAAAAAGGACGCGCCGCGGCGCGTCCTTTTTGTTGTTTGCAGTAAGTGAGATTGTACGATTTATACGTCTTTTCCTTGTTGAGTTCCCGCTACGATCAGCTCCTTGGCGAGCTGTGCCATTTCCCGCACGTCAATCTTCACGTGTCGGCGGTCGTAGGTCATAAGACCGTTGATCTCATCCTCTTTATCGGTGAGCTGGGTATAGATCGCTCCCGAAAGCCCTGCGCGGGCGGCGGGCAGGATTTCCTCGCGGTAGAGCTGCAAAAGCGCCTTGCGGAACTCGCCCTCATCCGTGAATTTGCGGTAGCCGTACACGCGATCGGGTGAGCTGACGTGACCCTTCACGGCAAGCGAATACCCGCCGAACTCGGACAGCAGCATCGGCTTTTGATCGGGACGGCATTTCACGGGCTTGAAATACACGTGGGGACTGTCCACGTCGCTGTTCTTTACGGCAAACCATCCCGAGGCAGTGTCGATAAAGCGAGAGGTGTCAAGGGCGCGCAGCGCGTCGTAGACCGCATCCCCGTCAAACTGTCCCCATCCCTCGTTGAAGATTGTCCAGTAACAAATCGAGGGGTGATTTCCAAGGGCGCGCACCGTTTCCGCCATCGCGTGCAGAAATGCCTTGCGCGTCAGGGGATCCCGATGCATTTTCTTGTCGTTTCTTCGCTTCAGACCAAGAGTGGGGAGAGCGGTGTCACGCAAAAAGGAGTAATGCCCGTTGTTGACCATGTCCTGGAAAACGATCATTCCGAGGCGGTCGCAATCATAGTAAAACTGCTGCGGCTCGATTTTGATGTGCTTGCGCAGCGTGTTGAAGCCCGCTGATTTTGCCAGCAGAATATCCCGCTCGTAGCGCACGGGATGGGCGGGGGTGAAGATACCGTCGGGGAAGTAGCCCTGATCCAGAAGACCGTGGAAAAAGTAGGGCTTCCCGTTCAGACAAAGTCGCTTCACGCCCTGATATTCTTTTACCGAAAGTGTGCGGCAGGCGAAATAGGAGTGCACCTCATCATTTCCGCAAACAAGGCGGAAATGATACAAATAGGGGTCCTCGGGAGACCACAGACGGGGAGCGATCAGTTTAATTGATACTTCGCCGTTTCGCATCTTTTCAAAGTGCAGCCCTTCGGGGGTCCTGACGATCAGCATTCCCTCGTCTACACCCTCGGCGCGGATCACGGCGCCCGTTTCGTCCGCTGTGATTTGCAAGGATTTGACGTAGACATCGGGCACGCTCTCCAGCCAGCACGTCTGCCAGATGCCGGAAACGGGCGTGTACCACATCCCGCCCCGCTGATGCTTTTGCTTCCCCCAGGGAAGAACGTGCTTGTCCAGCTCGTCGGTGACGCGGATCAAAAGCGAATTTTCGCCCGATAATAGATAGGGCGTTACGTCAAAGGAGAAGGGGAGATAGCCGCCGGTATGCTCACCCAAAAAGTGCCCGTTGAGCCATACGCGCGCGATTTGATCGGCGGCGCCGATATGAAGAACGGTGCGTTCGCGGCAAAAGCCCGCCGGCAGACAAAAGCTGCGTCGGTAGCAAAGCTCCGTGCCGTCTTCAAAGATTTGTCCGATGCCCGAAAGGGCGGATTCGGGAGGGAAGGGCACGCGAATGCGGCGGTCAAAGACAGCCTCTGTCCCTTGGGGACGTGCGGAAAAATCCCAAAAGCCGTCAAGAGGGAAAAAGGAGTTTCTTTGCAGCTGCGGGCGCGGATAGGGCGTATCCTTGCCGACCATATCGGCCTCGGGGGTGTCCAATACGATAAAAGGCGTTTTTTTCAAAGTGTTCACCTCATTTCCCTTTTATTATGCCCGATTTGGATGGGAATGTCAAGTCCTGCGCCGATGCCTGTTATAAAAAATACAACCGCCGTTAAACGGGCGGTTGTATTTTTTTTGCTTGATAATTTTTTGGTGAAAGCCCTGTGTGTGCCTTGAAAAGCTTGGAAAAATACAACGGATCCCGAAAGCCGACGGCGTGTGCAATATCGCTCACGTTTGGCTCGCCCTTTTCAAGCAGCTCTGCGGCGCGGTTTAGGCGCAGGGTGCGGATGTACTCGGATATTCCGACCTTCATCTGCTTTTTGAACAGGGTCGAGATATACTTTTTGTTATAGGAGAAATAGTCACTGATCTGCTCAATACAAAGCGCGGGATCGCAAAAATGCTCGTCGATAAAGCCCTTGACAAGTGCGAAATTTCCGCCCGATGCTGTCGGGACCGTAACGTTACTTAACGTGCGCGATCCGATCTGCGAGAGGGTATAAAGCAGTACACTTTCCGCGGCAAGATCGGTCAGCTCCTCGCGCGTTTGGAGTGCTTGCAGCCAGATCGGCTCCAGCTCGTCAAGCCCCTCAAACACGAAGCGATTTGTGCTGACGCCGCAGCGCTCGGTCTCTGCCGCCGCGCGCACGCCGATATAGCTGATATACAGATATTGCAGGTCGCCTGCGACGTGATAGGGCATCGCGGGGAAGGTGAAGAACACGTCGCCCTTTTTGACGCGTGCGGTGAGATGCCCCATTCGCACCTCGCCCTCGCCTTGCGTAACCAGATGCACGCGATACGTGGTGGCGTGGGGAGAGGGTGGGATTTTTTGCGGGTGCTTTTCGTAAACGAAATTGATCGTTTGAAGCTGATGCGCCGTGCGGGGCGGCGGCAAAAATTTGCAAACGTTGTTCATGGTGTTACTCTCCGTGGCTTTGATGCTTATAGCATAGCGGGAAAAGGCGGAAAAGTCAAGTCTTTATTTCTTTTTGCCGCTGCTCTGGCGGAACGCCATAGCGATGTAGCCCTCGTCCGCGGCAAGCTCCGCCTCGTATTTGCGCTTCATTTCGGCGTAGACCTCGGCGGGAATGTCGGGGTTGCCCTTGGAGAACACGGGCCAGAGCATATCTCCCGCGACCTTGGGATCGGTGCAGGCGGTATCGTTACGCCACTTTTCGCGCTCCTCTGGCAGGCGCAGGTTGGGGATCTCCATCGGCACGCCGCCCGCAAGGATCGAGCGGTAGGCAAACATACCCACCATGCCCATATCCATTGCCTCGTACACGTCGATGGTGTCCGCGTCCTTGTTGCCGAGAATGCGGTCTACGAAGTGATACATCGAGTAAAAGTCGCTGCCGCCGTGACCGAACTGCTTTTCCAGTGCCTCGCCTGCAAAGCCGTGCGGTGCGTAGCTTTCGCGGCGAGAGGGGCTGGGGTATTCACCCGAGTATTCGTCCGCGTTGACGAAGATGGTCTTCATTTCACCGTTTTTGGTGATCTCGCGTGCGCTTTCCATCGTGCCCTTGGAGCCGTACAGGGAATACCACACCGAGTTCTTGTAAACACCGCCGTGCATGCTCTTGACGATGCCGCCGTTCTCCAGCTCTACCATCTCAAGACCGATGGCGCCGCTCTTGGAACCCACGCGAAGCTGGCGCTCGTTCTTGCCGCCCTCAAAGCCCGTGACCTTGACGGGGCGCAGACCCGTGATGTGAAGGATCGGACCCATCGAGTGCGTGCAATAGAAGGTGGCGTACATAGTGTTGCGCCAGTGGTCGGGATCACCGTAGGTGATGCTGTGCCAGATCGACTCGCAGTTGTGATTGTATTCGCCCTCGCCGTACTCAAACTCGCCGATCTTGCCCTCGCGGTAAAGGCGGCGCATCTCGGCAGGCGCGGGCATATAGCAGTAGTTCTCGCCGTAGGCGTAAACAAGCCCGCTTTCCTCGACCGCCTCGATCAGTTCCACGGCCTCCTTCATCGTCTGGCAGGGAAGCACCTCGCTGAATACGTGCTTGCCCGCCTTCAGCGCGCGAATGGCGAAGGGCGCGTGCTCGTTGGCATAGTTGGCAAGCACAACAGCGTCCATGTCGTGCTTGATGAATTCGTCGAAGCTTTCATAGTAGGTGATGTCCTCACCCAGCAGCTCGCGCTGCTTGTCAAGGGCGGGGCGGAATTTGTCGCAGATGGCAACCACCTCAGCATTGTTTGCCGCGTTGCAGTAGCTGATCATGCTGGTGCCGCGGTAGGCGCCCATCACGCCAATTCTTACTTTTTTCATAAGGAAATTTCTCCTTTTCTGATTTGTTGCTTTCAGTATAACGCAAAAAACGGAAAAAGGGAATAGAAAAAAGGTATAAAAATATGGAATATGGTTGATTTTGCGAAAGGAATGCACAAAAAAAGATGAAAACGCGTTCTGTTTTTTGAAAATTGTATAAATTTATAAATTTATTGATAGAAAAATAACAAAAGACACTTGCGTAAGCGCACGAATTGTGATAAAATATATATGTTTGTATAATCCCAAAATTACGAAAGGTGGATTTTATCATGACCTACAACAAGAAAACAATTGAAGACATTGCCGTTGCCGGTAAGAAAGTCATTGCCCGCTGCGACTTCAACGTCCCCATGAAGGACGGCAAGATCGCCGATGACAAGCGTATCGTTGGTGCACTGCCCACGATCAAGTACCTGCTGGAGCAGGGTGCCGCTGTGATCCTTTGCTCTCACTTCGGCCGTCCCCACAACATCTTCAACGCCAAGCTTGAGCTTGACAAGAAGGAAAAGAAGAAGGTTGAGGCTCTTCCCGAGGAGGAGCGCGCAGCCGCTACCGAGAAGTTCCTTGAGGCTGCTAAGAACGACAACGTGAAGTTCTCCCTTGCTCCCGTGGCTGCTCGCCTTTCCGAGCTGCTTGGTATCGAGGTTCAGATGGCAAAGGACGTTATCGGTGAGGACGCTAAGGCTAAGGCCGCTGCTCTGAAGCCCGGTCAGGTTCTGCTTCTTGAGAACGTTCGCTTCCACAAGGAGGAGACCAAGAACGATCCTGCCTTCGCCAAGGAAATGGCTTCTATGGCTGAGATCTACGTTAACGATGCATTCGGCACCGCACACCGCGCACACGCCTCCACCGCAGGCATTGCCGATTACCTGCCCGCAGTTTGCGGCTACCTGATCCAGAAGGAGATCTCCGTCATGGGTGGCGCTCTTTCCGATCCCCAGCGTCCCTTCGTTGCCATTCTCGGCGGCGCAAAGGTTTCCGACAAGATCGGTGTTATCAACAACCTCATCGAGAAGGTTGATACCCTCATTATCGGCGGCGGTATGGCTTACACCTTCTTCAAGGCATTCGGCAACGATATCGGCACCTCGCTTTGCGAGCACGATAAGCTTGACCTTGCCAAGGAGCTGGTTGAGAAGGCACGCGCCAAGGGCGTTAACTTCCTGCTTCCCGTGGACAACATGATCGGCCGCGAGTACAAGGAGGACACCCCCTGCATGAGCATCTACTCCGACTCCATTCCGGACGGCTGGATGGGCCTTGACATCGGTCCTAAGACCCAGGAGCTCTTCTCCAAGACCCTGATCGGTGCAGGCACCGTGATCTGGAACGGCCCGATGGGCGTTTCCGAGTGGAAGAACTTCGCCGCAGGCACCGAGACCGTGGCTAAGGCCGTGGCTGATTCCGGCGCGATCTCCATCATCGGCGGCGGTGACTCCGCAGCAGCTGTTGAGAAGCTTGGCTTCGCTGACAAGATGACCCACGTTTCCACCGGTGGCGGCGCATCCCTTGAGTTCCTTGAGGGCAAGACCCTTCCCGGCATTGCTTGCCTGCTTGACAAGTAATTATCATCATTTAAGGAGAATTGAACTATGAATACCGCAAAGAGAAGAACTGTTATCGCAGGCAACTGGAAGATGAACTTCACCCCTGCTGAGGCTACTGCTTTCATCAATGAGATCAAGCCCATGGTTGCAGGCAAGGATAACTGCGACATCATTTTCTGCGCTCCCTTCGTAACCATCGCCGCTGCTATGGAGGCTGCTAAGGGCTCCAACATCGTGATCGGCGCTGAGAACGTTCACTACGAGGCAAAGGGTGCTTACACCGGCGAGATCTCCGCTGGTATGCTCAAGGCTATCGGCGTGGACACCGTGCTGGTCGGCCACTCCGAGCGCCGTCAGTACTTCGGCGAGACCGACGAGACCGTTAACCTTCGCACCAAGGCAGCTCTTGCCGCAGGCATGCGCGTCATCCTGTGCATGGGTGAGGTCAAGGAGCAGCGCGTGGCAGGCATCACCAACGAGATCTGCGCTATGCAGATCAAGCTGGATCTTGCCGGCATTTCCGCTGAGGATATGAAGAACGTGATCATCGCTTACGAGCCTGTTTGGGCGATCGGGACCGGCCTTACCGCTACTCCCGAGCAGGCTGAGGACGCTTGCGCCGTGATCCGCGCAACCCTTGCCGAGCTGTACGGCGAGGAGGTTGCCGAGGCAACCACCATCCAGTACGGCGGTTCTATGAACGATGCTAACGCAGCTGATCTTCTGGCTAAGCCCAACATCGACGGCGGCCTGATCGGCGGCGCATCTCTCGTGGCAAAGAAATTTACCGCGATCGTGGATGCCGCACAGTAATTCGTGCATCATATAAGGGAGAGCCACGCGCTCTCCCTTTGAACTTGTAAAGGAGAGGGAATTATCCCGTTTTTGTTATGGCTAATTATCGTAGAGGACGCATCAACGACGAGATGCAAAAGGTGCTGGCAGAGATCCTGCGCGAGGTCAAGGATCCCCGTGTGAAGGACGCGTTTATCAGCATCACGGGCGCGGACGTCACGCCCGACCTCAAATTTGCCAAGGTGTACTATTCCGCGATGCGCGGCGATAAGAAGGAGGTCTACCTGGGGCTCAAGTCCTCGGCAGGCTTCATCCGCCGCCAGGTGGCACAGCGTATGAACCTGCGTGCGACGCCTGAGTTCACCTTTGTAGAGGATCAGTCTATCGCCTACGGTGCACACATTTCCTCGCTGCTGAACAGCATCACCATCACCCCCGCCGATGAGGAGGAGGATACGGAAGATGCAAACGGCTGAGTACCGTGATCTCAGCGCTGCCGAGATCATTTCCGCGCTTTCCGCGCCCGCGCCCACGCTTGTGCTGTGCCACGTGCGTCCCGATGCGGACGCGCTTGGCTCCGCGATGGCGCTGTCGCTCTGGCTTGCAAAGAAGGGAAGTCCCGCACGCGTTGTATGCGCCAACGAGATCCCCGAAAGATTGCGCTTCCTTACCGAAGGTGTACAGGAAAGCATTCTGCTTTCCTCCGTGCCCGCCGGGTTTGAAAATGCGCGCGTGATCACGGTGGACACCGCCTCTCCCGCTCAGCTGGGGGATTTGTGGGATGTTTTCAAGGATCGGATTTCGCTGATGATCGACCACCACGAGCGCGGCACGCGCTACGCGGACGGCTGGGTCGTCGGTTGCGCCGCTACGGGCGAGATGATCTATGATCTGATCGCCGATACAGGCGCGGATATGAGCGGCAAATGCAGCGAGCTGCTTTACGCCGCTATCAGCAGCGATACGGGCGGCTTCCGTTACTCGAATACCACGCCCGGCACACATCTGCGCGCTGCGGTGCTGCTGGAAAGCGGCATTGATGCCGCGCGCATCAACCATCTGCTTCTGGAGGTTAAATCTTCCAAAATCCTTGCTGCCGAGGCAGAGGGCTTTCAGCACCTTCATCTGTATGACGGCGGAAGGGTCGCAATTCTGACCTTCCCCTATGTGTGCAAGCAGGCACTGGAGCTTGCCGACGAGCATCTGGAAACCCTTATCGACGTGGCGCGCCGCGTGGCGGGGGTTGAGGTTGCCGCTGCAATCCGTCAGCCGAGCGTCGAGCCCGTGTTCCGTCTTTCGACGAGAGCAAGCGTGGACTTTGACGTATCCGCCGTATGCGCTACCTTCGGTGGCGGTGGGCATCCCCGTGCGGCGGGCGCAACGCTTACAGGTTTTGCGGATATTGCCGAAGCGGAAGCTGCTGTGCTTGCCGCAATCCGCGCGCAAGGCTGATATCATAATAAGCGCGAATTTTGTCTGATTTGGCTTTTAAGGAGAACATAAAACAATGGATCTGAAAACAGTTTACCGCATCGCCGCCACCGCCGTGGCGTGCGTCATCGGTGCGGGCTTTGTGTCGGGACGAGAGGTTTGGTCCTTTTTCGGTGATTATAAATGGTTTGGCGTTGTGCCGATCGCACTTGCGGTTACCCTTTTTGGTGTGGCTGCTGCCGTGGTGTTGTGGTATACACGTGAAACCGAGGCAGACAGTATGGAGATGTTGGTGTCACCTACCAAGCACCCTGTGGCAAAATGGGGCGTTGTGATCTTCGAAAATGTTTTGCACTACGCCTTTTACATCCTGATGGCTGCCGCCACCGGCGCTCTTGGTGAAAGCTACGGCTTGCCTGTGTGGGCGGGTGTGCTCTTCTTCTGTGTGGTCAGCACCACCGTGTCTATGTTGGGCATCAAGGGTCTTGCCAAGGTGTTCGGTTGGATGATACCGATCCTCACAGTTGCCGTGATCGCCGTGGCGATCTATTCTATGACGTTGCCTGCCGATGCCGTGCCGGTTCCCGAAAACGGAAAATTCAGCACGTCCAATATGATGCCGCACTGGCTGATCGCAGCACTCGTGTATTTTTGCTTCAACTTTGTGGGCTCGGTGCCGATCCTGGTCGCCGCTGCGAAGGGCGAAAAGACGAAGGGAATGCCTGTTGGCGCATTGTGCGCCATTATCCCCCTTGCCGCGCTTGCCATCGGTCTTTTTACGGCAGTGATGATGCATCCGAACTCCGCCGCCGATAACCTGCCGATGATGGCACTTGCCCGCGCCTGCGGTCCCGTGCTTGAATACGCTTGTGCCATTTTGATGCTGGGTGGCATCTTCTCGACCGGTTTTTCCTCGCAGGGATCGCTCAATGATTATATGATGGAATTGGGTCTGAAAAACAAAAAGCTGCTGCTGTTGGCAACGGTTGCCCTTTCCGCAGTTGCATTCCTGCTGGCTCAGATCGGCTTTACGAATTTGATCGACACGGTTTATCCCGTGCTTGGCTACATCGGTATCATCCCGCTTAGCATCATCTTTGGGCGTGCGGGCATTCTGTTCGTCAAAAAGCACAAGGCAAAGAAAGTTAAAATTTCTTGCGATACCGTAGAAAACTAACACTCCAAAGCCCCGACGCAACGGCGTCGGGGCTTTTTTGTATATGCGCGCAGATTTGCGGCAAAAATACTTGTGAAATTGCGGAAAATATGGTATACTAAAATAAATATGGAAGAAAGGGGAGATCGTATGAGACGCTGTTTTTGCGCAATGTTGGCGTTTTTGCTTGTGCTGGCATTTTTGTTGCCGCTTACGGCTGCCGAGCCACAGCACAAGGGCGTTGCCGGTGTCACGGATGCAGTGCACAAAAGTGTGGGCACGGACACACCGGGAGCGGCTGCGGTTTTATTCGAAAACGGCAATCGTATTCTTTACGAAGGGTATGGCTATGCCGATATCACTGCGCGCACGCTGGTCACGGCGCAGACAAGCTTTGAGCTGGGCGAGATTTCCTCGCTTTTTGTGGCGCTTGCCGTGCAAAAACTGGTGCAGGAGCAGCGCCTGGAGCTTGACCGCGATATCGCATATTATCTCCCCGGCGATTTTGCGAAAAAGCTGGATCTTTCTCACGCGGTCACGTTGAACGATCTGCTTTCGGGTTATGCCTCGTTTGCCGATCGCTATTTTGATCTGCGTTACGAAAATCCCTCGCTCGTGTTTGACACGTTAGAGGAGGCGTTGCTTGCCGACGTCCCCGCACAGCTTGATGCGCCCGGCAGCTTTTATGCCTACTCCCGTTTCGGGATCACGCTGGCTGCTTTTGTGGTGGAGTGCGTGTCGGGCACCGATTATGCGACGTACGTGAGTGAGAGCGTCTTAAAGCCGCTCGGAATGACACAAACTGTCCTCGCACCGCATGCGCAAGAGCCGCTTAAACAGGCGGCAGGGCATGTGGAGAAGGGGGAGGGGATCTTTGCCGTTGCCCCCCAGGCGGGACGCACGTACAGCGCGCTTTGGCCCGCAGACGGTGCCGTTTCGAATGCCGCCGACCTTTCCTTGCTGTTGCAGTTCCTGTTGGAAAGCGATGTGGGCGCGCAGATCCTTGCACCCATCCTTGCAAACGGCGTATTCCAAACGAGCACGGCGGGATTTACCGTCAGTGGCTCCGTGTGCGGTATGCGCGCGAGCACGTCGCACTTTTCCGCCTCGCTTTGCATAGACCCCGCCAATGCGCGCGCCGCACTGGTGCTTTGCAATGACCAAGACAGCGCGCTGCTGAATGCTGCTTACGAATATTGTGGCTTCCTTGCGGGAGCCCCCGGACTGAATGTGGACGGTACGATGCCCGACCCTGCACAGTTTGCGGGGGAATATATCCTTCGCACCAAAACAAACGGCACGCTGCACGCCCGTACGGTAAAAAACGTGCAGGTCAGCGTGGATGATGCGGGAATGCTTCTTTTCGGGGACAGACGTCTTGTGCAGATTGCTCCGGGGATCTTTGCCGATCCAATGGCAAAGGAGCTTGCCGTGCTGCAATTTCTCACGGACATAGAGGGAGAGGTTGTTGGCGTGCTTACTACCACAGGTGAAAGCTATCGCGTTGCAAGCTGGCAGGAAAAACAAGCGGTGGTCAACGTACTCTTTATCGCGCTTGTGGTTGGTGCCGTTTATTTCCTTCTGGGCGGCGTATTGGCACTGGCGGATGCACTGCTATCCCGCGCACGCGGAGATCGGCGTCCCCGCGCCTGGCGCTTCACGTTGCCGTGGGTGCTGGCAGCTGTGCATAGTCTGATCGTGCTTTTGCAGATCCTGGTGTGCCAAAGCTTCGGTGTGGCTGTGATCGCATCCTTCCTTACCGCCAGCGCTACGATCTCGCTTTTCTTTGTCATTGGCACTGTCTGCGGCTATATTTACGCGCTGTTTACGGGCTTTACCGTGCGTCATATGACGGCACGTGTGGCACGCAATGCGATTTTTTACGTGCTTTTCTTGCTGCTTTGCGGATATTGGGGCATCGTATTGCTTTGATATTTGCGCAAAACAATGTTGACAAACTCAACCTTTTTTGATACAATAAAGAAAATGGCAAAAGGTGGACGTTCCAAGTGAAAAAAACATTTGACACTTTGTATCCGGATATCAAGCACCTGTTGAAGGTGGTTCAGAATTTCAAAAGTCAGAAAATGACCGAATACGGTCTGAAGGGAAGCACTGTGCAAAGCATCTGCTGTATCGCCGGCAGCGAGCACGGCTTGAACGCCAGCGAGCTTTCCGAGCAATTGAAGATAGATAAGGCACAGGTTTCCCGTTGTATGGCAGAGCTTGGCGAAAAGGGGCTTGTTTTCCGCGATGAGAGGGAGGGTAAGCAATATCGCCAGAAGTATTGCTTGACACCGAAGGGACAGGACGCGGTTGCAGACATTTCGAAAACCTCGCGGACAATCCGTGAACGCATCCGTGCGGGGGTGTCCGACGAAGACGTGGAAAGCTTTTTCCGCGTGCTGGAGATATTGTGTGAAAACGCACTTTCTATTTCCGAGAAGGAAAAATAAAAAAGCGCGCAAGCATTGCTTGCGCGCTTTTTTGTCAAATTTCTTTTTTCAGGAACGAGGAATACTTTTTCAACGCGAGCAGCGAGAAAAGCATACCAAGTGCCGCAATGCAGATCCAGGAGATTGCCACGCCGCTCCAGTTCAGCAGGTCGGCGATCGCGGCGATACCGTACATGGAAATGGCTGCACCGACGTAGGTGAATGCATTGCAAAAGCCACTGGCGGTGGCTGCCTTGCCATAGGCAGCAAAGCGCCCGGGCAGACAGGAAATATATAAGAAGTTGGTTGCGTGCATCGTGCCGCAGATCAGCGCCGCCAGTACAAGGCACACAAGGCGCAACGCGGACTGCTCGAAGTTGATCAGGATTGCGAGCGGGACACACAGTACCGCAGCGGAAAGGAAGAGAACGGCAGAGCCGCGCGCTTCATTGGAAAAAAGTCTCGTTTTGTGTAAGAGCTTGATGGCGGTGACGGAAAGGATCGAGAATACCGGCAGAACGGCGGAAACCAGGATAGATTCGGACGCAGTGCGACCGAACGCTTCGCCATAAAGCGTAGGTAACCAGGACTCGATACCGTCGCGCAGGAAGCCCATTGAGATGATGGCGATAAAGACGGGAATGATGCCTGCGCGGGCAAACAAGGAAAGGAAAGTATCCTTTTTCTCCGGGTCGTGCGGGACGGTGTCCTGGCTTTGGCGCGGCGTGACACCGCGATCCAGCGTAACGAAGAACATAGAAGCCGAGAAAATAATCAACGTGACGCCCGTAATGATAGAGGCGGTGAAGAATACGGCTTCCCAGGACATAAATTGCAGACAAAGCGGCACGTAAAGGTAAAGCAGGATGGTGGCTGCGTGCGCCGCCATTGTGACAATCAGATTGGCGGTTACGAAGCGATCGTGATCCAGATTGTCTGCAAGAATGCGCACGATCGGGGGCCAGAGCATCGCCTGCGCAAAGCCGTTGATCGCCCAGACGGGGATCATCCACGCCGTGTTCGGCAAAAAGGGCATTGCAAGGTTAGCAAGTATCGTGGCGGAAAGTCCGGCCATAAGCAACGTGCGCGGGCGCAGCTTATCGCCCAGATACCCACTGACCAGCTGTCCCGTACCGTAGGCAATGAAAAGAGCCATACCGATAAAGCCGCCCTGTTGCTTGGTGATAATATTGTCCGCGATCATACTTGCCATAACGGCGGCAAAATCCTTGCGGGCGAAATAGCTAACGAAGTAGACCAGCGAGCAAAGTGCCACGATGACACCGCCCGATGTCTTTTTTTGCGAGGTGATCATAATAAAACTCCAAAAAAGGAAATGAGTTATTTGGGGGAAACAAAGGAAACGCGAAGCTCCAGCGATTTTTTCGTTTTGTTATAAATCAGCGTAACGGTGCGCGTTTCGCTCTGATAGACAGCAGTTGTAACGCCATCCCGCTCGCTTTGCGATTGACGGACAAAGCCCGCCCAGCGGATGTAGTAATTATAGCGGTTCCAGATATTTTCGTTGACCTGTACAGCAGAGTTGAATTTATAATAGCTGTTGTAAAATCTGTAGTTCGCTGCTACGGGGAAATCGGGGGGCTCCAGACCGTTAAGGGAAAAAGAGGGCTTGATATAAAGCGTTCTGTCCGAGCCCTCGTCCAGATAAGCGTTTTCTTCGGAAGAAAGCTTGGATATGGCGCGCACCTGCTCGGTAAGTGCCTTGCCCAATTGATCCATTGCGACGAGAAGCGCCATTTCGCCCTTTGCAAAAACCGAAATCGCATTCGCCTCGGGCACCACAGAGACTACCCACTGTCCGTTCGGCAGCGTTTCCAGATAGGTCTGCTGCGGCAGCTCGCGGTCGGTTTCACCCACCAGGATCTCAAATGCGCCGATATTGGGGCGATATTCGCTGTCCTTATGAATGGGCAGGTCGGTGTTGGTCAAGCGCTTGTAAAGTGCGGCAAAGTTGAGCGCCGCGTTCTTCACGGTGTTGCTGGCATTGGCGGCATAGATCAGCACGGTGCGGTTGATACCGTCCTCCGCCATCAGAATGGCGTCGCTGCGATGATAATAATCGCAAACGGTGGGGAGCGTGATGGTTTTTTCTACCTCGTCAAATGTGGCGTTTTCCGCCGTGACAAAGGTGGAAAGGAAGAGATCGGTCGCCTCAACAAGTGCGGGATCGTTTTTGGCAAGGATCATCAAACGCCCGTCGCGCACGCCGATATAGAAATCGTCAAAGGAGAGGGTCTTGAGGATGGCTTGCGCCTCGTCATCATCGGGGTAGCCGAACAGAATGTCCGTCAACCCTCCGCTTGAATTGAAGTCACTTTTCACGCTGAAGCGCACACCCGTCGTTTCCTCCAGCGTGTTACAAAGCTTTTTCAACGCTTCTGCAGCGGTCGCTCCCGTTTGCTCGGCGCGGATAAAGTTGTGCTCCTTGGTGCGATAGACGGCAGCGGGGGAGAGGTAGGAAAGATCGGGGGAAAGAATTAGCGCGCCTTCCTTGCTGTCCAGATATTTTTCCGTGAAAAAGGAGAGCGCCGAGATCAGCATCATGTCGTTGCATGCCTGTATCATCAGATCGTTGCCCGCAAAGCCCAGGTAGAATTGGGTGGCAGAGCTGACAAGCGCATCCTCCCCCTTTTCAGGCTGTCCGATTACGATGCGCTTGGTGACGTTCTCACCCTTGTTATTCAACAAATCCGCGCCCGTTTGCTTTTTGATGCGCGCAGCCAGTGCGTTCACCGCGTCCTTTACCTCCTTCGAGGCGGCGCGGTCAAAGGAGATCTCGTATTCACTTTTTCCGTCTGCGGCAATGGTCATGCTTCCCGATTGCAGCAGTTTTAATTGCGTGGTGAATTCCGTTGCGGCATCCTTAGCGGCAAAATACAACTCCGAGAGGGGTAAGCCCTCGGCGCACGAGCAAAGGAGCATTGCCACAAGCAAAAGTAGGGCAAGGCAGGATAAAAGGCGTTTTTTCATACGAACCTCCTTCCAATCAGAAATCCAAGTGGGGAAAAGCCCGCTCGCGTGCGAGCGGTCTTGATTTTTTAGTGGAGCTTTGCGAGAGCTGCCTGTACACCGGCAAGGTTCTCGCGGTACTTTTCCAGCTTGCCTCTCTCGATCTCAACCACGGCGGCGGGAGCCTTTGCCACAAAACTTTCGTTGGAAAGCTTTGCCTCGGCGCGCTTGATCTCGTTTTCAAGGCGAGCCACCTCGGCGCTAAGTCTTGCGCGCTCCTTCTCGGTGTCCACAAGGTCGGACATGGGAAGCAGAATGGTGGCGGCATCGGTCACGATCTGCACGGCATCCTCGGCGTTGAAGTCAAAGTCCTCAACGCGGGCGGCAACCGCCAGCTCGGAGCCGCTGGCAAGGCGCTTGAAGAATGCCTCGGTCGCGGGTGCGAAGCTGTCCTGGTACTTGGTCGCAATATAGATCTTTGCCTTGCGAGAGGGAACGACGTTCATCTCGTTGCGGCGGGCACGAATGGCACGGATGGCGGCGATCACGCGCTCCATATCCGCAGCGGCATCGGCAAAGCACAGGGCATCGTCAGCCACGGGATACTCCGCGATCATGATGCTTTCCTCGGAATGAGGAAGCGACGCGTAGATCTCCTCAGTGATGAAGGGCATGAAGGGGTGCAGCAGCTTGAGCGTACCGCAAAGCACGGTGCCGATCACGTTCTGTGCGATCAGATTGCCCTCGGTGTCCTTTTCGTTAAGGCGTGCCTTGGCAAGCTCGATGTACCAGTCGCAGAAGACGTCCCAGAGGAAGTCGTACAGCACGGAGAGTGCCACGCCGATCTCATAGCGATCCAGCGCGCTGCGCACGGTCTTGATGACCTCCTGATACTTCGTGAGGATCCACTTGTCCTCCACAGCGAGCTGATCTGCCTCGGGCAGCTTGAAGCTGTCCACGGTGAGGTTCATACGCACGAAGCGGGAGGCGTTCCAGAGCTTGTTGGCGAAGTTGCGTGCTGCCTCGATCTTCTCGTCCGAGAAGCGCATATCGTTTCCGGGGGAGTTACCCGTAGCAAGTGCGAAGCGCAGCGCGTCCGCGCCGTACTGGTCGATGATGGCAAGGGGATCGATGCCGTTGCCAGGCGACTTGGACATCTTGCGTCCCTGCGCGTCGCGCACCAGACCGTGAATGAGCACGGTGTCAAAGGGCTCCACGCCCGTGTACTCCAGGGCGGAGAAGATCATACGCGACACCCAGAAGGTGATGATGTCATAGCCGGTGACCAGCACGTCGGTCGGGTAGAAGTACTTGAGATCCTCGGTGTTATCCGGCCAGCCGAGCGTGGAGAACGGCCACAGCGCGGAAGAGAACCAGGTAT
>JAZRFS010000044.1:0-1884 GCA_045643765.1 Eubacteriales bacterium
ATGCAGATAAGCTCATCGTTGAGATGGAGCTTCTGAATATCACCACCTCTATCAGCAAGGACACCACTATCACGCTTCCTGCGAAGGGTATCTACTCCAACACCACGATCACTTGGACGGCAGAGGGTGCTACCATCGCTAGCGGTAAGGTAGCAGTTACTCTTGGCAACGACAAGCAGACCTTCAAGCTCATCGCTTCCATCAAAGTCGGCACGGCTGATCCCGTAACCAAGGAGTTCACCGTAAACGTTGACTCCAAGGCTGACTACGAGAAGGCAGGCCTTTCCATCACCACCGAGTTCAAGGCTGATGGCACGCTCACCCTTCCCGCAACCGGCACGAAGTACACCGATGTTGTGATCACCTGGGCAGATGCAAACGGCACGGCTGTCACCTCTCCTATCACCATCACCCAGACCGCAACAGCACAGACCATTAAGCTTGTTGCTACCATCAAGTCCTCCGATACCACGAGCGTTACCGAGGAGTTCACCGTTACCGTTACCGCAAAGGCTGTGGCAGGTGAGAAGACCTATGAGTACACCTTCTCCACGAAGGCCATCACGGCAATCAACACCGCAACCGAGCTTGGCGCTGTAAAGTGGACGGCAACCGGCACTGACGCTCTTGATGACGATGCTTATTACTTCGGCAACTTCTCTTCCGGCAAGGGTCAGCAGTTTGGTAAGAAGGCAGATGCTTTCACGACCCTTACCCTGACCTCCGAGCAGTTCAAGAATGTGAAGAAGATCGTTATCAACGCTTCCGGCGCATCGGGCACCGACGCAACCATGAAGGTTTTTGTTGGCGATACGCAGATCGGCGAGACCAAAACTCTGACCACCACTGCTACCGAGTACACCTTTGAGTCCACAACCGAGCTTACCGGTGTGGTTAAGATCGTATTCGAGCAGAGCGCAGCTGCAGCAATCTATGTTCTTGAGATCGCAGTTGTTTACAAAGAGGACTAATCTCAATCCATATTCCCGGCAATCGTAAAACACAGAGGGGCGTGCGAATTTCGCACGCCCCTTTTCTTTTTTCAACATCCTCGCGTAAAATATAAAAAACGGAGCCTCTTACCGAAGCTCCGTTTGATTTTTAATTTAACTCCTTCGCAAGGCTCTCGTAGACCTCGAGCGCCGTGCGCTCGCGGGTCAGGGGCGTGATCGAGATATAGCCCTCGCGCACCGAATCGGTGTCGAGTGTCAGGTCGCCGCCGCTCTCGTGGAGGACGTGGCCTGCCTGCATATAGGAGTCGCCCCCTTGATGCTCAAAGACGTCGTGGAAGTAAATACCGCCCTGTCTTGTGATGCGGATCTTTCCCTCCCCTTTGGGAATATTGACGTTGTAAAGACTGTTTTTCGAGAGGAGCGAATGCTCGCAGAAATAGCGGTACACCGTGTCAAGATGCTCCTTGACATACTCAAAGCTCGTCGGGTCGGTGGAGACGGCAATGCCGGGAATACCGAGCCTGCCTGCCTCAAAAATGGCACCAGCCGTGCCCGAATAGACGATGTCAAGACCGAGGTTAAAGCCGCGGTTAATGCCCGAGAGAACGAGATCGAACTTCCGCTTCATTCCCAGCACCGCAAAGCGGACGCAGTCGGCAGGGGTCGAGGTCATCGTATACGCCTCGACCTCGGGGGTGAGGGGAACGCGCTTGACCTCGTGCGCTCTTGTGAAATTGATGGCGTGGCTCATACCGCTCTGCTCGACGAGGGGCGCGATCACCGTAACCTCACCGAGGCTTGATGCCCATTTTGCAAAATACGGCAGAATCGGCGAGGCGATACCGTCATCGTTTGTGATCAGAATTCTCATAGCCAGCCCTCATGCGTTGCCTTGTATTCCGCAAGGCGCGCATCCGCATCGGCAAGCAGG
>JAZRFS010000045.1:0-8757 GCA_045643765.1 Eubacteriales bacterium
GTCCGGGGGATAGCTTGCGATTTTTTTAAAATATTCGCGCAGTGCGGGATACTCGTGCCCGTGGGGCATCGTGTTGACGGTCAGATACAGCTTTTTGCCGCGCGCGTGGACGTACTCCACGGCGGCTGCCAGCTCCTCGTCGGTAAAGTTGTCTGCGGCGGAGCGCATACCGAAGCGTTGCCCCGCCAGATATACCGCGTCCGCGCCAAAGCGCAAAGCGGCCTGCATTTTTTCAAAATTTCCCGCAGGGGAGAGTAATTCTGTCATTTTTTGCGCTCCTTTCGCGTAATTTTCTCTATTATTATAATATTTTTTGCAATTTCCGTCAAGTGCGTTTCTTCCTTTTAATATAATAACGCGTGGGCGTACATGTATACTGAAAATATTTTTTAGAATTATTCTAAAAAATTTCGAAAAACCTATTGACAAACAGAAAAACTTGTGCTAAAATAGAATTGTTCCAAAACCAGTGCGAATGTGAGGAACATAAAATTTGAAATTTTTGTCTTAAAGGAGATTAGTATTATGAAAAAGTGGAAATGCTCTGTATGTGGTGAGATCGTTGAGGGCGAGCACGCACCCGAAAGATGCCCCGTTTGCAAGGTCCCCGCTGAAAAGTTCAATGAGATCGTAGAGGCCGAGGCTGCTTGGGCAACCGAGCACGTGATCGGCGTTGGCAAGGCACCTGAGGTTCCCGCTGAGATCATCGAGGGTCTGAAGGCAAACTTCATGGGCGAGTGCACCGAGGTTGGTATGTACCTGGCGATGGCTCGCGTGGCACACCGCGAGGGTTACCCCGAGATCGGTCTGTACTGGGAAAAGGCAGCTTACGAGGAAGCAGAGCATGCCGCTAAGTTCGCTGAGCTGCTCGGCGACGTGGTGACTGACTCCACCAAGAAGAACCTTGAGCTGCGTGTGGCTGCTGAGAACGGCGCTTGCGAGGGTAAGTTTGACCTTGCCAAGAAGGCAAAGCAGCTGAACCTTGATGCCATTCACGACACCGTACATGAGATGGCAAAGGACGAGGCACGTCACGGCCGCGCCTTCGAGGGTCTTCTCAACCGTTACTTCAAATAAAGTTCGACCGCCAAATGGCTGAAAGGAGGACGACATGACACAAAAACGTGCCGCCATCCTGCAGATTTTGCGCGAGTCCGAGGGGCATTTGCCCGCCGATGAGATCTTTCGTCGCGCGAAGGAAAAGTACCCCGGCATCGTGCTTGCTACCGTGTATAACACATTGCACTATCTGACCGAGGAGGGGCATATCTTACACATCCGCACTGCGGACGGCCCCGATTTTTACGACAAGACACCCACCAAGCACGAGCACGCGTTTTGCTCCTCGTGCGGGCGGGTGCTGGACGTGGATCTCGGCGACCTTGCCGCAGAGTTCACCGCGCGCACCGGTGTGGAGATTGACTCCTATGAGCTGATCCTGCACACGCGTTGCTTGCATTGTCAATCATCTTAAAATTTAAAGTTGAGGAGAATTATTATGAGCTTGAAGGGTACAAAGACCGAGCAAAATCTGATGACCGCGTTCGCCGGCGAGAGCCAGGCACGCAACAAGTACACCTACTTTGCAAGCGTTGCCAAGAAGGAGGGCTATGAGCAGATCAGCGCCCTGTTTGCAAAGACTGCCGATAACGAGAAGGAGCACGCTAAGATGTGGTTCAAGCTCCTCGGTGGGCTTGGCAACACCGCGCAGAACCTTGCCGATGCTGCCGCAGGCGAGAACTACGAGTGGACGGATATGTACGCTACCTTTGCAAAAGAGGCGGACGAGGAGGGCTTCCACGACATCGCCGAGAAGTTCCGCGCTGTTGCCGAGATCGAGAAGGCACACGAGGAGCGCTATCGCAAGCTGCTTTCCAACGTAGAGATGCAGAAGGTCTTTGAGAAGGGCGAGATGGCTATGTGGGAGTGCCGCAACTGCGGTCACCTTGTGATGGGCGTGAAGGCTCCCGATGTTTGTCCCGTTTGCGCTCATCCCCAAAGCTACTTTGAGGTTCGCGCAGAGAACTACTGATAAGCAAAATATCAAAAAAGCAGGGCTTTTGCCCTGCTTTTTGCTTGTAAATGGAAATAGCGCGTATGCGCAAGAGAAAAAACTGGAAAAATGTATATGCAAACTTGGAAAAACGAGGGCGAAACAAAGGAAAGCAAAAAAGGAAGGGCGCGTCGCGCCCTTCCTTTTTATATTAATATCAGCCGTGATACAGTGCCTTGGTTTGGTACTTGGGCTCGCAGGTCAGCTGTACGCCCAGCTTTTTGAGCGTGCTTTCGTCTGCGGGGGAAAGGATCACGGTGGAGTGTGCATCGCAGTGGCGAAGCTTGTCAAGGCATCCCAGTGCCTTGCGGGCAACCTTATCGTTTACCGCACAGATGGAAAGCGCGATCAATAACTCGTCCAGATGCAAGCGGGGGTTCTTGTTGCCAAGTCGCTTGATCTTCAGGTTGGAAACGGGCTTGAGGATCTCGGGGGAGATCAACTTGGTCTCCTTCGGGATATCGGCAAGCGCCTTCAGGGCGTTGATGACGGCGGCGGATACGGCGCCCAGCAAATTAGAGGTCTTACCCGTGATCACGCGTCCGTCGGGGAGCTGAATGGCTACGGCGGGGAGCTGTGTCTTTTCGGCGCGGGCAAGTGCCTCGCCGATCACGGGGCGCTGTGCTTCCTGCACGTTGCCCTTCGCCATCAGCATCTGGATCTTGTTTGCCTCGCTGCCGTCGTTTTCACCCTTGAACTGGCGGCAACGCGCGGCATAGTAGCGTCGGATGATCTCATCCTTTGCGCCCTCGCAAACGGCATCGTCATCAAAGATGCAGTTGCCGACCATATTCACACCCATATCGGTGGGGGACTTGTAGGGGCATTCGCCGTAGATATGCTCGAACATCGTTTTTACGACGGGGAAGATCTCTACGTCGCGATTATAGTTGACGGTCGTTTGACCGTATGCTGCCAGGTGGAAGGGGTCCACGATATTGACGTCATTGAGGTCGGCGGTGGCAGCCTCATAGGCGAGGTTCACGGGGTGGTTGAGCGGCAGGTTCCAGACGGGGAAGGTCTCGAATTTTGCGTAGCCCGAGCGCACGCCGCGCTTGTTATCGTGATAGAGCTGGGACATACAGGTCGCCATTTTACCCGAGCCGGGACCGGGGGCGGTCACCACGACAAGCGAACGGGTGGTTTCGATATATTCGTTCTTGCCGTAGCCCTCGTCACTGACGATGGTTTTGACGTCCAGAGGATAACCGGGGATGGGGTAGTGGCGATAGACCTTGAGATCCAGCGCTTCCAGACGCTTCTGGAATGCCTCTGCTGCGGGCTGACCCGTGTAGCGCGTCAGCACCACGCTGCCCACGTACATGCCGAAGCTGCGGAAGGCGTCGATCAGGCGCAGCACGTCCTGGTCGTAGGTGATGCCAAGGTCACTGCGGATCTTGTTTTTCTCAATATCGGCGGCGTTGATGGTGATGACTACCTCTGCCTCGCCCGCAAGCTCAGAGAGCATACGGATCTTACTGTCTGGCTCAAAGCCGGGCAGCACGCGTGCGGCGTGGAAATCGTCAAAAAGCTTGCCGCCAAACTCCAGATAGAGCTTGCCGCCAAACTGCGCGATCCGCTTTTCGATATGACCGGATTGCGTTTTGATATATTGCTCGTTGTCGAAACCGATTTTGAACATGATCTCACTTCCTTTTACCGCATACGCGAAGATATACTATACCTTAATAGTATATCATAATTACGGAATGGGGGCAAGTCCTTTTCTTAATTTTTTTGGAATTTGTGTATAAGGTGCGCAAAAAAGGCAAAAATAGAAGCGACAGAAAAAAGAAAAGGAGTAAACCTCATGCAAAAAAAGAATTTGTTTGTAAAGCTCAAAGAGGATAAGGGTGCTCGCGCCATTGCCATTACGGTGACCGTGATGCTGTTGGTGCTGACTGCTATTATCATCACCACCGTGGTCGCCAACCGCGCCGCAAAGAATGACGTGATCCTGCCCCCCGATGACAGTACCCAGGCGGGTGTCAACGATCCCACCCCCGATCAGCAGCCCGAGCAGCCCACCCCGGAAGGGCAGCAGCCCGCGCCTGTGCCACCCTCTGACGAGCAGACGGGTGCGGATCAGCTTCCCGAGCACTTTTTGCTACCCGTCTATGGGGTAATGCAGAAAAAGCACGATACCGAGGTGCAGGTGTTCTCTCCCACGATGGGGGACTATCGTATGCATCTGGGCATTGATGTGGGTACCGCAGCGGGTGCCAGTGTCAGCGCGATGGCAGACGGTGTGATTGCGCAGGTCTGGGAGGACGTGCGTATGGGTCAGTGCGTGGCTGTGAAGCACGGCGGTGAGTGCTATACCATTTATAAAAATCTTTCCACCGAGCTGCCCGAGGGCACCGTTGTCGGTGCTGCGGTCAAGGCGGGCGACGTGATCGGTACTGTGGGCGAGAGCGCTATGGTCGAGGTCGCAGAGGAGCCGCACCTGCACCTGGAGATGACGGTGAACGGTTTGCAGGTTAATCCGATGGATTATTTTGACGACAGCGCCAAAGCAACCTTAAATCAGGACGTGAATTACGAGGACGTTTCCTGATCGTAACGAAAAATTCCGCGCAGAGCGTCGTTGTTCCGCGGCTCAGCCCTTGGCGTAGGCAAACTACGCCGTCGGGTGTCGCCTGTGGTACGCCTTGCTCTGCGCGTTTTTTCTTTACGCGCGCCTAAGGGCGGGCGCGGAGTTCGTCGACGGCAAGTGGCATCGTTGCTTCGCTGCATTTCTAAGTTTTTTCGCAGACCGATCGTATACAAAAACCCCCCGAAACGGTATTCGTTTCGGGGTGTTTTTGTTAGCTTGCATTAAATTTAAACGCCGCTTCGTACAGTGCGTCGTTGTCGTCGCCGATGCGGATATTCCGCCAATCGGCGGTGCTGCCCGAAAAATATACGGTAGTCAAGCCCGGGCATTTGGCAAAGGCGCCCGCTGCGATATGTGCAAGGGAGTTGTGCAACGACAGCTCTCTTGCCCCTCTTGCGACGGGACAGTACAAAAGCGTTTGCCCGTCTGCGGTATAAAGCGCCCCGTCTTCTATCAAAAAGCTCTTATTGCCCGTGGCAACACGTACGTGCATCAGGCGCGTGCAGCCCGCGAAGCTGTCGGCGTTCAGTGCGGTAACGGTTGCGGGGATCTCTATCGCGCTTACGCTGTCACTTGCCAGCGCACCGGTCAGAATTTCAATGACGGTATCGCCGTTCGGGCTTTTCGGTGGGATCAACAGATAGCTGTCCTTACAGCTGCCAAGACCCGAAACGGCGCACGTGCCGTTTCCGTTGCTGCGGAAGGAAAGTCCCGTGCTGTATGTTTTTTCCACGGTGACGGATTGCTCCTCGCCGTTCTCCTTTTGCACTTGTGTCTGCGTGGTCGTGCTTTGCGTGCTTTGCTCGCCTTGCGTGGGTTGCGTGTCTTCCTTTGCCGAAACCTCGGTGGGCTTTGCCAGGATCACACAGCTGCAGATAATCACGACCAAAAGCCCGAGGCATCCTGCCATTTTCCAGATCTTCATTTTTCTTCTCCTTTTCTTTTCTCCGCCTTGCGGTGCTTTTGATGGTAGCACAAAAGCCCGGCACGGTCAAGCCCTATTCGCTCGTGAAAAACCGACACCGTGTGGCGGGAAAGCGTCGTTTTCGGTTGAGCGGGATCACAAATTTTCGCGGTGCGACGCATTTTGCGATGAAAAGATTTTCGCTTGACTTTGCGGCAATTTTATGGTATGATTTTAAGAGAAAATACACATTCATAAAGAGGTTTTTATGAAGCTTTTGTTTATCGGAAACAGTCATACCTATTACAACGCAATGCCGGGGATCGTGCAGGAGCTTTTCGCCGCAGTCGGGCAGAAGGTACATGTGACGATGCTTGCTGTGGGTGGGAAAAATCTTGCCTATCACGCGGCATCCCACAGCGCGGTGTTCAATATCCGTTACGGTGATTATGATGCCGTGATTGTGCAGGATAAGGCGACGGGCTTTGAGGCGGGTGCCTTCCGCGACGCTGCGAAGCTGCTTAAGGATATGGCGGATGCTGCGGGAAGTGCGTATTATCTCTATATGCCGTGGGCGGCACGGGATAGCCGTTCCCAGCAGAATGATATGACCGACGTGTATCAGCGCTTTTGTCGCGCCAACGGGTGCTTTTTCGCGCCGACGGGTGAGGTTTTCGGCAAGCTCTTGCTTACAAAGCCCGCAGAGCTTTTGTACCGTGAGGATGGCAATCACGCCACCCCCTTCGGCAGCTATGTGGCAGCCACCACGATCTTCTATACCGTGACGGGGCGCAAGCGCATTCTGAAGGTTGAGGAGATCGAGGATCCGGGCGTGAAAATGGGCTTCCCCGCAGATCTTTGCCAGCTGGTACATACCGAGGCGTGTCGTACGATGCGCCTGTTCAACGGCTGATGGCACCGCTTCAGGTCGGCGCACATACGCTTACGCACGGCGTGATGCTGGCGCCTATGGCGGGTGTGGCAGATACCGCCTTCCGTGTCATTTGCCGTGCACACGGGGCGGAATATACCGTCAGTGAAATGATCTCTGCCAAGGCACTTTGCTTCGAGCAAAGGGCGCGGGCAAGTGCGCCCGCGAAAACGGCGGAGCTTGCCAATATCGTCAGTGAGGAAAGCCCGATGGCGATCCAGCTGTTCGGTCGTGAGCCCGCTTACATGGCAGAAGCGGCGCGTCTGATTGAAAGCGGGGAATATCGCGGGGCATACCGCGAGCAGATGCCCGCCGCCATTGATATCAATATGGGGTGCCCCGTGCCGAAGGTTGTGGGCAACGGCGAGGGGAGCGCGCTGATGCGCGAGCCCGCACTTGCCGCCGAGATCGTGCGAGAGATCAAGCGCGCGGTGAAGCTGCCCGTAACGGTCAAGATCCGCGCGGGATTTACCAATGATCACAAAAACGCACCTGAAATGGCGAAGATGCTGGAGGATGCGGGCGCAGATCTCATTTGCGTGCACGGCAGAACGCGCCAGCAGTATTATCAGCCCAGCAGCGATAACGGCATCATCGCTGCCGTCAAGCGCGCCGTGTGTGTGCCCGTCATCGGCAACGGTGATATTTATTCTGCTGAGGATGCGAAAAGAATGCTTGAACAGACCGCGTGTGACGGCGTGATGATCGCCCGCGGGGCGCTGGGTAATCCTTGGATCTTTGCCGAGGTGATCGCGGCGCTTGAGGGAAGAGAGTACACCCCACCAAGCGCTACCGAGAGATTGGAGGCGGCACTTGCGCACGCCGCCGATATGATCGCCCGCAAGGGCGAGCGTGTGGGACTTCCCGAAGCACGCAAGCATCTGGTTTGGTACTGTAAGGGGCTGCGCGGTGCGGCGGCGGCGCGCGGAGAGCTGATGCAAGCGCAAACGCTGGAGGGCGTGCGGGCCGTGTTTGACGTCCTGCTCGCGCAGAACACATGAGCGTAGCTGTGTTTTCCCGCGATGCGGTGCTTTCGCAGATGCTGTTGCTGGAGGCGTTGCGTTGCGGCTTGCAGGAGATCGCGCCGGAGCAAGCACGCGTGTGGCTGGTCGATCTGGATCATCCAGCACCCTTGCCAAAGGGGGAGAGCGCTCCCGTACAAATCGGTTTTTCCGCACACCCCGAAAACGTGAAAAACACCACCCGTTCCGGGCTGTATGCACTTTTGGAGCTGCCGTTTTGTGCCAGAGAGCTGAGTGCGCTTTTGCACCGCCACGAGGGTGCGCCGCGCGGGGTACTGCTGCGGGAGGGCGATGCATTTTGGCTTGCGGGAAAAAAGCTTTCCTTCAGCCAAGCCGAGCAAAAGGTGTTGCGTTTGCTGTACGAAAACCGTGCACGCACTGTCAGCGTGCAGGAAATAGAAGCTATTCTTGGTGAGCAAGCCGAAAAATCCAACGCAGTGGCGGTATATCTTTACCGCTTGCGGCGTAAACTGGAACAAGACGGCGTTATGCGCATCCGCACTGAGCGGGGCGTGGGCTACCGATGGATAGGAGAATGAGAATGGAATATTACGAGAAAAATCAACCCGTTTTGCGTCCTTTTGACGAAAACGAGGCGGATGCTCGTGCCAGGCTCCCCGTCGCCGTGATGGATTCCGGCGTCGGGGGGCTTTGCGTTTTACACGAGATCCGCCGTGTGCTTCCTTGCGAGGAGCTGTTGTATTTCGGAGATAGCGCCTATGCACCTTACGGAGAGCGCGAGCCCGAGGAGCTGACCGCACATATCCTTGGGGAAGCGGAGCGATTGCTTTTGGAGTGCAAGGCGTTGGTTTTGGCGTGCAATACTGCCACGTCACTCGCGGCAGAAGAGCTGCGCCGCCGCCACCCCGATGTGCCGATCGTGGGGATGGAGCCTGCCCTCAAGCCCGCCCTTGGCGTGTGCGAAAAGCCCCGTGTGCTGGTGCTGGCAACCCCGCTTACTTTGCGGGAGGAGAAGTTCGCGGAGTTGGCGGAAAAATACGGAAAAATCGCTACCGTTTTGCCACTTCCTGCACCCGAAATCGTGAAAATGGTAGAGGCGGGCGCGGAAAACGCCCCCGAGCTGGATGCTTATTTGCAGAAGCTTCTCGCCCCTTATCGCAGCCCCGTGCCCGATGCTGTGGTGCTGGGATGCACGCACTTTCCTTTCGTGAAGGAGCAAATACTGCGCGCACTGGGGAAAGAGGTGCCGATCTTTGACGGCGTGCGGGGCACGGCAAGACAGGTCTATCG
>JAZRFS010000046.1:0-3563 GCA_045643765.1 Eubacteriales bacterium
GAAAGGCAGGTGACGGAAGGTCGAGCAGGGGTCGTTTTCGCTTTGCGAAACGCACTCCTTATCGGGCAAGCAGTATTCGCTTGCCTGCACAAGGAACTGACCGTCACGCACAAGGCGTACGACCGAGAAAAGACCGAGAGACACCGCCAGATAGCGACCCTCGCCGCCATCCACCAGCGAGCAGCCAAGGCGGTTCGTGATCTGCTCGGGGATTTCGCAGCAGCAACAGCAGCAATGGCACTCGTCGGCGTTATCCACGATGCGTGCACCAAGCACGACGGGATCCAGCACCTCCACGACTGCTTCAGGATGCTTCTTCGCGCAGCAGACAAATTCGGGGATGCTGCAATAGTTGCCACCCTCTACACTGCGAAAGACGTTGACATTGCTCTCTCCGCCGTAAAGCACCACGCGCTTTTCGACGACCGCAACGCCTTCAAATTCCTGTGCGGTGCCCAAGGGTACGCATACCTCAAAGGTCACACCGATATAGAACTTGACGTCCACGGCGTAAAAGCCATAATTGAACTGTACGGGCTCGGTCACGATATTTGCGCCGCAGATACGTGCGCTCTTTACGCGCACGTTGCCCGTGCGCGCGATAAGATCCTCGCCAAAGGCGGAAAGATAGACGCGGATATCCTCAAAGCAATCCCGATCGCGACACGCGTCCAGGATCCTGCCGACCTCCATGCCGAACGCCTCGCGCGAAGCGCCGCCACCGCCGCAGGAAAACTTGTTTTCTGCCATAGGAATATTCCTCCTTGTTGGAATTCAGAGCCAAAACAAGGCTCCTGCTACTATCCTATGCGAAAATTCTCCTTTTGTGTCGGATTTTGTTATTCCAGATCGTAAGCGTGGAGGCGCGGCGCGATCATCAGCTCGCTTTGCTCGCCCAGCTTGAAAAAAGCAAGATGCTCCTCGTTTCCCACCAGGACGCTTTGTGCCGTGATATGGGAAAGATCTGCTTCCTTTTTAGGTATGGGACCGTGCGCCCCAAGGATCAGATGTGTGGCGGTGCATTCGTGCAGTGCATCCTTTGCCGCGAGATATTCCTCGTAAGAGGCCGTATGATAGCAGATCGAGCTTTCTGCATAGCAAAGCTTCACGGAAAAGGCAGGCTCTACCGAGCGGGAATGATGAAGATACCCGGAAACACACAAAATTCCTTTATCAAATACGGTAAGCGGCGTATCCGCATCGTAAATCGTTATCTGTATCTTTTGTTTGAGCGCCACCGCAAGCAGCTCCTCAAAAATATCCCGCTGTGCTTCGTCCGTAGGTCTTGGCAGCCATAATTCGCGCAGGATCACACCTTGTGCAAAGCGCGAAATCGCTACGGCGCTTTTGCTGTGATAATGTGTCAGAAGAAGCACGGAAAGCTCGGTCGCACCGCATTGTTGCGCTTCCCTCCAATCGGCGCGAAGCTGCGTCAGACTGGTATTGGAAAGATCACAGATCATCGCCTCGCAGCCGCGGACCAGTACAAGCCCCTCGTTTTTCCCGCTTTGTCGATAGGTTACAAGCAAATGCTGATCCATGCCGACAAAGACGGTAAAAATCAGAATAAAAGCAATCATACAAAGGCTTGCCGGTAGGATTGCAACAGGATACAGTCGCTTCAGATCTATGATCAGCAGTATCACGGTCAGAAGAACAACGGGGACTACGATATAAGGAATGTACGGTTCGTTCAAAGAGATGACGGCTTGTGCGGATCCCAAGCGCTCGGTCAAAAACAAGGCAAGTCCCGCAGGTAGGCTTGCGATGCTGCCCACAGCGGAAAACGGCAATAATAACGCCAAAAGTGCCGAAAATAAAAGCACCGGTGCCAGCGGAACCAAAATAAGATTGGAGAGCGGTGTCATAAGCGAATAGGAACCGATCTCCAGCCACAGCACGGGCAATAGTGCCACAGTTGTGGAAATGCTTAATACCACCGAGCTACACGCAAAGCGAAAGACGCGCCACAAAAGCCGTGTCATTCGGCGCTTCCCTTTCGGCAAACGCGTACCGAGAAGCGTTTGTATCCTGATAAACGCAAGAAGACCAAAGGTTGCCAGCACGGTCATCTGGAAGGAAACGGAAAATATGGCATAGGGGGTAAATCCCAATATGATAGCTCCCGACAGCATCAGCGCGGTCAAGGAATCGTTATCCTCGCGCAGCAATGCGGATAAATAGACGGCTCCCAGCATGATCATAGCGCGAAGCAAGGAATAATTACACCCTGTCAGCATAAGATAAAAGAAGCAAAGCGGCAAAAGAACAGCGATGCGCAGTTTTTTACCCGCACCGCACAAATACAGCAGCCTTTCAAGCAAACCCGCAAGAATAACGAGATGCAGACCGGAAAGCGCCAGCAGATGCGATACGCCGGATAATTTGAAATCGCGGACTGTCTGATCCGCTAACATCTGTTTACTGCCAAGCAGCATAGCAGCCAGAAGATTGCCCTCTTCACCACCCAGTGTGCGGGAAATGCGATGAGAAAGTACAGCCCTCAAGTCCAAAAGACGCGTTTGAAGCGTATTCGTACCACTGCTGATAAAGGTGACACGAGCAGGATCTGAGAGAAGCAAAAGCGATTTGGCTCCATTTGCCCGATATTGATAAACGGTGTGTTCGGAATACGCCTCGAAGTCCAGCGGATGCACCGCGAGTGTGGCACGGACACGATCTCCCACGTAAAACGGAAGCTGCTCGTCACTACGCACTACGGCACAAGAACGCACCCGCTCCCCGCCGATCCCATGTACATTTACAAGAAGCTCGGTACCATATGCGCTGTTATAGAGAATTTCCTCTACCGAGAATTCCACTTCTACCTCTTGCGTGTATCGGCTTTCCCAGATCCTTTCACTATTTTTTCTTTCGCACGCTACGCGCATACCTCCAAGGCAGATAGCAAGCAAAGCGAGTAACAGAAAAAGACGAGAATAGGAAATGCCGCGTCGAAGGCAGTAAAAAACAATCAAAAGTGCAAGCACACAAAAAACAAGGCTCAGAACAAAGGTAAGCAAGAGGGGTAGCAAATAAGCCGCAAGCAAGCTGAAAATAAAAAGTGCACAGGCCGCGGCAAGCGGTCTGCAGCCAAACACACGCATTCGTTTCCCCCCTCTCTATTTTCCGTACTTATTATACGACAACATATGGCAAATGTCAACAAACACGCCTTTTTTTATAAAATACTTGACAAAATTTATTTTTGAGTTATAATATTGTTAAACAATAATTATCCCGAACGGGATTTTGGAGGAACGAATTATGTTTGAAAAGCTGAAGGAACTGTTGGTTGAAGAGCTGCAGATCGACGAAAGCCTTATCACGATGGATGCAGAACTTTCCAACGATCTTAACATCAACTCGATTGACCTTGCTGATCTTGTAATGATGTGCGAGGATAAGTTTGGTATTGAAATCTCGGATACCGACTCCAACAAGTTTATCACCGTCGCCGACGTGGTAAATTATCTGGAATCGCTTTGATTGCAATAAAAAGGGAGGGCGCCACAGCGGCCGCCCCCTTTTTTTTTTCGAACCCCCTTTGCGCCAAGCCGCCG
>JAZRFS010000047.1:0-3438 GCA_045643765.1 Eubacteriales bacterium
CCTTCATCAAGCCAAGATTACCCTCCTGGATCAGATCCAGGAAGAACATACCCTTACCCACGTAGCGCTTGGCGATACTGACGACCAGACGCAGGTTTGCCTGCACCAGCTCGTCCTTTGCCTTCTCGTCGCCCTCTGCCATACGGCGGGCAAGCTCTTTTTCACGCTCGGGGTCAAGCAGCGCGACCTTGCCGATGTCCTTCAGATACATACGAACGGGGTCATCGATCGAGATACCCTCCTGCACCAGCTGGCGCTCGATGTTTTCGCCCACACCAAAGGACTCGACCTCGCTTTCCAGATCGGCGATATCCTCCGCAAAGGAAATGCCGCTGGCCTCCAGATCCTCGCAAAGCTTGTCAGGGTCGTAATCAATCAGCGCCTCGTCCAGATCGCTGACGAACAAAGAGCCCTTCTTCTTGCCCTTTTCCAAAAGCTCGTCAATATTAAGCTTTTTCTCTTCGACCTCTGCTTCGATTTCCTTCGCAAAATCCATTTTTTCTTCCATGTTTTATCTCCGTCCTTTCAGTTTTTTCGTTTCATAGCAGCGCGTCGGCGTGCGATCTCGCTTTGCAGATCACCCGTATCGCGCTCGTTTTGTTTTTGCCGCGCATCGGCAAGCGCCGTCGCAGCGTTTTGCAGCACCTGCTCGCCATTATCCGACAGTGCCTGTCTGTCTTGCTGCATACGAACAAAGCGTCCCATCTCGTCAGGGGTGAAAATCTCACCCATCGCCGAGAAATCAAAGCCCTGCTCGCTTTTTTCCATCTCACAGATCACCTCGAAGGCACGCTTGCCAAACGAGGTAAAGAAATGCTCTGCACTCAATCCCACCTTGCCGTCACATACGGCGCGACGATGCTCGGGATACAGCAGCATCATGCCAAGCACGATCTCCTCTGCACTTGCTGCCGCGGGGTTCTTGGCAGCATCCGGATTGACGTGATCGCCGAATTTGCGTGCGCTCATTTGCAGATCGCGGTGCTCCTTTTCCCGTTGCTCGCGTGCTGCCCTTGCACGGTAACGGTTGACATCGTTGGTAATCACCTCGGCTGAAATGCCCAGCTTTGTCGCCGCCGCGCCGATATAAACCTCGCGCTCCACGCCTGAAGCGGTCTGAGCAATGATCGCCACCAATTCCTTTGCGGCATTGATCTTACCCGTGGGCGTCGCCACGTCGTGCTGTGCCAGTACGTTGTCCAGCTTGAAATCAAACGCCGTCTTGCTTTCGTTCAAAAGCTTGCGGAAGGCATCCGCCCCGTAGGTATGTACGTATTCATCGGCGTCCTTGGCGCCCGTCAGCTTCAACACCTTCACCTCAAGCCCAACCTCGTCCAAAAGACGCATCGCCTTGTACGCGGCGGTCTGTCCTGCTGCGTCGCTGTCGTAATTGATGATGACGCGCTTGGTATAGCGGGCAAGCAATCTTGCATGCTCGCTTGTAATAGCGGTGCCCAGTGTTGCCACCGCGTTCTCGAAGCCGGCGGCCTGGATCGCCATAGCATCCATAGCGCCCTCGCACAGGATCATCTGCTCGGCACAGTGATTTTTGGCAAAATTCATACCGAACAGAATACGGCTCTTTTTAAATGCGGAGGTGTCCGAGGTGTTGATGTACTTTCTGTTTTTCTCATCGGGATTAAGCGAACGGGCACTGAAGGCAACCACGTTTCCCGTCACATCGATAACAGGAATGACCATACGGTTGCGGAACAGATCGAAGGGCTTTCCTGTTTTTTGCGATTTGCCGCAAAGGAAGGCGGCGTAAAGCTCCTCGTCCGTGAAGCCCTTCTGCTTCATATGGCGCGTGAGCGCCCCGAAATCGTCGGGGGCAAAGCCAAGCCCGAAATGCTTGATCACGGCGCCCGAAAGCTTGCGCTTTTCGGTCAGATAACTCATACCGTCTGCGCCGATCTGGGGATCAAACAGGCACGCGCGGAAAAACTTGGCTGCTTCCAAATTCATTTCGCAAACGCGCTTTTTGGAAACGCCCGCTTCCTCGTACACCTGCATACTGTCCTGCGGGATCTGCACACCCGCGCGCTTGGCGAGAAACTCAAGCGCGTCGCGATAATCCAGATTTTCAATTTTCTGAATGAAGGTTACCACGTCCCCGCCCGCGCCGCAGCCGAAGCAATAGAAGCTTTTCGTGCCGGGGAAAACGGTAAAGGACGGCGTTTTTTCACTATGGAAGGGGCAAAGTCCGTTGCGGTTGGAACCCGCGCGCTTCAAGGTGACGTAGGTGCCGATCACATCCTCGATATCGTTGCGGTAACGGATCTCTTCTATGACCTCTTGCGGAACTCTTTGTCGTTTTGGGATCATTTTACGCGCCACACCTCCGGGATAAAAATACTGTGATACAGATCAAGGGCATAGCGATCGGTCATACCCGAAATATAGTCGCACACAGCACGCCCCACTGACTCCTTGCTGATGATTTCCAGGTAATCAATGGGCAGCTTTTCGGGATGCTCCTCGAAATAGTTAAACAGCTGCGCCAACATATCCTTTGCCTTCAGCTCCTCATCCTTGGCAACGTTGTCGCGATAAACGCGCTCAAAAAGGAAATCGCGCAGACGATCAGTCGCCTCCCACACGTCGCCTTCCATCTCGATCACGGGCTTGTCCGTGCTGGCACGGACGATCGAGCCCACCATCGTGTTGATGCGGGCAGAGTGCGTATACCCGAGAATATCGCAAAGCGGTGCGGGGATCTCTTCCTTTTGCAGAATGCCCGCGCGCAACGCGTCGTCAATATCGTGATTGATGTAGGCGATGCGATCCGCATAGCGGATGATCTCCCCTTCCAGCGTTTTCGGCTTCACCTTGCCGGAATGGCAAGCGATACCGTCAATGACCTCAGCTGTAAGGTTCAGACCTTTTCCGCCGTTTTCCAGCTTTTTCACCACGCGCACGCCCTGCAGATTGTGCGAGAAATCGGGCGAGTAGCATTGCTGCATCACGGCTTCTCCTGCGTGACCGAAGGGCGTATGTCCAAGGTCGTGACCAAGTGCGATCGCCTCGGTGAGATCCTCATTCAGGCACAGCGCGCGGGCGATGGTACGCGCGATCTGGCAAACCTCAAGCGTGTGCGTCAGACGCGTACGGTAATGGTCACCCGCAGGGGCAAGAAACACCTGTGTTTTATACATCAGGCGGCGGAAGGACTGGCTGTGAATGATGCGATCGCGATCGCGCTGAAATTCCGTACGCAAGGCACTGGGCTCAAGCGGCACTTCACGCCCCGCGGTGCTCGCCGTGCGAAACGCATAGGGCGAGAGCGTACGCTCCTCGTGCTCCGCTTGCATCTTCAGCATGTCAAACATAAAAAGTCCTCCTTTCGCGTCATTTTTCGCAATTCATAATTAATATACGGCAAAAAAGCGCAATTCTCTTTTTTTCGGCAAAAGTTTTTTAAAAATTTTAAAGGGAAAG
>JAZRFS010000048.1:0-15810 GCA_045643765.1 Eubacteriales bacterium
TGGGCTGCGTGGGCGACGGCCTCGGCTGCACCGAGCGCATGGTTCCCATCTCCGCCAAGGACAGCGGCGGCCCCTACTGCTACGACGTCGTCCGCAGCCTGATCGCCGCCGCCGAGAAGGCAAAGAAAACGCTTGCCATCGGACACATCCAACGCTTTTTCCAAATCAACCGCCGCGTGAAGGAGTACGTGAGCTCCGGTGAGCTTGGCAAGCTGTTTGCCGTCAACGAGATCCGTTCTATCGGCTATTTTTCACCCAAGCGCCCCCAGTGGTTCCTCAGCAAAAAAATGGCCGGTGGCGGCATCGTGATGAATTACGGTGCGCACGCGCTGGATAAGCTCCTGTACCTCACAGGCGGTCACGTTACGCGCGTGAGTGCCGTTTGCGACAATCTGATAGAGGGCATGGAGATCGAGGGGCACGCGCAATTCCTTGTGCAGACGGACAACGCACTCAGCGCGACCGTAACCTTCTCTGCTTACTCAAACGTGGGGTACGAAACCACCTATATTTTTGAAAAGGGTGCCATACGGGTGGAAAACGGCAGTAAGCTGCTGCTCTGCCGAGAGGGCGTGCGGGAGGAGATCCCCTTGTCCCCCGACAGGGATTATATGTGCTTGCAGCTGCAGGAATTTGCTAAGCTGGTGCGCGGTGAGGAAAGCGAAATGCCCTCCGCCGAGTACGGTCGCGAGATCGTAAAGGCATTGGAAGCGATCTACGCGTTTGAGATGAAATAAAAAAAGGAGGACTGAAAAGTCCTCCTTTTTTTATCGTTATTCCAAAACGACCGCGTTTTGGAATGCCTCGGCAAGCGCCTGCTCGCTCGCGGTGCAGGAAACGTATCTGCGATGCGAAACGGGCACACGAGTGGTGCCGTTTGCCACGGTATGCGGCGTTTCGGTGCCGCCAAGCTCTTCCTCACAGATAAGTCCCACAAGCGGCAAGGAGATCTGCCTATCCTCGCCTTGATACCAATATACGGCGTAGCTTTTTCCCTTACGCACAAAGGTAAAGACAAAGAGATTTTCGGGTGTTCCCTCCACCTGCTTATAAGGAACAAGCTCGTATTCGCCTTGCTCGTTGATGAGAAGAATATGCTCGTCGCGCGAGCGCATCATTTCCTTCTGCGCCTCGGTAAGCCACCCCTTTGCACGGACGTCCTCCCAGCGACGGATGACCTCAAGGTTATCGTCGGTGCGAGGATTTTTTTCAAATTGCTCAATCTTTGCCTGCATCGTCGCAGGGCAGTCCCACGCGGCGGCGCGGCTCATGCCGTACTCGTAAATGTCGGGACGGGTGTCCTCATAGTACGCCCACCAACCAAAATTGACGCGCGTGAAATTACGCTGCATCAAGGGTGCCTCGTGTACGGGATGCATGTCGATCATTTCCTTGAAAATATCGGTTTTGAACACGTCAAAGGCATTTGCACCGCTGAGCATGTGCCAGCCGAAGTGCGTTTTCGCCGCACCCTCACAGAAAAGCGGAGCCTTACCGAGTGCGCGGTACACGCGGTACTGCGCGTTCGCAACATGGAAGGCAAAGGGCGCATGCGTGCCCTCGCTACCGTCGAAATACACGAACTCAAAGCCACAATCGTAGGCGCGGGCAAGCTTTGCCGCCACCTCGTCCTGCAGGTCGCTGTTCTGATCCAGATACACGCTCTGGAAGCCGAATTCGCTGATCTCGGGCACACCGCCGATCTGTCCGCGCTCGTGAGG
This sequence comes from Eubacteriales bacterium, assembly GCA_045643765.1. GTDB lineage: Bacteria > Bacillota > Clostridia > Oscillospirales > CAG-272 > Firm-07. The sequence goes on from JAZRFS010000048.1 coordinate 1,722, forward strand.
AGTGACGACGGTATTAAACGCGCCGCGCACACAGCCCTTGAAGGTGTAAGGCGGCTCGGTGGTGTAGCTCTCGTAGGTGATCAGCTCACCGCCGAACTGCAACGCGCGTGTGTGTGCGTGCGCCTTGGGGCAGGCAATCGGGTTTTGCACCACCACGATCTCGGTGTCGTCCGCGCCTAAGGGCTTGGCGAGCGTCAGATGGCGCTTGAGGTGCAACCGGTGGTCGGCAATCGGCGTCACATAGCGGCTTTTCAAACCGATGTAGGTGTGCAGGAAGTGCAAGCCGGGAGTAATGCCCGCCGCCTTGATCTTTGTGAGCATCACGCGCAAATTTTCAAAGTCGCCCGTGTACTCGTCGCGCAGATCGTAATCGCCGCAAAGACCGCCCACACCCTCCTCCTTAAAGATACAGGTGTAATACAGTAACATCATGCGGAAGCCTGCGCGCTTGGCATAGGCAATATGCTCGTCCACGGTTTCGGGCGTGATCCTACTTGACCAGTAGATCGAGGCGTTGATATGCTCCGTGTCACGGCGGCTTGCCACACCGCGGGGGAGGTCATAATCCTCTTCCACCCGTGCTACGGCGTCCAAAAAATCCGCTTGCGGCGCGGCGATGAGGGCGGTGCCACACCCCTCCATTTTGATATCTCGATGCGCATCAGCCGTAAGAACACGCACGTCACGGCGCTTCTCCGCATCAATTTCCGTGTGCGCGCAGGTTGCCATCACGCAAACGGCGCTTTCCTCGTCCCACGCGACATTCAGCCACTCGCCAAAGTATTTCTTTTCCTTCACAGGCAGGTTGCAAAGGCGGAGGGAAAGCGCAGGAGGCATATCAATGAGCACATCGAGGTAGTGGCACGTACGCGTTCGAAACCCCTCCAGTGAAAACGCGATGTAGGCGGGCGCGATCTTCACCGCCACGACTGCCTCATAGGGTGCAATATCAAAGCCAACGATCAGCTTGCCCTCCTCCATGCGCACGCACTTGGCGGGAAAGGTCGTTTCCTTATTCATGTGCTTTAGCTTGACCTCGTTGTTATAGGGACGCTCCTGTGTGACCGAGAAAAACGGCAGATCATTGTCGGGCGCAAGCAGCTCCTCGCCCGTTTCTTTGAGTATAAGACTGCTCGCAATAGCATCCTCACTAAGCGTAAGACGAAAAATATCATTTTCCAATACGATATCTTGCATATTCTTCCCTCTTTTCGTTCGGGGTGCGGTTGCACCGTTCAAGGGGCATTATAGCAAACAAAAAACGAGTTGTCAATACAAAAAGGAAATGCGGGAAAACTTTTTTAAAGTTTTCCCGCATCCCTTTCAAAAGCCTTTGAAAAGAAAATCTGATTCAATTTTTCGCTCATTTCCCCGATCGCTTAAAAATCAAATTTTCGAACGATCCGCAAGACCGATTAAAATCTAAGTAGCGTTAGGCGCACCGCAGCGGACGGACGACGGCGTAGTGATTCTACGCCGAGTTCGTCCGAGAGGAGCAACGACACGATACGACGATTTTAACGGTCTTTGATCGCGTCGACGGGCTTCTTGTGCGCAATACGATACACCGGCATAAACGAAGCCATTGCAGCTACCAACACACTGATGCCAAGCATCATTGCGATCTGCAACGGGCCGAAGCTGAGCAGTGTGATGTTAATGCCCGAGCTTCTCATATAGTTATTCAGAATAACAACGGTGACAACCGAAGCCGCACTCGCCAGTACAAAGTTGATGATAGCAATGATGAACGCCTCGCTGAAGAAGATCTTGAACACGTCAGAGGATCTTGCACCGACAGCGCGCAGAATACCGATCTCACGCTTCTTGTAGGAGATCGAGGTCGAGATGAAGTTCATCAAAAGGAAGGAGGAGAACACGGCAAGACCAAGACCCAGCCACACGAATACCTGTGAAAGCACCTCAATAATCTCGTTAAAGCTACCGAGCGTGTACATAACGGCGTTTTGCAATTCAAAGATCATTTCGGGATCGTAATCCTCGGTACGGGCATAGGACAATTCAACCAGCTTTTGGATAGCCGCCTGATCATTTTCGTTCACAGCCGCGATCGCAAAGGACCAGATGCCTTCCTCGTGCTCGACCTTTTCCTGATACCAGTTGGACTCTCCCTTTTCATTTTCCGCATTTTGCTCGCGCCATGTTTCAAAGAAGGTAAGAAGCTCAGCACTGACCACAGTACCCGAAGGATCGCCGTGCTGCATGCGCCCCATATCGAAGGTGCCTGCGATCTTGTAAGCAGGAGCTTCCAGCACGGTAGCGGCGTTTTCATCATGGTTTTCCATTTCTCTGAGTTCCACGTATACGCGGTCAAGCAGCGTTTCGGACGTGATGCTACAGATCTTCATAAAGGCTTGCAAACGCATACTATCCAGCTGCGAATAGTTATAAGTCTGAATATCCTCCTTTACGTCGGAATTCCGCTCGCAATAATAGGAGATCAGCGTTTCTTTCTTTTGCTCTGCATTATATTTTTCAGGATCGGTCCAATCGCTGTTCTTGATACTGTTATACTGATCCTTCAGCATCTGAGCCTCCAACGCGGCGTTTTTCCAAACCTCGTTGGTTATCGCGTCGCTGTATTCATACAGGCTTTCGATCCAGTGCATGTCCTGCCAACGGTTGATCGTGTTTTCGCTGTTGATAGCATCGTCGCCGTAACGGAAGCCGGAAAGGAAGCCGAGCGCCTGCTGAATACAATCCACTTTAACGTGCTGAGGCATCTGAATGCCGTAAAAAGCAGATACAAACGCTTGAATACCGGTGCGTGTGCAATACCTCTGCTGCCAGTTCATGTACAGGTTGATCGTTTCTTCCCCGAAGCGCACATCTGTGTTCTCTTCGTTTTGCACCCACCTCGTGATCCACGCCGCTTCCGCTGTGTCGGCATTGTCAGTGGAGAAATTGTGTTGCATGTCCTCGGTGCTCATCAGCGCGATCTTTTCCTTAATAAAGGCGATCTTTTCCGCATATTCCAGACGCTGTGCATAACTATACTGTGCTTTTGAGGTGATCGCCGTATGGTTCCACACGTCGGCACCGTATACAGCAACACCCATTTCGTCAAAGGTAGCTTGATCAAGCACGATCTTACCGCTTTCGGGAATGAAGGAGTTCAATTTATCCTGCGAAATCAAGATCTCATTCGCGGCAAGCGTCGTCTTTCCCGCCTCAAAGAAGGTGACGGTGGCATTTTCCAGCTCCTCAAAGGTTGCCACACGGTACATCGATGTCAGCTCATTCGGCTGGTCGCCTTCGATCTCTGCCGCACGCAGAACGATCAGGCGCAGCTGCTTCATACCGGCATCCATATACTTGCCGAATTCTTTGGTGCCTGTATTGGTTGCCATAAATGCGGTCATTGCCTCAATATCCGACTGAACGGCGAAGGCAAGGGCGTGGAAGCCATAGTCACGCTCGTATTTCACCTCGTTGCCAAGGTACATCTCCAGAAGACCGCTTTCGTCCTGCTGTTGCATCTGCTGAGCCTGGTCGGTGACGGGCAGCAGCGAAGCATAACGGTTATAGTCAAAATTGGTGTTGATCACGCCCACGATCTTGAAGCTGGGGCGCATATCGGAATTCAGGTTCTGCCAGCCGATCTGGTTCAGCGTGATGTGCTTGCCCACGATACCGGTGGTTTCCGCGTTGTCGAGCGTCAGCTTGCCCTTTTCCACGCTTTCGGAGAATTCGTCATTCACAAATCCGTACTCGTTAAACTGACGGTACATAAACTCGGTAATCGCAATCTCGCCCGAGTTCTGCGGCAGCTGACCCACACTGAGCTGATAACCGGTTACGTCAAGCTGCTGCTGGGTCATTGTGGTAAAGCCGGAAATCTTACCGTTGTATACGGCATTGCTGGAATATACAGCCATCATGTTCGAGATGTTAAATCCAGCATCGTTGTACTGATTGGAGGCATAGCCTGTAAAAACGGGAACGAAATCAAGACCCGTATTCTGCTTGAGCCAAGCGATATCCTCGGGATTCAGTGCAGCGCCGTCATAGCCGGTATAGCTTTCACCGGTATCCAACCAGTGGTCAATTCTGCGCGTGCTGAGCGATACAGCCGCACTTTTGATCTGGCTGTCAATGATAGAGGAGGTAGCCGCCTCAATCTTGTTGTAAGCCGCCATCGAGCTGGAAAGACCGAACATTGCAAACGCGATGAAGGAAAGCAACACCGTCATAAACAGACGGAACTTCTTGTGCTTCAAGCTGGAGGAGCCCATCTTGATCGCATTCTTCATCGGCAAGCGGGAGCGGATAAAGTTGGTCTCATCCTTATTATATGCCTTGGTCTTAACATCCTTTTGGGGATCCGTTCCCTCAAACACGGTGGTGGCGCCGTCCTTGGAAATACCTGCGGCAGAGCGCAGCTCCTCGTTCACACGACCGTCGCCGGAAAGCAGCACGTCGCCCTTGTTTTTGGCAAGGTAGGCGTTGATCATTTCCAGATCCTTGGCGGTCAGCTTGTAGCCGCTTTCAATGCGGAGAATGTTATCGTTGATGCGATGCACACCCTCGCTGATCTGCTCAGCCTTGTGCTCGTGCTTGGTGACGTCCTCAATAATCTGACCGTCAGCCAGCTCCACGATACGGTCGGCGTAACGCTCGGCAAAATCGCGGTCGTGGGATACGATCAGCACCAGCTTGGTCTTGGAAAGCTCCTTAAGGGTATCAAAGATCTGCTTACCCGTGTTGCTATCCAGCGCGCCCGTGGGCTCGTCTGCCATAATGATCTCGGGCTCTTTTACCAGTGCACGCGCAATCGCTACGCGCTGCTTCTGACCGCCGGAAAGCTCGTTGGGCTTACGCTTTGCGTAATTGAGCAGGTCCACCTGCGAGAGAATGCCGTTCACAGCCGCCTCGCTTGCCTTTTTGCCCTGCAGCTCCAGCGCAAGCGCAATATTGGCGCCAACGGTAAAATCGTCCAGTACGTTGTACTCCTGGAAGATAAAGCCAATAAAGGTGTTGCGGTAGGCATCGAAATCAGAGCCGGCAAAATCCTTAGAGGATTTGCCCTTGATCACGAACTCGCCGCTGTCATAGCTGTCAAGACCGCCCATGACGTTAAGCAGCGTGGATTTACCACTACCCGATTTACCCAGGATAAAGACCATTCCGCTTTCGGGGAATTGGATGCTGACGTTGTCTAACGCCTTGACCTCTTCGCCCGTTTTGGAGCGGTACACCTTGGTTATGTTGCGAATTTCCAACATAATCGTTGTTCTCCTTTCATCAATCGTCTGTATGCTTTAGACGATTATTTGTTATATTATACACGATTTTTGGTTATATTGCAATAGGAAAATGCGTCAGTTGGCAAAAAAATTGCGCTCCCCCGTTCGCAAAAAAGCAAAGCACCACGATGGCGCTCCATCTCGACTGTGTCGAGATCGCATATCGCGCAGGCGATATGCACCACAGAAAGCAAGGCGATGGCGTAGTATGTCTACGTCAAGCCGCTTTCGCGGAGCAACGAAGTGGCGCAAAGCTTTTTTGTGAACTTATACAGTTTCAAATCTGATGGTATTGGTAGAGCCGGGTGCATTCATTTGAGAGCCGCCGGTAATGATCACCTTATCGCCCGATTGCAAGTTAAGCACTTTCTTCGCAATCTTGGTCGCCGAGTAGAACAGCACCTCCTGCGAGGGGTAAAGCTCGCACATCACGGGGAGCACGCCCCAGGAAAGCGAGAGCTGGTGGAAGGTCTTTTCGTCCACGGAAAGACCCACGATATCCACAGGAGAACGGAAACGGGACACCATGCGCACGGTCTTGCCGCTAACCGAGGCAACCACGATCGCCTTTGCCTCCAGATCCATCGACATACCGCACACGGTGTGCGAAATGGCATCCATTTCGTTTTGAATACGGAAGTGAGTGTTTTGAAAGCGCTCGGTGTAATCAATACTCTTCTCCGCTTGCTCCGCAATACGGGACATCGTTTCCACGGTCAGCACGGGATACTTGCCGGCAGCCGTTTCGCCCGAGAGCATAATGGCACTGGTACCGTCAAACACGGCGTTTGCCACGTCCGAGATCTCGGCACGGGTGGGACGGGGGTTGGAGATCATCGACTCCAGCATTTCCGTCGCGGTGATCACGCGCTTACCCATCATACGGCACTTGGTGATCAGCGCCTTCTGGATGGCGGGCAGCTCCTCGAAGGGGATCTCCACACCCATATCGCCGCGACCGATCATAATACCGTCGCATTCTGCGCAGATCTCTTCAATATTTTCAATACCCGATCTGTTCTCGATCTTGGCGATCAGACTGATGCGGTTTGCACCGTTTGCCTGCAAGAAATCCTTCACATCACGGATATCCTGTGCCGTGGAAACGAAGGAGCAAGCCACGTAGTCCACGTCCTGCGCGATACCAAAAAGAAGATCCTTCTTGTCCTGCTCGCTTAAATACTGCTGCTTGAGCACCTTTCCGGGAAAGCTCATGCTTTTACGGTTGGAGATCACACCGCCTGCGATCACGCGGCAGATCACGTCGGTGTCGGTAAGCTCCTGCACCTCAAAAATAAGTAAGCCATTATTCACCAACACGCGGTCGCCGATCTTCAGCTCGCGCGCCAGCTCTTTATAGCTGACGGATACGCAAGCAGCATCGCCCTCTACGTCGTTAGCGGTAAAGGTAAAGCAATCTCCTGTTTTCAGCGTCTCTTTGCCATTTTTGAAAAGACCGATGCGATACTCAGGTCCTTTGGTATCCAGCATAATGGCAAGCGGTCTTTGCAGCTCGCGGCGGATCTTTTTTAGCTTTTCGATATTTTCCGAATGGTTTTCATGCGTACCGTGGGAAAAGTTCAGTCTTGCCACGTTCATACCCGCGTGACACATTTGCGTCAGGATCGCCTCGTCCTGGCAAGCGGGGCCAATGGTACATACGATTTTTGTCTTTCTCATTTTTCCTCCTCCTTCGCAGCTTCGGGAAGCAGAGGGCTTTCCGCGCTCTCCTTGGCAAGCTGTGCATTTTCCTCGGTGAGTTTCTGTGCGCTCTCCTGCGCCGCGTTCTTCTTAGCCAGCTTCTCTGCCCTTTTCGCCTTGCGCTCAGCCTCACCGGCTTTGCGGTTAGAGGCAGTCATCCACGCGAAAATACCCGCCATCACGGTAGCCGCCACGGCGATCACAAAGATGAAGGATCTGTCGGAAACGCTGGGGGCGATCAGCTGCCATACACCTACGGCGCAAAGCAGAATGTAAGCAAGCAGCTTCCACAACGGGATGCGTTTTTCCTTATCGGTATCCGCGGCGGAAAGATAGGCGTGCACCGTTTCCACAGCACCGCGCAGCCACAGCGCAAGTCCCAGCACCGAGCAAACCTCAAGCGAGGAAATCAGCGGGATCACAAACCATTCCATACAAATATGTGCCACAGCAGTAAGAGCAAGAATAGCAATCTCACCGATCACAAAGGCACGCAACGTGCCCTTATAGCGCACAGTCAGCGGGAAAAGCGCGAAGACCGCGTACAAGGCAAGTGCAATCGCCGCCACAAGGTGAATGAGGCGCGAGCCGATATGCAACCCGCCCACGTCAAAGCCGTCCAGGAACATCAGCACCGCGAGAATACTCAAAAGAATGCAGGTGACCAGGGTAAATATCCAGTTTTTCATCAATTTTTGCATCGTTCAGACCTCCTTTTATTTATCATCTGCGCGATAAACCTGTACGGCATTCCCCGTTTCAGGCACCGCGCCAAGCTTGCGAATAAGAAAAAATATTGCACCGACAACAAGAAGCACGCACACTGCCAGCAGCACGGGAAGATAGAGCGCCAGCACTCCCGTGGCGAAGGCGCGCAGCCCATCGGCTGCCACCCGTTGTGCGCGTTCGTCCAAAAGCGCCAGCAATAACGCCGCCACAAGGGCAAGCCCCGTATAGATCGCCGCGCCGAAAAGACCGTCTAACAGCTCTCCGAGCGACACAAACACGCCCATGCAAACAAGCAGCAGTAAAAGCCCTCCGAGCAGCTTGGAAAAAACGCCCACCTCATCGGAAAGGACCATCTTGGGGATCAGTCCCACGCCGACACGTAGGTAATCTGCAATCGTCCCCGTACCGGACAGCGCGGAAAGCTCGGCAAAAAACGCCTCCATTACTCCGCCAAAGCAGACAAGAAAGATCACAAGCACCGCCGCAAGCCCCAGAAGCACAGGACCCAGCGCAAAGAAGAAATTGCCCAGCAGCGCCACGGGATTGCGGGGGTGATAGGAATGCTCTACGTATCCCATCTCGCCGTCAAGAGCGTTCAGATCCAGAAAGCGCACCTGTTCCACACGGTGCCAGAACAGCACCGCCATTGCCACGTGCCCCGCCTCACGCAAGGGGGTGGAGAGGGCGAAGGTACCGATCAGAAACGGGCGCCCCGCGTGTGTACCCACCAGCTGCGCAAAGACCTGGCGCAAAAACCACACGGCAAGCCCCAACACCACAAAGGGTGCGGCGGTACAAAATAATATCTGCAAAAAAAGGGAGAAAAAGTTTCCCATTATACCTCCTTTTCCGTAAATTTATTTACGGAATATGTATCAAGTATACCACATTTTGCACGCTGTGTCAACGCATCCTTGACAAACTGCCGCGCGCGTGTTATAATATCGGCATAACTCCGCCAGGCGGCCGCGCGCTATCACGCCGAAAGGTAGTAGCGTGAGGAAAGTCCGGGCTTCATAGGGCAGGATAGCTGATAACGTCAGCCGCAGGCGACTGCCGGGAAAGTGCAACAGAAAGAAACCGCCCCGCAAGGGGTAAGGATGGAAAGGCGAGGTAAGAGCTCACCCACTCCTATGGTAACATAGGTTTGCTGTAAACCCTATCCGAAGCAACACCGCATGGGGGACGTTGGCCCGACACATTCCCCCGGGTGGCACGGGAGAAATCCCGAAGCGTCACGGTGACGTGGCGCGAAGATTGATGGCCGTCCCACGACAGAACCCGGCTTATCGGCGGAGTTATACCCAAGTATCAGCGGCACCTTGTGCCTTTATGCAAAGAAGCGGTTTTCCCCACCCGTTCGTGGGGAAAACCGCTTCTTTCATTATCCCAACGTGATCTTATTGCTTTCAACGCGCGGCTTCCAGGGGCGGCCGCAACGGTCAAAGCCGTCAGAGCCCGCGGCATCGCGATAGGTCACGCCGTGCAGCATCTTGGTTTCACTGCCCTTGATGTCGATCGTCGTGCCGTTCAGCTCAATGACCGCGTAAAGCGGACTTTCGTTGACGATCAGATGGTGCGGCTTGGTCACCTTTTCGTGCAGCTCGTCGGGATAGCAATGGTGGCGTTTTTCGATCCAATCGCTCGACGCACCGTTGAGATCCAGATAGCACACACCGTCCATCACGCGCAGGTGATCGCGGTGATAATGACCGTTGATGCACAAAATCACACTGTGCTTTTTGCGTTTGTTGGCGGCATTGATGATGTCAAGTGCCGCTTGGCGGTTCTTCACGCCGTCCACGCGCTCCAGGCTCTGATGGCTGACGATCACGCAAGGATAAGGTGAGCTTTCGATCGTCTTTTCCAGCCAGTCCAGCTGCTCGGGCGGGAACCAATCGCGCTCGGGGTTGTGCGCGAGCCAATTCGCAAGCGAAAAATGCACGAATTCCGACCCGTCACGGTAGTAATTGGGGTTTAATACGATCACGCGGTACCCGTTCACGTCAAAATGATAGTACTCGTTCGGCATACCGTAAAGCGCCACCGTTTCCTCATAGGAGGTGAACTCCGCATCGTGATTGCCGAGCACGTGATAGGACGGAATGTGGAAGTTGTTATACGCCTCCAAAAGCTCGGGCACGTCCTTGGCGCTATGGCAAAAATCACCCGCTTGCATAATGAAATCGCACCCCTCCTCCTCGGCGCGGCGCTGCATCAATTTGATGCCCTCCACACCCGTGCAAAGGAAGCGCGGCGGCTCGTAGTGGAAGTCGGAAAAGATCAGAAATTTCATACCGTTCTCACCTTAAAAGCTGTTCAGCATCTCGTTGGTGGCAGAAAGGAGCTTATCCTCCAGCTCCGAGGCAAAGGGAGAGGTCACGACCTCGTAGGTCCCCTCGGCATACGCTTGCTTGTCGGGGAAATAGCCAATGCCGCCGTTTGCCTGCATCAGGCAAAGCAAAAATTTGTCGGGTGCCTGCCCTCGCATCGTGTGCATGTAGGAGGTAAAGGGCTCACCCGGGAAGCCGATCAGCACGACCTTGCCGATCGCCATCATCGGCACGCTCACACGCCAGATAGCGGGGCGGTCCGGCAATTTCGCAATACAGCTTGCCTCATAGTAAATGATGCCGGACGGGGTGTATTTCTCCCCGTTTTCGCCCATTGTGTCGCGATATTTTTCCACGAAGTCGCGGCATTCTTCAAAATGCTCGATGCCGTTCATATTGCTTTTCACGAATACGTCCCGCACCTCACCGCGCAGTGTGCTGTCTGCTTGCATCTCGACCTTGTCCCAGGCAAGCTCGACCGCATCCGCGATGATGCGCCCCATCTTCTCGGAATGCCCGTATCCCCTGCCGCGCTCTGCTTTGGGCAAAAAGACGTTGATGTGGTTGCTATCCCCCTGGAAGCCCGTCAGCACCATACAATGCGTATCGGGGTTGCGCTCCTCGGTCATACGGCGCGCAAAGCCGGGCCAGTCAGCGGTGATATAGGATCTGGCGATAACGTCGGGATGGGTGCAGAAATTCACCAAAGCGATATCCTTCTTCCCCTCTCGCACAAAGCGCAGAAGGCGCACGTTGTTGTCCGCCTCACCAAGGAAGCTTTCATATTCCTCAGCCTCACAAAAGCAGCTGTCGCCGATGCTGCCGTCCTTCATACGGTGGCGGCGGATGAAGGAGATCGGCTCGCTTGTTTCCTGCGCAGCCACGCCAAGCTTCGCGTCGGCAAGGTCGTTGATCGCCATCTGGCACACGTCGCAGAATTTGCGCGTCAGCACGTCGATATAGGCGGTGTCCGTTACCGTATTAGCGTCCCCTGCGTTAAGGGTGATGGACGTGTGCTGATGCAAGGGCTGGATCAGGATATCATTCACCGCCACGCCAGTGCGCGCGGAAATTTGCTTGCGGATCGCCAAAAGCTCCTTCACACCCGAGCTCATCGCGTCAAAGCCAACGATAAGGAACGTCTTACTCTCATCGCGAAGGGCGAGCGCGTTTAATTCGATCGGATCCCACACGCCCTTCACGAAGCGCGCGTGAAAATAACCCGCGAGAGGGGTGCCGATCGGGGGGGTAATGTCCAGTCTGCCAAATCCTGCCTGCATAGTGAAAATCCTCCTTGAAAAAGGTTCTTTAAGAGCATTATAAAGCATTTTGCGGTGGCGGTCAAGCCCTTTCTCCAAATTCAAAGAAAAAGTGGACAGATTTTCAATCTGTCCACTTTTTCACTTAAAACTTTTTCAGCATCTCGTTCAGCTCAGCCACGCATTGCTCCTCCAGCCCCTCGGTAAAGAAGGTGTTGCTGACCTCGTAGCCGCCCTCCTCGAAGGCGCGCGCGTGAGGCAAGTACCCTTGATAGCCGTTGGTACAGCAAGAGCAGAATACGGTCTTCCCCACCGCCGCCGCGTGTGCGGCGTGGGTGTAGGCGGTAAACGGCTCGCCGCCAAGTCCTACAAAGAGGATATCACCAAGCCCCAGCACCGTGACAGCCACGGGCTGATAGATCGGCGCCTTTTTCAGATCAAGAATGCGGTACGCGGTGGCAACGTCACGGACGTGCACGGTATTTTTCGGCTCGCCTGCCTCGAAATCCTTCACGTATTGCACCGCCTCATCATAATATTCGATGCCTGCGATGTTCGTCTTGTTGTAGATCGTCTGCACGTCACCGAAGATCCGATCCCCCGTGTGCTCCACGCCCGTGTCCCAGATCCTTTTCACGGTGTCTGCAACCGTGCGCCCCATATAGCGACTGTGATCGTAGCCCTCGCCGTGGGGGAAGCGCTCCTCCACGGGCTTGAAGAAGTCCACGTGGTTGCTGTCCCCCTGGAAGCCCGTGACGCTGATGCAAAGCGCGTCCGCGTTGTCCGCTTCCACAAAGCGACGGACAAAGCCCGGCCAGTCGGCAGAAAATCGGCTGCCGCCGATCACGTCGGGATGGGTGGAGAAATTCACGTAAGCAATATCCTTTTTGCCCTCTCGCACAAAGCGCAGAAGGCGCACGGTATTATCCGGCTCGTCACAGCGGCGCGTAGGAAGCCCGTACTTTTTGACGTCGGGATTGGTACGCACTTTGCCGTCCGCCATCACGTAACGGCGCACGAAGGCGATCTCCTCCCCCGTCTTGGCCTCGGCGGCAAACACGCGCGCCTCGCTCATATCCGCCACTGCCATTTGCGCCGCGTCAGCAAGCTTGCGATAGAAAAGATCCAGATACACCTGATCCTTCACGGGGAAAAAGATCTCTCTGCCGCCAAGACAGATCGCGGTGTGCTGATGCAGGGCGCAAAGCATCACGCGCTCGGCAGGCACACCCGTGCGCGCAAAGATCAGAGCGCGAAGCTCGTCCGCATACGCCTGTGTGATGGCGACCACGTCGCAGGCAAGGATCAAGATCGTGTCCGCGCCGTTGCCGATCGCCAGCGCGTTGACCTGCAACGGATCGCGCACGTCCTTGGCGTGGCGCACGGTAAAGTAACCCGAAATGGGCGTGCCGAGCGGCGGTGTAACGTCCACTCTTGCAAATCCCGCTTTTATCACAAGAATTTCTCCTCTAAAATGAAAACTTTTTCAAAAGCTTCTCTGCCGCGGCGATACAGTCGCGCTGAATGCCTGCGGTGAAGTTGGTGTTCGTGACCTCATAGCCGCCCTCGTTGAACGCGCTATCGGTCACCAGATACCCCTCGTTGCCGTTGGCCATCGTCACACACAGCACGGTCTTATCCCCTGCCAGGCGCTCGATATCATACGTATAAGCGGTGAACGCCTCGCCGCCAAAGCCCACGAAGGCAATATCGCCAAGTCCCAGCACCGTGACGGGCACGGTCTGATAGATGGGTGCGGTGCGCAGATGCGCAATGCGGCGCACGTAGGGGTGGTTGGGGCAAACGGGGATCTCGCCGCGCTCGTACTGATCGTAAAGCGCACGGCACTCGTCAAAATTCTCCTCGCCCGACGTATTGGTCTTGTTATAGACAAGCTCGATGCCGCCGAACACGCCCTCGCCTGTGTGCCCGGTGGTCTTGTCCCAGATCTCCTTCACCGTATCGGCGATCACGCGCCCCATATAGCGGGAATGCGCATAGCCGCTCCCCTCGGGGAAGCGCTCGGCACTCGGTTTGAGGAAATCCACGTGGTTGCTGTCACCCTGACAGCCCACGATGCACACGCAATGCGCATCGGGCAGCTTTTCCTCCACAAAACGACGCGTAAAGCCCGGCCAGTCGGCAGATACGCGCGAGCCGCCGATCACGTCGGCATGGGTGGAAAAGCTGACAAGGGCAATATCCTTCTTCCCCTCTCGCACAAAGCGCAGAAGGCGCACGGCATTGTCGGATACGTCGCAGCGGCGAAGGGGCGTGCCGTACTTTTTGGTGTCGGGATTGGTCTTAATGCTGCCGTCCGCCATCACGTAGCGGCGCGTGAAGGAAAGCGGCATCAGCGCGTCGCGCTTGGCAGCCCCAAGCGCGGCTTCGCTCATATCGTCCAGCGCCATTTGTGCCACGTCCTCGAATTTGCGGTAAAGCACGTCCAAAAACGCGCTGTCCTCCATCGCGGGCACGGCGTGCATGAAATCCCCCACGCGGAAGCTGGTGTGCTGATGCAGCGTGCAAAGAATGATCCGATCCGCCGCCACACCCGTGCGCCGGGAGATGCGCGTGCGCAATTCCTTGCCGCACTGATAGTTCATGCCCGTGAGATCGCAAGCGATCAAAAGGGCGGTATCCGTTTCGTTGCCGAAGGCAAGAGCGTTGAGCTCTACGGGATCGCGCACGTCCTTTGCGAGGCGCCTTTCAAAGTAGCCCGCAAGCTCGGTGCCAAGAGGGGGCGTCACGTCCACCCTTGCAAATCCTGCTTGGATCATTTTTTAGAAATCCATTCCCT
>JAZRFS010000049.1:0-12813 GCA_045643765.1 Eubacteriales bacterium
TTACCAGATAGTGGGGACCGGTTTCGCAGGTGATGTTCACACCCTCGGCCTTCGCCTTTCGGATGACGGCTACGCTTTCCTTGGTGGAGATGTGGCAGACGTGGTAGCGGCAACCGATCTCGCGGACAAGCTCGATGTCGCGGGCGATCTGTGCCCATTCGCTCTCGGAGCAGATGCCGCGGTGACCGTGTGCCTTGGCGTATTCGCCGTCGTGAATGTAGCCGCCGTGCAAGAGGTCGTTGACCTCGCAGTGCGCCACGATCATCTTGCCAAGCGCCTTGGCTCTTTGCATCGCCTCGCGCATCATCTCGTCGCTCTGCACGCCGCGCCCGTCGTCCGAGTAGCCGATGCAAAGCGGTGCCATACCCTCGATGTCAGAGAGCTGCTCGCCCTTCTCGCCCACCGTGATGGCGGCAAGGGGGTGTACGCCGATGCAGGCATCGCGCGTGATGAGGTCGCGCTGGAGCGTGATATGCTCGATGCTGTCGGGGACGGGGTTCAGGTTGGGCATCGTGCACACGTCGGTGTAGCCGCCGCGCGCCGCTGCCATAGAGCCGGTTTTGATCGTCTCTTTATAAGAAAAGCCCGGCTCACGAAAATGCACATGCACATCGCAAAAACCGGGAAAAATGAAATAATTAGGACGGTCAAAACGGGAAATATCGGTATCAACGGAAAAAGAAGAAATAGGGAACGAAGAAGCAGCCGCCAGAGCGGTTTTGTTCATCTTGTTCATTTCCGCGATCTTTGTCATGGTGTCCCTCCTATGTATTTACGCGTTTCACACGTACGTGTAATGCACGTGCGTGCGCGTTTGTTATCCTTAATATTATACTATAAGAATAATGCGGTGTCAAGAGGAAAGCTGAGGAAAAGGGGGATAAAATTTCACGAAAGAGGTCGAAAAAATTTGGTTATTTTTGCGGGGGGAGGTCTTTTGCCAAAAGACCTCCCCCCGCATTTCTCATTCTTATTCAAACCACTCCGTCTCAAAATCCGACCACGGGATATTGACGGCGGCGTTGTTTGCAAGCAGCTCGCGGATGTGCAGGAGCAACGGAAAATCTGCCGCGTTAGCGCACCCGTTTGCCACCTTTTTGTAGATCGCGTCCGCGGTGCGGCGCGTGATGACAATGCTTTCCAGCGTCACACCCTTCAGCATCTCCATCGCTTCGTCAAAGGTCTTGCCCTCGCCAAGCAGTGTGCCGATCTTGCGCGTGCGCCCGCCGAACACGGTCACGTAAAGGTCGCCGATGCCAAGAAAGACGTTGCGCGCGGCGCTGCCGCCGAACAGGTCAAGCAACAGGTACATTTCCTTCGCCGCCTGCCCAAAAAGCGCCGCCTGCGAGTTGTAGTGCTCAAACACGCGCCCCTCGCGCTTGTAGGAAAGCCCCACGGCAAGCGACACGGCAAGGGCGTAGGCGTTTTTCAGCGCCACGGCGCACTCCACGCCGCGGATGTCGGTCGAGAGGGACACGTGGTAATAATCGGTTTCAAACAGTGACTTGATCCAACGAAGCAGCTCTATATCCGGGCCGCAGAAGGTGACCTCGGTGGGATCTTGGTCAGCAAGCTCATAGCTGGTGCAGGGGCCGCCCACAGCGCAGATCTTCAGGGGCTTGTCGGTGAATTTCAGCATGTGCTCGGGGTAGGAGATCAGATTTCCCTCGCCCTTGCCGTCATCGATCATGCCCTTGGTGATGGAAAGCACGGGCAGCTTTTCGGGGAGCTTGGGAATGATGTTTTCGCAGAACCAATCCACGCCGAAGGAGCTGACACCGCAAAGCAAAAGGTCGGTGTCGGCAAGGAGCGCGTCAAACTCCTCAAAATCGTGAAAACTGATACCGTTTGGCACCTTAAACGAGGTTTTCACTCCGTTCACGTCGTGGCAAAGGGTCAGATGCTCGCCCGTTTTTTTGCCGTGCGCGATGATTTCGCGGTCCAAGGGTGTGCCGACCAGACGCACGGTGTTGCCGTTGTGCGCCGCGGGGAAGGCGATGGCGCTGCCCATCATGCCCGCGCCGAGGACTGTGATCGTTGCCATACAAATGCTCCTTAAATGTAACAAATTTTTCGCAACGGCTTGCCAAAAGCCCGTTGTTGTGCTATCATTATAATAATAATGATTTGCGCGAGGGATGTCAAGTATCTGCGCAAAAAAGGAGCAAATATGTTTGACAGCAGAACGGCAAGCAGCGCGGCACTGGCGTATCTTGGTGACGCGGTGCTGGAGCTGCGCGTGCGCGAGCGACTTCTGGAGATGGGATACACCTCCTCCAAGGCGCTGAACGTGCACGCGCTGGAATACGTGCGCGCGGGGGCGCAGGCAAAGGCGATGGAGCGCATTTTGCCGCTTCTTTCCGAGGAGGAAAACGGCGCGTTTCGCCGCGGACGCAACGCGGGACACGGTCAGCACCCCAAGGGGGCTACGGTGGGGGAGTACCGCAACGCCACGGGCATGGAGGCGCTGTTCGGGTACCTTTATATGACGAAAAACGAGGCACGTATCACCGAATTGTTTGAAATGGCATACCCCAAGGAGGAGAAAAATGCGGATCAAGTTTAATCTTTACAAGGACGGCAAAAAGCGCGCCTTTACGATGAGCTATGATGACGGGCAGATCCACGATCTGCGCCTGATTGAGATCTTCAACAAGTATGGCATCAAGGGCACGTTCAACCTCAACGCCAATAATATCGACAAGGAGGGGTACGTCACCTCCGAGGACGTGCGCACCAAGTACGTCGGGCACGAGGTCGCCTGCCACGGCTTCACGCATCAGTATTTCGAGCGTATCCCGCGCGAAGAACTGATCCGCGAGGTGCTAGAGGATAGACAGGTTCTGGAAAAATTAACCGGTTACCCCGTAAACGGTATGGCTTATCCCTACGGTACGCTTTCCGAGGACGTAAAGACCGAGCTGAAGGCGCTTGGCATTTTGTACGCACGCGCAACGGTGAGAACCAAGGATTACGAGCTGTTTCACGTGCCCCCGAAGGATTTCCTGCAGTGGAACCCCACGGCCGAGCACCGCGCCCACGATATGTTTGAGCTTCTGGACGGCTTTTTGCGCAAGGAGAAGGTGCGCCCCTTGTCCCTCTTTTACATCTACGGTCACAGCTACAGCTTCAACGATGACAACAACTGGGATCTGATGGAGCGCATCTGCGCACGCGTGAGCGGTGATCCCGACACGTGGTTTGCCACCAATATTGAAATTTACAACTACCTCACGGCACTCTGGCAGCTGCGCTTTAACGTGGAGCGCACCGTGGTCTACAACCCCACCGCACTGGATCTTTGGATCGAGGCGGACAAAAAGCCGTATAAGATCCCTGCCGGCGCAACCGTGCGCCTGGACGCATAAGGAGGCAAACGGTATGGATAAAATCAGATTTGATTGCTGGAAGGACGGCAAAAAGCGCGCCCTGACCATGAGCTATGACGATGGCGTTTTTCAGGACAGACGTCTGGTTGAGATCTTCAACAAATACGGCATCCGCGGCAGCTTTCACTTGAACGGTGGACTTTTGGACAGAGAAAGCACCGTAAGTGCCGCGGAGATCGCGACGCTTTACGCGGGGCACGAGGTGTCCGCGCACTCGCTCACGCACCCCTTTCTGGAGCGCGTGTCCTGTGCCGAGGTCGTGCACGAGATCTTAGAGGATCGCCGCGCGCTGGAGGGCGCCTGCGGCTACCCCGTGCGGGGAATGTCCTACCCGATGGGCACGTATAATGACGAGGTTGTGAAGATGCTGCCGATGCTGGGCATCAAATATTCCCGTACGGTAAAGGCGACAGGCAAATTCGTGATCCCGAACGATTTTCTGCTGTGGCACCCGACTGCACATCACAACGATGAAAAGCTTTTTGAGCTGTTGGAAAAATTCCAGGCGCAAGCCTACCCGATGCCGCTGTTCTATCTCTGGGGACACAGCTACGAGTTCGATCGCAATGACAACTGGGATCGCATTGAAAAATTCTGCGAGCTGGCGGGCGGAAAAGAGGACACCTGGTACGCCACCAACATTGAAATTTACGATTACGTGATGGCGCTGCGCGCGCTGGAATTCTCCGCCGACCGCTCTATGGTCTACAACCCCACCGCCACCGACGTGTGGGTGCGCTACGATCACGAAAACGTGAAGATCCCTGCGGGAAAAACGGTCCGTTTGGGCACTGATTGAAATCATACAGTCAAAAAATTGAAAGTGAGGATATGAAAATGGAACACCCCAAGATTAAAATTGTTGTAAAAGACTACGGCACGATGGTGGCTGAGCTTTACCCCGAAATGGCACCCCTGACGGTTGCCAACTTCCTCAAGCTGGCGAACGAGAAATTCTTTGACGGCCTGATCTTCCACCGCGTTATCGCCGGCTTCATGCTGCAGGGCGGCGGCTACCGCGAGGATATGAGCGACACCGACACCCCCTCCATCCGCGGCGAGTTCCGCGCCAACGGCTTCGCGCAGAACACCCTCAAGCACACCCGTGGCGTGCTTTCCATGGCGCGCACGATGGATCCCAACTCCGCCTCCTCCCAGTTCTTTGTGATGCACAAGGCGGCTCCCCACCTTGACGGTCAGTACGCGGGATTTGGTAAGGTGATCGAGGGCGATGCCATCATCGACCAGATCGCCAACGTGCCCACGGGCAATTACGGCTACTATATGCAGGACGTGCCGCGCACGCCCGTTGTGATCGAAACCATTGAGGAGATCAAGGAATGATCAAGGCGGTTTGCTTTGACCTGGACGGCACGCTTCTGCCGCTTGACGTAGACAGCTTTTGCGAATACTATTTCGGTATGCTGGCGCGCCATATGGTGCCCCACGGCTACGATCCGAAGGCGTTGATCGGCGGTATTATGGCGGGCACCAAGGCGATGTATAAAAACGACGGCTCTCGCACCAACGAGCAGGCGTTCTGGGATACGTTCTGCGGCATTTTCGGCGAGGACGCCCGCAAGGATGAGGCGAAATTTGCTGTCTTTTACGAAAACGATTTCGACAAAGCAAGGGCAGCCTGCGGCTTTGATCCCGCCGCCGCGCCCGCGCTTCGCGCGTGCAAGGAAATGGGGCTGCGCGTGTGCGTGGCGACCAGTCCGCTTTTCCCCAGGATCGCAACCTACAAGCGCTTGCAGTGGGCGGGGATAGATCCCGCCGAGGTGGAGTTTTTCACCACCTACGAGGACTGTCACTATTGCAAGCCGAGCGCGGGATATTACCGCGAGGTTACCGCTCGTCTGGGGCTTGCCCCCGAGGAGTGCCTGATGGTCGGCAACGACGTGCGCGAGGACGTGGTCGCCTCCACGGCATTCGGTATGCACGCGTTCCTCTTGCTCAACGACTATCTGCTGAACAAGGATAACGCTGATATTACCGCGTTCCCGCGCGGCAATTTTGACGATCTGCTGGCGCACGTGAAGGAATTGAGTGAATGAATGTGGCGGGGGAGGGGGTTTGATAACCCCCCCCCCCGTACCCCCACCCAAAACCTTTTAAGCATTTTAAGGCTTCGCGCGAACAACGCGAACAGACGGAACGCAAGCCCTGCGATGCGTCTGCGCACCTGACCCTTTACTTTAAAGATTTTTGAAGGAGCGCGAGGAAGCTTTTGCAAAAGTTTCCTCGCATACAAACCTATGTACAACTTTGAAAAAACCATCGAACAATGGCGCGCCGAGGAGCGTGTTGCGGGCATTGCCGTGGCCATCACCGACCGCGACCGTGTGATCTTTTCGCGCGGCTTTGGCGTGGAGAACGTGGATCGCCCCGACGTACCCGTAACGGGCAAGTCGATGCATCGCGCGGCGTCCATCACCAAGATCTTTTCCGGCATCACGATGCTCCGTTTGGTCGAGCAGGGCTTGCTTGATCTGGACGCACCCGTGAAAACCTACGTGTCGTGGCTGACGCTCAAGGACGCGGACGCGGCAGAGAAAATGACGTTACGTCACCTGCTTTCGCACACGTCGGGCTTGCCCAAGGAGTACACCCCCGAGGGCGCGCGTGACGAGGCGGCGCTTGGTCCCACCTTGCGCGTGGAGCTGCCCGAGGCAGAGCTTGTCTCCAAGCCCGGCGAGGGGAAATATCTGTACTCTAATCTGGGCATTCGTCTCGCGTCCCTTTGCGCGGAGCGCGTGACGGGTAAGAAATTCACCGAGCTTGTCGAGGAAACCGTGCTTGCGCCGCTTGGTATGGAGCAAACCACCTTTGATCTGCGCGTGGCGGCGACCTACCCGATCAGCATTCCCCATGATAAGGACGAGCATGGCAACCCCGTGCCCTACCGCCGCATCAAGGAGAACGCCGCACGTATGGCGGCGGGCGGACTTTACAGCACCGCCGAGGATCTTTGCAAGATGGCAAGATGTCTGCTCCGCGGCTGCAAGCGCGAGGACGGCACGCCTATTTTAAAGGAAGAAACCTTTGCCGAGATGTGCCGCGTGCATGCCGATGCGGACGAGAAGGATTCCTACGGACTTACGATGCGCAGGCAGCATTTCGGCGACCGCGATCTGATCGGGCATCACGGCTGGGCACCGCCCTATTCCTCGGCGCTTTTTGTCGATCCCGTTACGGGGTACGGCGTTGTGCTTATGCTCAATACCGATGCTACGCAGCTGCGCGACCGCATCCTCGAGCTGGTGTTTGCGGAGCTGATAAACGGCAAAAACTGATACCGTTTTGGGGCTAAATTCGAAAAAGCGCGCCTTGGGGCGCGCTTTTTTCAATCGTTTGGCAGCGATTTCACCTTGACACCTGCACGCGAATATGCTATCATAAAGGTATAGAAGCCTTGAAAGGAGAGAGCCGTGAGTAATTTGTTTGATTATCTGGAATGGCGTGGGGATCTGAGCTTTGGTAACGCGCCGCTTTGTCCCGTGGATGCGCTTCTTTTGTCGGCACTTTCCTACGTGCGACTGGATGAGGTATTATCCCCCGACCCCAAGGCAGACCCTGAGCGACTTTCCGTGCTTGCCGAAAGACTTTCTGCGCTTGGCGTGAAGAGCAAGAATGAAGGGCTTTTACAGGCGGCGGCGAAAAGCGCGCGCTTTGGCGCGTTGCGCCTGTTTGCCGCGCAAAGTGAGCTGGACGCCCAAAAGGGCGTGCAATTTTCCGCCTATTCGCTTTTGCTGCCCGGGCAGATGCTTTACGTGTGCTTCCGTGGCACGGACGATACCCTGATCGGTTGGCGAGAGGATCTGCGTATGAGCTATGAATGCCCCGTGCCCGCGCAGCTGCGCGCGGTGGAGTATCTTCGTACGGTGGCGGCGGCTTACCCGTTACGCCGTATCTTCGTGGGCGGACACTCCAAGGGCGGCAATCTTGCCGCCTATGCCGCCGTCAACGCGGGACCCGAGGTGCGCGAGCGTATCCGTCGCGTCTTTAACCACGACGGTCCCGGCTTTTGCGATGGCACAATCGCGACGCCCGCCTACCGTGAGATGCGGGAGCGCATAGATACTTACGTACCTCAGTCCTCGATCGTGGGGGTGCTTTTGGAGCACGATACCGCATATCGCATTGTGAAAAGCGATGCCAAGGGACTTGCGCAGCACGATCCGCTCAGCTGGCAGGTGAAGGGCGCGGATTTTGAGTACGCCACCGAGCGCACCGCCTTTGGCGTGCGCACCGAGCAGATCGCGGATCGCTTTATCAACACCTTCTCGCCTGAGCGCAAGCGCCTTTTTACCGAGGCACTGTTTGCCGTGCTGGAGGCGACCGAGGAGGAAACGATCTCGGGCATTGTGGCAAATAAGACGCGGAGTTTGAAGAACGCGCTGCGCAGCTTTGCGAGCCTGGATGAGCCCGTGCGGGACGTATTGATCGAAACCGTGACGGCGCTTGCCGACGCGGGCAAGAGCGCGCGCCGCGCAAAAAAGGAGCGCGTTGCGCTCCCGGAGCGGATCGCCAAGGCGGAGTAAGAAATATGTGGCTTTTTGTGGGGGTGCCTTTTTAAAAGGCACCCCCACAAAAAATTCATTTGACAAAATGCCGCGTTTGCGGTACAATGTTTATATCTTATGATATAAAAGGGGTGGCAGAATGGCAAAATATACGGTCGGCGTGGATTTTGGCACGCTTTCGGCGCGTGCGCTGCTGGTGGATGTGGCAGACGGGCGCGAGCTGGCGTCTGTGGCGATGGACTATCCCCACGGCGTGATGGATCGCGTGCTTTGCACGACGGGAGAGGAGCTGCCTGCCAACTACGCGCTTCAGCACCCCGCAGATTATCTGGAAGCGCTTTGCTTTGTGGTCTCCTCGGTTGTGAAGGAGGCGGGCGTTTCCCCCGCCGACGTGGTGGGACTTGGCATAGATTTTACCTGCTGCACGCTGCTTCCCGTGGACAAAAACGGCACGCCGCTTTGCTTTTTGCCTGCATTTGAAAAAACGCCGCTTTCGTATGCGCTTTTGTGGAAGCATCACGCGGCGCACAGCTATGCCGCGCACCTTACCGAGGTAGCCGAGGCACGCGGCGAAGCATTCCTTGCGCGCTGCGGCGGCAAGGTGGACGACGAATGGACGCTTGCCAAGATGGCACAGGTGATGCTGGAGGCACCCGCCGTCTTTGCCGCCGCCGACCGCTTTTTGGAGGGTGGCGATTTTCTGGTGCAGACCATCACGGGCGATCGCAAAAACAGAAGCTATCATTTCGCTGCCTATAAGACGCATTACGTGGCGGGCGCGGGGTACCCGAGCATTGCATATCTTGACGCCGCTTACCCGAAATGGGGCGAAACGGTATCAAAAAAGCTGCGCGGCGAGCTTTTGCTGATGGGCAGCTGCGCAGGGCATCTTTCGACAGAATACGCCGAAAAATTAGGGCTTTGTGCGGGCACGGCGGTCGCCGTGGCGACCCCCGACGCGCATAGTGCGGGCGCCTCGCTCGGACTTTCCAAGCCGGGCGATATGTTCGCGGTGCTGGGCACCTCGGGGTGCTTTATGGCGATCGGCGACAAGGATCTCACCGTGCCGGGCATCTGCGGCGTGGTGAAGGATGGCATTCTGCCCGACTTCTATGGCTACGAGGCGGGACTTTGCTCGCTGGGCGACCACTATGCCTTCGCGGCGAAAAATCTGACCTCCCCTGCGTATGCAAAAGAGGCGGAAGAGCGCGGCATCGGTATGCTGCAATTGCTTTTGGAAAAGGCTGCGTGCAAAAAAGCGGGTGAGAGTGGGCTTATCGCACTCAACTGGTTCAACGGCAACCGCAGTATTCTGGTCAATTCGATGCTTTCGGGGTGCTTTGTGGGTCTGACGCTTGCGACGATGCCTGAGGATATGCTCCGCGCCCTTCTGGAGGCGACCGCCTTCGGCGCGAGAAACATTATTGACAACTTTGAAAAGCACGGGCTGGCAATCGGACGCATCATTGCCTCGGGCGGTATCGCGCGCAAGGATCCGTTCACGATGCAGCTTTATGCGGACGTGCTGGGGCGTGAGATCGCCGTGACCTCTACGGCGCAGGCACCCGCGCGAGGCGTTGCCATCGGGGCGGCGGCAGCCGCAGGGGTGTATCCCGATATGAGGGCGGCGGTTGCCGCTATGCACGCTGTGCCCGATCGCGTTTACACACCCGATGCGAAGGAGCACGCGGTATATGATAAGCTGTATGCGGAATACAAGACCCTGCACGACTATTTCGGGCGCGGGGAAAACGGTGTGATGGCGCGCTTGCGTGCGCTCTCGACCGAGCAGAAAGGAAGTTGAAATGGGGAAGCCGAAATCAAGCTATACGCTGTGGATCATAGGACACGTGGTGCGTTTTTTGTTCGTGCTTTTGCTGATCGGTATGATCGCGGTGCTTTTGTGGCGCGTGGTCTTTTCACAAAATCCGCCCGACGGATTTGACGAGATCGCAGGTAACGACACGCTTCGCGCCGCGTTGGATGCGCACGGGAAGATTACGGTGCTGACGCAGGATCAGGTCAAGTATACCGAGGGCGCGGACAATTACGCCTACTTCAATCTGGATTATTGCTATTTCCTGCGGGAGGCGGATCAGGTGCAGCTTTTGCTGTTCTATAACAACAGCACCCTGGAGCATCTGAGTGAGGATCGCGGGCTTGCCGAAATTCCCGCGCGCGGTGAGGAGATCTTTTCCCTTCAGCTGACGCAATACGTGGATGTCACGCCCGAGGACTATGTGAAGGCGGGCGAGAACGATATTCTGACCGAGGAGCGCGTCATCGCGCCGAGCAAGTCCGAGATCACGACCAACTCTTTGTACACCTTTATCCGTTACACCTTTGACGGTGTGGATCTGGATGCGGATACCGTGGTGATCTATCTGGATATGTGCTATGAGGGTGAAAGCTACGGCACGTTGCGCCTTTTCCATCGCGAGAGCATCAGCGAGGAGCGCTTGCTTTCGGGAAAAGAGCAGGACATCGTGCGGGAAATGGTCAAGGAATAAGCGGTTTTTCATACCGTTATGGGGGATTTTGAAAATATGAACTACGATTACCGACCGATACGGCAGAATTACACGGCGCACGCCGTGGTCGTGCTGCTGTTTTTGCTCTCGGGTGCGTCCTTTGGCTGCGCAGGCTTTTTGCCGCTTCATACGGTTGCGTGGCAGATCCTGGGGCTTGTGCTTTTGCTGCCCGCGATCCAGCTGATCGCGCGCTATATGGCGTCGCGTTATCTGTACCGTCTGCACACGTATGAGGACGGGAACGTGGATCTGGAGATCTTTTTGTACCGTGGCGGGGATAAGATGCAGATGGTCTGCTGTATCGCCCTTGCGGAAATCACGGCGGCACAGCCGCTGACAAAGGAGAACGCCCGCGCGGCAAAAGGGATCAAGCGCTATAATTACGCGCAGGATCTGCGCCCGCAAAAGGCACTTGTGCTTTCGCTTTCCAATGCGGACGGCGTGTGCGAGGTGCTGTTTTGTCCCGATGAATATATCACCCGCACGATCGAAACGGCACTTGCCGCCAAGCAAGCAGCAATGCCCACCGCGCAATGAAAAAGAAGCCCTTTTAGGGCTTCTTTCTTTTTTGATTGACAAGCAGTTAAAAGTATGATATACTTATATTACATCATCTGATCTTCAGGAGGACGATATGAAGACTTTGAAAATGCGCCGCGTGGCGTGGATTATTGCCTTTGCGCTGATTATGGCACTCAGCCTTGCACTGTGTGTGGGAGCAGAGAATGGCTGCGAGCACGCAGAGGGCTATGACAACGGCTTTTGCATCGGCTGCGGCGCCTGCCAGGAAGCACCCCTGAACGAGGGCGTTTACGAGATCTCTAACGCGGGTCAGCTTTACTATGTAGCACAGCTGATGCGTGAAAAGGATAGCACGCTGCTGCAGGCAAAGCTGATGTGCAACGTCACGGTGAATGCCGATCTGCTGGATACGAGCGGCGAGCCCCGCACGGGCGCTAAGCTCTGGGTGCCCATCGGAAACAGCACGACGCCCGCGCAAAATATCAGGCTGGACGGTCAGGGCTACTACATCAGCGGTCTTTACGCCAAATACGAGGACGGACGTGACGTTGGTCTTTTCGGTAATACGACGAATGGCGTTATGGTGCAAAATCTTGGCATCATCGACAGCTATTTCTATTCGAGCAGCGGCTTTGTGGGCGGCATCGTTGGCAACGCTGCGGATTACACGCAAATGCAATTCTGCTACGTTGACGCCACGTTGGAAAGCCCCGTGAGCCACGCCGGCGGCATTGCGGGTGCGCTGGATAGCGAGGGTCTGGTTCCCAGTGGGGCAAGATTTTGCTATACCACGTATTCCAAATTCATTCACGGCGCTCAGGGCGATACCGCTATTGCGAATTGCTACTACCTCAGCGACAGCGCGGCGGATGACGGCATTGCCGGTACCGAGTATTTCAAGGCAAATTGGAAGCTTGCGGACGACAGTGAGCTGTTAGATGCCCTTTCCGCGGCAGAAAAAGAATGGGTGATCAGCTGTTACACGGGCTGCCCCGCGCTGCTTGCCGACCACGTTTACGAGTATCCGTGCGTGCCCGAATGTAAGGTTTGTGACGCTACCGGTCGTACAGATCAGGTGCCGCACACCTATGATAACGACTGCGACAGAGAGTGTAACGTTTGCCGCAGAATTAACCCCTCTCCCGTAGTGCATGAGGCGTATACCTCCTGCGGCACTGTGTGCCGTCATTGCGGTGTGACGATCGCCGCCAAAACCGCGCACCAGTACAGCAACGAATGTGACGCGACCTGCGATTGCGGCTTTGAGCGTGACGAGGCGCTGCAGCACATGTTTGACAGCAACTGTGACGCAACCTGTAACCTGTGCTCGCACGTGCGTTCCAAGGTGCCGCACGTGTTTGATAACGATTGCGACCGCGTATGTAACGCGTGCGGCGTCACGCGCCCGCCCGTGCATACCTATGATAATTCCTGTGACGGCGACTGTAACGTGTGCGGGGAAAAGAGGACGGTTGCACACGTTTTCGGTGAATATGTGGTGACGCAGGAGCCCACCTCGCTGCGCAACGGTGAGAAGGAGCATACCTGCACCTTGTGCGGATTGAAGGAAACGGAGGTCATCGCGCGCACGGGTGTTGCCCTTTGGGTCATCGTGCTTGGTGGCATCGGTGCAGGACTTGTCCTTACCGTAGGCGGCTTTTCGCTGTACTGGTTCGTGATCAAAAAGCGCAGCTTTGCCCAGTTCTTTGGCAAGGAGCCTGCCGAAAAAGCGAAAAAGAAGAAATAATTCTTTCTTATAAAAAACAAAGATCACCCACACCGTGGGGCGTATTTGTTTTTTTTTTTTGCTTGCTGCCGCCGCCGGCGTTTCCCTCCCGCGAACGG
>JAZRFS010000050.1:0-6826 GCA_045643765.1 Eubacteriales bacterium
CCTCCCTTCGGGGTCTCGCACCCGTGGTCCGGCGCAAAAATACAGGAAAGGCACCCGGCTGGGTGCCTTTTCTGTATTTTGGAGCGGATTACGGGGCTCGAACCCGCCACCTCGACCTTGGCAAGGTCGCGCTCTACCAAATGAGCTAAATCCGCATTGTACCGAAAGTGGCGACCCGGATGGGACTCGAACCCACGACCTCTAGCGTGACAGGCTAGCGTTCTAACCAACTGAACTACCGGGCCCTTGGTGGGAACAATAGGGCTCGAACCTATGACCCTCTGCTTGTAAGGCAGATGCTCTCCCAACTGAGCTATGCTCCCATCGGCCGTTTCGGTGTTTCACAAACGGTACTCGCCTATTATACAAGAAAGAACGGAGTTTGTCAACCCCTTTTTCGAAATTTTTTTGATTTTTTTTGAAAAACAGATCAGGGCAGGGGATCACGCATCTGCCTTACGTAAACCCACTGCCCTGAAAGGAGAAAAGAAGAAAGGATAGACAACCTTGTGATTGTCTACTGTCATTATAGCAAATGTCCTACGCCTTGTCAAGAGGTTTTTTGATAAAGATAAGAAAAAAACACAGGATATTTTGCGTTTTAATAAAAAAACAATCACAACATCTTGAAAATGTCGTGCGACGTATGACAAATAATATTTTTAACAAAATGTCGTATCAAATCCCTGGGTTTTTGTAAACTGACACCGTTGTGTGTGCCTGAGCTGCAATGGAAAAAGGCTTGATCACAAATTCGGAGGCTTGTTCTGAAGCTTTTAGTGTCAGTTGAACGCTTCTTTCTTCCGGGGCGAGAACGGGGGGAGGGTGTCGTGGAAGTGAAGGGGCTAAGAAAACGGCGATTTTTGTGTGCTTTTTTTCATCGAGGGGCGAGCGCTTGGCGTGCGCACGTTTCGACAGCTTTTTTGTAGGAAATCATTTCCCTCCACCTTTTTTTGACAGGTTGCTCTCTAAAATCTATGGAAAAAGCGGAACACAGCAGCATTCGTTGCAAGATGACACCAGACGTGATTTTTTGCGTTGCACAGGTGGAGCTGAAGAGGGGAGGGCATACGTGTCAGAAGTTGGGAAAAACGCCAAAAGGACGGAAAAAGCCTTGTAAATGTAAATATTGTGTTAAAACTATGTTTTCGGGAGGAAAAGATGGGTGTAGAAAAAACGGCGTTTTTTTTGTGCACGGTGCACAGAAAAAGTTCTTCTGAAATAGGGAGGATGACCTACACCAAAAGAAGGAGACCCAAGCACGACTGGTAAATTTAATTTACCTTTGAAAGGGCGCTTGTAGAGGGTGCACGAAAAGTGCCGAAAAGTGAGGGGGGAGGGGAGTGATTAGCTCCTTTTACGAAAACGCGAGGTAAATAAAATTTACCATTCCTGGCACGGTGGTGCACGTTTTGTGAAAAAGTGCTGAAATTTGTGTGGTTGCAGCTGCCCGGTGCAGGGGATGGAACCCGCCCGTTCTCGTGCGCGCGTGCTATGATCGTGCATAATGCGCGAGAAATTTTGCTTGACTTTGTGGAACGGGTGTGCTAAAATATTGCCATACGTCGTGGTCTGTCCGGTCAGATCACACGGCGATAGCCTGTCTGTGGTGCGATGAAATTGCGGCTTGCCGCATTTTTTTATGGTATTACACGCGGGCGCACGTATTGCCGCGCGGCACGGGCGAAAGCCCGCCCGTGCTGCGAAAAACTACCACAGATTGCAAGTGCAATCGGAACAGAGGAGGAAAGTATGAAAAAAACCAAGTTCCACCGGCTATTGGCGTTTGCCTTGGCGCTCTGCTTCCTGATCGGCGGTATGTTCACCGTTACGGTGGCTGCTGACACGGGAGTGTCCTCGGAAGAGGAAGATACGCTGGCGCAGATCAGAGAAGAGCTCAACGCCATCAGCTACGAGGAGTACAAGGAATTGCACTTCAAGGACGAGAACGGCGTGCCGCGCGGTACGGAAACGATCGTGATTGACGGAAAGAATTACCTTGCCGAGCAAACGACCGTGGACTACAGCAAGTATTCCCAGGAAGAATGGGATGCTCTTGAGGGTCTGCCCACCCCCGGCGACGGTGTTGTAACCTGGCAGGTGCCCGGCATTACCGCTCCTGGACGTTACAGCGTGATCATCGAGTATTATCCCGATCAGGCAAAGACGACCTCGATCGAGCGCGTGCTGAAGATCAACGGTAAGATCCCCTTTGCCGAGGCGCGTTATGTTACGGTTCCCAAGATTTGGGTGAATACGTACGTAGCCGCGCAGGTCACCGCAAAGGATATGACCCCTGAGGAGCTTTTGGTGGAGGCAACGACCGAAGGTGGATTTGCTGCGGATAAGGCTGTTGTGAAGGACGGCTATCTGGAGCTGCAGATCCCCGACGTCTGGACGGCTGCAAACACCAAGTTCGTTGAAAAGTACACCGTGCGTTTCATGAAAACGGACCTGGAGAACAACGAGCTGCGTCCCGAATATAATGATGTGCCCGAGTGGCGCTCCTATGAGCTGCGCGACAACAGTGGCTTCTATATTGAAAGCTTTGAGTTCGTATTTGAGCCCGGCGAGGACGGCAAGACCACCATTTCGCTGGAGTCTGTGTGCGAGCCGATGACCATCAAGACCATCAAGCTTGTTCCCCACGTGAATTATAAGAGCTATGATGAATATCTGGCGGGTCTCACTGAGGAGCAGAAGCAGCCCGGCAAGGATACCGTTCTGATCCAGTCTGAGTACAACAGCGCTGCTTCCACGCAGACGGTGTACCCGATCGAGGACCGTAGTGACGCTGCTACGCTGCCCTGCGATACCACTCGCGTGATGCTGAACACCATCGGCGGTGAAAAGTGGCAGACGGCGGGTCAGTGGCTGAGATACTCCTTCAAGGTCACCAGCAGTGGTATGTACGATATCGCAGCACGCTTCCGTCAGAACGTGCTGGACGGTATGTACGTTAACCGTGCACTCTATATTTACAGTGGTGAAGGCGTCGCCGAGGGCGAGGCCGGCTACTACAACGGCATTCCGTATACCGAGGCAGGACAGTTCCGTTTCAATTACGGCGCTGACTGGCAGTCCTCGCTGATGAATGCCACGGATGCAAAGGGCAACCTTTCCTCCTGTGCCTTCTACTTTAAGGAAGGTGTTACTTACGAGATCGAGATCGAGGTTACCATCGGCTCGATGGGCGATATCGTGCGTCGCGTTGAGACCGCTCTGAAGGCGATCAACAACGACTATCTGTCGATTTTGAAGCTGACCGGTGCTTCCCCCGACGAATTCCGTGACTACGGCTTCTCCCGTATCATGCCTGAGGTTATGATCGATATGCTGATCCAGGCAGATGAGTTTGAGGCAATTTCCCTTGCACTGGAGGAGATCACGGGCGGTAAGAGCTCGAACACTGCAACGCTGGATAAGATCGTCAACACGCTGCGCATCATGGGCGGCGATGAGGATCAGATCGCAAAATATCTCAGCCAGCTGAAGTCTTATATCGGCTCTCTCGGTACCTGGCTCAGTGATGCCAAGACCCAGCCTTTGCAGCTGGACTATATGGTAATCCAGCCCTGGAAGAGTGGTGAGCTGCCTGAAGCTACTGCCGGCTTCTTCGCATCCTTCGCACACGAGATCAAGAGCTTCTTCATGTCCTTCTTCCGTAACTACAACGAAATGGGTGCTACGGACGAGAAGGTGGAGGGAGCAGGAAGCATTGACGTATGGATCGCGACCGGTCGTGACCAGGCGCAGGTGCTTCGTAACCTGATTAACAATGACTTCTCTCGTCAATACGGTCACAACGTCAACCTGCAGCTGGTTGCGGGCGGCACCTTGCTTCCTTCCGTGCTGGCAGGTATGGGACCTGACGTATATATCGGTGTCAGCGAGGATACCGTAATCAACTACGCGATCCGCGGAGCGCTTCTGCCGATCGAGAATATGCCGAACTTTGCTGATTTCGCACTGGAGTATAAGGTGGATGAAAATTTCCAGAAGGTGCGTGACGAGAACGGCGAATTCATTTTCAACGAGAAATCTCAGTTCAACGAAGCTGCAATGATCGTTATGGGCATTGAGGATGCCGAGGGCAAGTTCCACTACTACGGTCTTCCCGAGGCACAGGGCTTCAGCATGATGTTCCTGCGCAAGGACGTTCTGGCTGAGCTGGATATCAAGGTGCCCAAGACCTGGGATGACATTTTGGAGGCTGTGCCGATCCTGCAGGCCAACAACATGGAAATCGGTATGCACCAGGACTACAAAATCTTCCTATATCAAATGGGCGGCGAATTGTTCGCTGACGACGGTATGAGAATTAACCTGGACTCCAATATGGGTCTGGAATCCTTCGATACGATGTGTAGCTACTTCACGATGTATTCCTTCCCGCTTTCCTACGACTTTGCCAACCGTTTCCGTACCGGTGAGATGCCGATCGGCTTTGCAAGCTACACCGGCACTTATAACCAGCTGGTCGTCTTCGCAACCGAGATTGACGGTTTGTGGGAGTTCTACGAAATGCCCGGTCTTTATGAATATGATAAGGAAGGCAATCCCGTGATCGATCCCAAAACCGGCGAGCACAAGATCAACAACGTCGCAGTTTCCACCTCCTCTGCAATCGTTATGATGGCGGACGGCTACGGCGACGTAGCAGAGGATAAGCTTCCCGAAGAGATCAAGCAGCAGAGATTGCGCGCTTGGGACTTTATGGTATGGCACGTAGACGTGAAGTGCCAGACAGACTACGCAAACGAGATGGTTGCTATTATGGGTCCGTCCGCAAAGCACTCCACCGCAAACAAGTTCGCACTGGCAGAAATGCCTTGGACGACCACGGAATACCAGAGACTGGAGGCACAGTTCAAGAACCTTGCTTCCATTCCCAACTATCCCGGTTCCTACATTATCGGCCGTTATACCAACTTCGCATTCCTTGCTGCGTATAACGACAACGCAAACCCGATCGTAGAGCTGCAAAGCTATATTTCCACGATCAACAAAGAGATCACCAGAAAACGCGCAGAGTTCGGCTTGGAAACGCTTGAGCTTGGACAGACGCTGCTTGAAAAGCGCCTGGGTCAGGTAGAGGAAGCGTACGAGCAGGACATCAAGAATATGAACGATAGCCAGATTGCCGCCGCTGCCGCCGCTCTTCAGATGATGAAGGACGGTATCCGTAAGGAAAATGCAGAAATGCTTGACGCGGCTGCCAAGATGTTTGCTGAATTGGATGCAACCGGCTTCGCGAGAACGGTAACGGCACTGCAAAATGCTGAAACCGTGATGAGAAAGTATCAGCAGTAATCGGTTTTCTACATTCTTATTAAATGCGTTATAAGGAGAAATGCACATGTCGAATAAAAAAGCGGTAGTTCGTGCAGAAATGACGCGTGCACAGTGGACGTGGAACGAGATGAAGAAGAATAAGGTCGCCTACCTGATGGTAGCCCCCTATATGCTTATCTTCTCCTTGTTCACCGTCGTCCCTGTGTTGCTTTCGATTGTCATCAGCTTTACGGACTTTAACCTGTTGCAGACACCGAACTTTGTCTTCCTTGACAACTACATTCGGTTGTTCCTCGACGATGATATTTTCATCATCGCAATTAAAAATACTTTGATCTTTGCCGTGATCGTGGGTCCTGCCTCTTATCTGATGTCCCTGCTTGTTGCTTGGTTCATCAACGAGCTGCCCCCCAAGATCCGTGCCGTTGTTACCCTGATTTTCTACGCGCCCTCTATTTCCGGTCAGGTATACCTGATCTGGGGTACGCTTTTCTCGGGTGACTCTTACGGTTGGGTAAACGCAACGCTTTTGAACCTGGGTCTTATCACAGAGGAAATCCAGTGGTTCCGCGATGCGGATTACATCATGCCCCTTTGTATCGTGGTCGCACTGTGGACCTCGCTTGGTACCTCGTTCCTGTCCTTCATTGCAGGTTTGCAGGGTATCGACAGATCCATGTATGAGGCAGGCGCCGTGGACGGCGTGCGTAACCGTTGGCAGGAGCTGTGGTACATCACGCTTCCGTCGATGAAGCCGCAGCTGATGTTCGGTGCTATCATGGCTATCACCTCTGCGTTCGGCTTCGGCGGCGTTGTTACCGCACTGTGCGGCTTCCCGTCCGTTGACTACGCAGCACACACCATCATGCACCACTTGGACGACTACGGCGGACAGCGCTTTGAGGTGGGTTATTCCTCCGCAATTGCAGTGCTTCTGTTCGCCTTGATGATCGGCTCTAACATGCTGGTTAAGAAAATGCTCTCGAAGGTAGGTACGTAATATGTCGAAAAAGCTTCGTACAAGAAAACATAAAGTCGTACTGAACCGTTCTGCGGGCGGTGACGCGGGCATTACTGTCGTCCTTTCTATCCTTGGCGCCTTCATGTTCCTGCCCATGATTTACGTCGTGATGCAGTCCTTGAAGCCTCTGGATGAGCTTTGGATGTTCCCCCCGCGCTTCTACGTGGTAAACCCCACCTTTAAAAACTACCGTGACCTGTTCATGCTGATGAACACCTCTTGGGTACCCTTCTCGCGTTACATCTTCAACACGGTATTTACCTCTGTGGCAGGTACCTTCGGTAACCTGTTCTGCTCCTCGCTTGCGGCATACGCCATGGCGAAGATCAAGTTCCCCGGCGGTAAGACGATGTTCAAGACCGTACGTATGTCCCTGATGTTCCACTCTACGGTTACGGGTATTACCTCCTTCATCATTATGACGGCTATGGGTCTTCTGGATACCTACTGGGCAATCATCATTCCCGCTTGGTCCTCCTCCCTTGGTCTGTACCTGTTGAAGCAGTTCAT
>JAZRFS010000051.1:0-8591 GCA_045643765.1 Eubacteriales bacterium
CCCACGTGACGGCCGTCCAAAAGCTCGTACAGAATGGTGGGGTCCTTGCCGTTGAGGATATACATGGGGATGCCCCGCTCCAACACGATACGTGCCGCCTGTAGCTTGGTCGCCATACCGCCCGTGCCGCGCTCGGTTCCCGCGCCGCCCGCCATCGCGATCACGCGCTCGTCCACGCCCTGAACACGCTCGATAAGCTTCGCATCCGGATTTTTGCGCGGGTCGCTGTCATAAAGACCATCCACGTCGGAAAGGTTGATGAGAAGATCCGCGTGGCAGACAAGCGCAACGTACGCGGAAAGCGTGTCGTTACCGCCAAAATTAATTCCCTCAGTAGAAACCGAGTCGTTCTCGTTGGCGATCGGGATGCGTCCCATCGTGAGGAGCGGGCGGAAGGTATCCTCCGCTGCCGCGCGGCGATCAGGCTGATCGATCACGTCCTTGGTCAGCAGAATTTGCGCCACGGTATGCCCGTAATCAGAGAAAAAGCGGGAATACAGCTTCATCAGCTCGCTTTGTCCCACAGCCGCCATCGCCTGCTTTTCTGCGGTGCAGGTGGGACGGTGCATACCCGTTTTTGCTACGCCCGCGCTCACGGCACCCGAGGAAACCAACACCACCTGCTTGCCGCTGTTCTTAAAATCCGACAGGGTTTTCACCAAAGCCTCAATACGGCGCAGGTTCAGATGCCCCTCGTCGTGCGTCAGCGTAGAGGAGCCGATTTTGACTACGATACGGTTGCAATTAGAAAGTACAGACATCTTTTTTCGCCTTTCTGAAAAAAACATTTGAAAAAATCAAAGTTTTATATTATAATAGAATAAAGTAT
The DNA here is from genome assembly GCA_045643765.1 of Eubacteriales bacterium. Lineage (GTDB taxonomy): Bacteria > Bacillota > Clostridia > Oscillospirales > CAG-272 > Firm-07. The sequence continues at coordinate 830 of JAZRFS010000051.1, forward strand.
TGTTCCCATTATACACCAAACGCCCGCGCTTTGCAAGAGGAAGTGCAAAAAAGGAGATCATTATGCGACAAAAATTTTCCGTAAGAGTTGCCGACGTCACGATGAATATCGTCTGCGAGGAAACGCAGGAAAGCATCAACGCCGCCACCGAAACGCTGAACAATAAGATCCAGACCATCACCGCCGCCGCAGCCAACAACTGCACCCGTACCGAGGCGGCTCTGCTCGCCGCGCTTGACGTCACCACGCAGAACGTTCACCTCGCGGCACGCGTAGCGGAGCTGGAGGACTTTTTGCATAAAGCCGATCCCACGGGCGACAATTTTGAGGCCAGTATGCTGCGCGGCGAAAATGAAACGCTGCGTGCCGAGCTGCAAGTGAAAAACGGCGTTTACGACGCACTTTTGCAGGACAACGCCACCCTTTTCCGCCTGAACGCCAAGCTGATGCGTCAGAACACCGAGACCAACGCCCGTGCCGACCGTATGCACGATCAGGTGCTTTCGATGCTCACCGAGATCCGCGAGCTGCGCGAAAAGCTGGCAGCGATGTGCGTGGACACGCGCGAGCCCTTCCTCGCCTATCAGAATTACGAGCAGGAGCCCACCATTGAGATCTCGCCCGAGGAGCAGCAGGTCACTCAGAAGTACGAGCAGATGGACCTCGGGGATCTGTTCGGCAACACCCGCTCTGTATGAAAAAGCTTCCCGAATTGCTCGCCCCCGCGGGTACGCCCGAGGCACTTGCCGCCGCGCTTGACGCGGGGGCAGACGCCGTTTATTTTGGCGGCACGGATTTTAACGCGCGCTTGCGCGCTGCCAACTTCACGCCCGAGGCGATGCGCGATGCCGTCAAGCTTTGCCACGCCTTCGGTGCGAAGGCGTATCTCACGCTGAATACGCTCGTCACCGACCGCGAGCTTCCCCGTGCCGTGGAGGCAGCGAAGGAAGCGTATCTGTGCGGCATTGATGCCCTGATCGTTGCCGATCTCGGCGCCGCTGCTGCTATTCACAAGGTCATTCCCGATTTCGAGCTGCACGCCAGCACCCAGTGCGCGGGGCACAACGCCGCCGCAGCGGCAGAACTGAAAAAGCTCGGCTTTACCCGTATGGTGATCGCGCGCGAAACCTCCAAGGAGGATATGCGCCGCTACCTTGCCGAAAGTGACCTTGAGCTGGAGGCGTTCGTCCACGGCGCGCTTTGCGTGTCGCACTCGGGACAGTGCCTGTTCTCCTCGCTTGTCGGGGGGCGCAGCGGCAACCGCGGCGAGTGCGCCCAGCCCTGCCGTCTGCCCGATGCAAGCGGCAAATATCCGCTTTCCCTGAAGGATCTTTCCCTGGCACAGCACGTGCCGGAGCTGATTGAAATGGGCGTACATTCCCTCAAGATCGAGGGGCGCCTCAAATCCCCCGAATACGTGCGCGAGGTGGTGTCCGTGTGGCGCCGACTTCTTGACGAGCGCCGTGCCGCCACCAAGGCGGAAATGGCGCATCTTGCCTCCGTGTTTTCGCGCGGCGGCTTCACCGATGCCTATTTTAGTGGCAAAACGGGTAGAGATATGATGGGCTATCGCTCGGATGACGACAAGCAAAACACCCGCGAGCTTGCGCCCTTCGAGGGGCTGACGCGCAAGCTGCCGATCTCGATGCACCTGACGATGAAAAAGGATCTTCCCCTTTCCCTCACCGTCACGGCAGGCGAGAAAACCGCTACCGTGCAGGGCGATGCGCCGCTTGTTGCCGAGCGCGCCCCGATGGACGCGGAAATGGTGAAAAAGAACCTTTGCAAGCTGGGAAATACGCCATACACCCCCGAACGGGTAGAGATTTCGCTGGACGAGGGGCTGATGGTGCCCGTGTCCCGCCTCAACGCGTTGCGTCGCGAGGCACTGGACAAGCTGACCGAGGTCACGCGCACGCTCCCCGCGCCGATGGAAAGCAAACCGCCAAAAAAGAGCGCCGAGGCGCCCGTGCGCTCCGCGCGCTTCGAGCATGCCGCGCAGATCACGAAAAAAGCGGCAGAATATTTCCCGCTCCGCTTCCTCCCCTTGCACGCCTATGACAAGGCGGCAAACGGCGTGGTGATCCCACCCGTGATCTTTGATCACGAGATGGCGCAGATCAAAGCACAGCTGCAAAAGGCGAAGGACGCGGGGGCTATGCACGCGCTGGTGGGCAATATCGGCCATCTGGCGCTTGCCAAGGAGGTGGGGCTTGTCCCCCACGCGGATTTCCGCTTGAATATCACCAACACGGGAACGCTGGACACGGTGTTGTCCCTCGGCTTCGTTGATGCGCTCCTTTCCCCCGAGCTCACACTCCCCCAGATCCGCGATATTCGCGGCGCGCGCGATGCCGTCGTGTACGGGCGCATTCCGCTGATGCTGCTGGAAAAATGCGCGGGGCAAGAGGTGGGAACTTGCGAAAAATGCGAAAAAGGACAGAACGCCCTTGTGGATCGCCGCCGCGAGAAGTTCCCCATTCTGCGCTTGCCGCCGCACCGCAATATTCTGCTCAATAGCCGCCCCACCGCGATGAGCGTCCGCCGCGCAGAGCTTGCACGCGCAGGGCTTACCGCAGGACACTATATTTTCACCCTGGAGCATCCCGACGAGGTGGACCGCGTGATCGCCGCCTACCAAAACGGCACGCCGTTGCAAGGTGCGGTCAGACGCATATAAAAGAAAAAAGGAGCTTGCAAGCTCCTTTTTCTTATTTGTCCAAAAATGCAAGCGCGCGTGCGATCATCTCCTGCGCGGGCATTTCCTCGCGCAACGCGCACGTCAGCTCATACGGCAAGCCGTCCTTCGTGCAAAGATAGTCGCAGAGCGGCTCACCGCTCTCATCGCAAAGCGTGCCGACACCAAGGTCGCCTACTACACCGGCAGCGTAGCGCGTGCCGTCAAACTCGCAAGCAAGCCCCCACGCGCGCTCCATGCGCTCCAGTAGCCAAAGGTCGTACGCGTTGCAGAAATTGCGCACCGTTTCCATGCTTTGCGCCTTCCCGTCCGCGTGTGTCAGCGCCACCGCCTTGCTCGCAGGCGAGAGTGCGCACTCCAACGCCACGCCCGAGTTTTCTGTATGTATTGCGGGCACCACTCCCGTTTTTTGCCACACGTCTGCCATCTTTTTCGCATCGCGCTCGCTCGCAAGGATCTCCTCTCCCTCCATCAGTGCGCGCTCACCCAGTGCTGCGTCGCCAAGCACGCGCACCGCCAAAAGGTCTCCCGCACCCGCGGGCACCACCACACAATACGCTACACCGATCGCCGCGGCGATCTTATTTTCCAGTTGTTTTACGTTGTTCTTCATGTTCGGATCCTTATGTGTTTCGTTGCCTCTATTATAGCATTTTGGGGCAGAAGTTGCAAGCAATAAAACAAGATTTTTTCACCCCTCCTCGCTTTTTTGTGCAAAGCACTTGACAAAGCCCGCCCCCTCTGCTATAATGTTATGGTACGAAATAACGAGGGGTGGCTTGCGCCACCGCGATGTTTCCTACACATCAGCATAACGAGGTGTGGATCAGCTTGGTAGAGCGCTACGTTCGGGACGTAGAAGTCGCAAGTTCGAATCTTGTCACCTCGACCATAAAGAAAAGATCGCCCTCGCGGCGGTCTTTTCTTTATGCTTGTGCGTGGCATTTTCGGGCTTGGTTGTTGCTATGCAACAACGCAAGTTCGGTTTCCCCGCCCGAAGATCGGCGGGCTTGCACGGCAGGCGCAGGGCGTGGGAATTTTCGCGTATCGCGCGAATACCTTGTCACCTGGGTCCCAAAAGCCTTGGAAACACTTTGTTTCCAAGGCTTTTTGCTTTTGCTTGTTACGCAGTTTTTAGCAAGGTGTTACGCAAACCACGTAACACCTTATCGATCCCACACAAAAATTTGATATTTTGCGCTTAACACTGTTCGCTCCTCTGCTTATCATTTTTCTTCGAACTTTTCACAAGAACGGGTATCAACGCAAACATCAAAAGCGAGAACAGAGCACCTGCAAGGAATATTTCGGGCGCGGGAATATACTGCGTCGTCATAACATCGGCAGACTCCATGTTGGGAAGCGGAATGTTCATTTTAGCGTTTATTCCGTTTCCTATCATAGGACCTACTATCATAGGAATAAGAACACTGAACACCATACGAACTCCCTGCAGCTTTCCAACCTCCCCCTCGGAGGTATAGTCTCTCACAAGGGAACCGCAAAGAGCCGATATCAGAATATACCCCGTTATCATAACAAAGCCCGCGATACCAAAGGTAACCAGGCACACCACTTTACTGACACCTTTAGAAAAATACATGCCGAGAAGTCCTACCGAAAATACTGCTGCCGCAAAATAAAGCATTGTGTGCTTATTTTTTCTGTCGGAAAGTCTTGTTAGGCAGAGATTTACAGCAGCTCCGAGAATAATAGCAGCGCCAAAGACGACGCTGTACTCAATCACAGAAAACCCGAGAAAGGTCTTCATATAAATGATGAGGTACGGCATAAATATCTGACACGCAATTCCATATATAAGAACCAGACAAAGCGTCAGATAAAAGGGCGAATTTTCCTTTATAACGCTTGGCTTAAAGCCGTAAAACAGATCCCCGAAGCCACCGTTCCTGTGAAGCGCAGGACTGTCTTTCAGCTTGATTATTCCCCACATTCCGCATATGGAAATGATGATGCCAAGACAGAGAAACATCATGGAGTACCCTATCATCTCAACAATAATTCCAAATCCGCCCGCAACTATGAGCATAGCCACAAGGGGCAAAATGGAAAGGACCCCCTCTACCTTGCCGCGAAATGCGCTTTGTGTATTATCGGTAACCCACGCGTTAAAGCAGGCATCATTGGCAGTAGAGCCGAAGAGAGTCATAACGCAATCGCCAACCACAACAGCCACCAAGGTTATCGTAACCGCCTTATCGAGTCCGCAGCCAAAAAGCTTCTCGGTAAGCTCGGGGGACAAAAAACCAAACATAGCCACAGCAACACCCCAGATCACGTATCCCCATGAGATAAAGCTTCTGCGGTTTCCGATCTTGTCGGAGAGCGTTCCTGCCACAAGCGTGGTAAGCGTTGCCACAATGCCGCTGATCTGAACCATAAGCGTCACGGTTGCCAGCGACGGCGCAACAGTCTCAAAAACAAAAAGATTAAAATACATATTTTCGACTGACCAAGCTATCTGTCCAACAAGTCCGAACAAAACAAGAATCAGCCATTCTTTTTTTTCAAATCGTTTTCCACTCATATTCCGCCCCCCAATAATTTATTCTAAACTGATTATATCACAAAGAAACATCAATGTCAAACACCCTCATATAGCAGTGGGGGTTCGATTTCCGGCACGGTCCCAATACTACTGACCACGCACAAGTGCGCTGTTTGTTGACCTGTCAGCCATGCAATTGGTGCTTACTACTCACGAATGGAAACGCAGGTCGAACGGTGCCAACCTTTCTTTGCTATGCAATTAGGCTCTCCGTGCTACGCAATTTGCTACGCCGAGAGAAGCGAAAGAGCTTTTGTTGGGGTGGTAGAGGCCGCAAGTTCAAGTCTTGTCACTCAGACCAAAACGAGGGTTCATAACGAACCCTCGTTTTTCTTTTATTTTCTCTTATTTTCTCGCAAATGCTCGTTTTTTCGTGATGTAAACATTGGGCTTGTTCTTCCCTGCTTTGAGGGTTGAACAAGCCCATTTTTCGCCTTTGACCACATGTTTGACCACTTGCGGAGATTTTTGCCTCATTTTTGAGTAATTTTTGATAGTTTTAAGGCGGTAATCGCGAACTGCGATTACCGCCTTAAACGTTATTTGTTTCCTTAATATCTAATTGGGATATTAGATTGATATATTCTAGTTTGCTTATATCCCTTTTGGTCAATTAATTCTCGTATGCTGAGTTTAGCAATTTCGAATTCTGTCATTGGAGAAATGTATACTCGAGAAATCGTATCGTTGGCAAATGGAACTTCCAAAAATGGCGTGATAATACCATTTCTTACACAAAAGTTTTCCTTAATATTGCAGTCATCTGCGTTGAGAATTCCAAGATCTTTTCCAATATCGTTTGAATCATCGTCAAATTCTATAACAAATCGGTATTCTTGCTCGCCCGCGAACTTATTGTGTTTGTAAAACACCCCATATAAATCTATGTAACGTTTCAATGCCCAATCAGCAAGATTTTTCATGTAAGAAGACTCAGAACTTCTTGTTAATGACGTTTCTAATGTTTGAAGCAGGTTTTCAATTTCATTTTGCTGTTCTTTTTTAGAGTATAAAACTTTCCCATAATAGATAGACACATTACTGCTCTTGGGTAAATTTTTATCGATTTCTTTTAAAAAAGATTCCACTTTGATTCCTATATTATATCCTTGATACGAACCGTTCTTCACATAATAATTCCACATATTCAATGAATCGGAATCGCAGCAAGTACAAAACAGAAACGCTCGTGCAGGATGTGGTTTGCGCATCATAGTAACGCGATACTTAACACTGGATACGTTTAGATTTCTTATATCTTCTAGGTTGTTTTCTCCTAAAAGACTATACACAACATCTTCTGCATGAGGATAAGCCCCCTTATTTTTTGCTATATAGTCTAGAAGTAGTTTTACAAAGTAAATTCCCTCTGAACGGTCATTCATATAGCGAATATCTGTAAATCTAATCTTTTGATCCTTCAAAACGCCCAAAAAGCCTTCTGGTGAAGTATAATGATATACAATCACTTGATCTTTCGATAAATTTACTCCATCGCTTCGGTAATTAAAAATATAATCAGATTGATAACTAAACATAGCCTTTTCTTTTAAGAATCCTTTTTCTTTGTTTACTACATATCAATTTTTGATTTTAGAAGATTGTTTATCTTACATAAACATACGATTGAGGAGCGGCTTTTACACCATAATCAGCTAGGTATCTCGGTGACGAGAATTTCTTAACTTCTCCTAGTACATATGCGACTGCGATATCTCTGCCATTGTAATAACGATCAAAGAATATTTTATCTATACCTGCTGCAGTTCGAGTTTTGCTCCAAACAATTTGAGGAGTATCTTCTATAATATCTTTAACTTCGACCTCTGCAACAACTCGCATAATTGGGAACGTGGAATATATAATAATCGAATCTATTTTTTCTTTACACTTGGTTTTTCTGAATTCAAATTTCTTGGTACCTGCTAAGATATTATCAACATGTTCCGGGTTTATAGACATTAATAACTTACACATTTTCTTTTCTCCTTAAGCTCTAACCGATTTCCAATCATATTCGTGCGGATCAGCCATGATACGTCTGATGGCATCTCTTGCTTCCGGATGCTTTGCCATATACTCCACTATATCGGGAGCCATTTCTTTCCTCTCCTGACCTGCCATGTCATAGAAACGAGCAGTTTCCTTATCAGACAAGCCTAATTGTTTTTCCCAAACTCTAAGCTTTTCAACATCGGGAGGATTCCTTCTCCCCTTCTCAATATCACAAATATAAACAGTTGAGACATTTATGGCTTTGGCCAGATCTTCTTGTCTCAGCTTTCTTCTTTCACGCAACTCGCGCAAAAATGAACCAAAATTCATAACTATCTCCTTAACTATTTTGCTAATTAGCTTAATAGCTAAATTATAGCATAAATTTTGATTTTTGTCAACACAAATAACAAAAAAATATCGCCACTTGAATAAAAATCCAAGTGCCGATACTAAATGCATCGTTATCCAAAAAGATTTTCTGTCTCTGTTTTTCCCTC
>JAZRFS010000052.1:0-2379 GCA_045643765.1 Eubacteriales bacterium
TACCAGGGGTTTGCCCGGCGCACCAAGTTGTATTCCAAAAACAAAAAAAAGCCCAAAAAGGGCACTGTTTTCCTGCTTTTTTTATGCGAGGATCGGATTTTCGCAAACTCTATTGACAATTTTTCCTAAAATAGTATATAATATTTATGAATTTGTTATTATCCGAAAGGAGCCGAGTGAAATGGTCAAAAACGTACCCGAAATGTTTGGCTGTATGGTATTTAACGAGGAGGTTATGGCAAGAACCTTGCCTGAGGACGTCTATCTTTCCTTGCGCAAAAGCATAGAGCAGGGCAAGGAGATCGATCCCTCGATCGCGGACGCCGTGGCAGGTGCCATGAAGGATTGGGCGATCGAAAAGGGCGCCACCCACTATACCCACTGGTTCCAGCCCTTAACGGGCGTGACCGCCGAGAAGCACGAGGCGTTCCTTACCCCCATTGGCGGCGGCAAGGTCATGATGCAGTTCTCGGGCAAGGCGCTCATCAAGGGTGAGGCGGACGCCTCCTCCTTCCCGTCGGGCGGCTTGCGCAACACCTTCGAGGCGCGCGGCTATACCGCGTGGGACCCTGCTTCCTACGCCTTCGTCAAGGACGGCACGCTTTTCATTCCCACCGCATTCTGCTCCTACACGGGCGACTCGCTTGACACCAAGACACCTTTGCTTCGCTCGATGGACGCCCTTTCCAACGAGGGCGTGAGATTGATGCGCCTGTTCGGTGACAACGAAACGAACCGCATCAACACCACCGTGGGTATCGAGCAGGAGTATTTCATCATTGATAAGGAGATCTACGAGCAGCGCAAGGACCTGATCTATGCAGGCCGTACGCTGTTTGGCGCACCCGCCCCCAAGGGACAGGAGATGGAGGATCACTACTACGGTGAGCTGAAAACGCGTATTCAGGAGTACATGGCGGATCTGGACGAGGCGCTCTGGCGTATGGGCGTGCCCGCCAAGACCAAGCACAACGAGGGCGCTCCCGCACAGCACGAGCTCGCGCCCGTTTATTCCACCACCAATATGGCAATTGACCAAAACCTCTTGATCATGGCATACATGAAAAAGATCGCCGAGCAGCACGGTCTTGTGTGCCTCTTGCACGAAAAGCCCTACGCGGGCGTTGCGGGCTCGGGTAAGCACAACAACTGGTCGATCGATACCGATACGGGTAAAAATCTACTTAAGCCCGGCAAAACGCCGATGGAAAACAAGCAGTTCCTTTTGATCCTTGCCGCTGTGGCGAAGGCCGTGGACGAGTATCAGGATCTGCTCCGTCTTTCCGTGGCACACCCCGGAAACGACCACCGTCTGGGGGGTAACGAGGCACCTCCCGCCGTCATCTCGATGTTCATCGGCGACGATCTGCAGGCCATCGTGGACGCGATTGTCAGCGGCGCGGCTTATCAGGATCGCGGTCGCACCAAGATGAATCTCGGTATTCCCTCGGTGCCCACCTTCACCAAGGATACCACCGACCGCAACCGTACCTCGCCCTTTGCGTTTACCGGTAACAAGTTTGAGTTCCGTATGCCCGGCTCCTCCCAGAACATGGCGATGCCGAACATCGTGTTAAACACCATCGTGGCCGAGTCCTTCCGTCAGTTCTGTGACGTGCTGGAGAAGGCACCCGACTTCAACGCCGCCGTCGAGGAGCTGATCAAGGAAACGCTGACCAAGCACTACCGCATCATCTTCAACGGCAACGGCTATTCCGCCGAATGGAAAAAGGAAGCTGCACGCCGCGGTCTGCTTAACCTCAAGACCTCGGTGGACGCGTTCAAGACCTTTGCCGCCGAGAAGAATATCGAGCTGTTCTCCCGTCACGGCGTCATGAGCGAAACCGAGATCCACTCCCGTGTGGAGATCCTTTATGAAAACTACGCCAAGCTGATCAACATTGAGGCGCAGGCGATGGTGGAGATGGCGGCACGCGACATTCTGCCCGCCGTGAATGCCTACACCGCCGAGGTGGCGGCAGGCGCCGCCGCCAAGACCTCTGTGGTACCTACTGCTGACGTCAGCATGGAAACCGATCTCATCGAAACGCTTTCCACACTGGTGGGCAAGGCATACGTCACCGTCAAGGAGCTGAAGGCAGCCGACGCCGCTGCGCTGAAAATGCCCAAGGGCGAGCGCATGGCAACCGCCTTTGCGCGCCGCGTGCTACCCTTGATGGCTACGCTGCGTAAGCAGGTTGACGAGATGGAAACGATGACCTCCAACGAATATTGGCCGATGCCGAATTATGGCGACATGATGTTCCGTATATAAGGGCTTTCATATTTTGCGCAGAACAAAAACGCACGAAGCTTTTTGCTTCGTGCGTTTTTTAGTCGCGACCGCGGTGCTCGCAGTATGAAATACAGCTTCGCATC
>JAZRFS010000053.1:0-4781 GCA_045643765.1 Eubacteriales bacterium
AAGCTTCCCCCACGCCCCTTTCAAAAGCTTTTAAAACAAAAAGAGGACGTGCGAACAAAGCGCGTCCTTTTTTGTTGGATAAACACCGTTTTTTTATACCGTTGTGGCACGTTTTGCAAAAGGTGTCATAACACGCATCCCTTACAAATACCGTTTCATCACCTCAAGGTTGTGCTGCTCAAAGCCGATGACCTCGTGCGCAAGGCGCACGGCCTCGTCGGCGTCGCCCGCGCACTCATAGTGATTGAGCAGCTTGGTGAGGTCGGTGATCCCCATATTCGACCCCTCCACCATCATCTCGGCAATATGGCTGCCGCTACCGTCCAGCATCGTGTTGAACGCCATGCCAACGCGCGCCGAAAGGCGGGCAAACCAGTTCTCCTCCTTGGGGGTGATCCCCTCCCCCTCCAGGTGCGTGGCGGCGCGGGCGGCATACTTCTCGTACCCGTCCAGCTGGCGCGTCATCGCGCTGCGCATCCCGTCATCGCGCACGTGAGGCAGCAGATTGATGATCGCATCCGCACCCATCTTGGTATTCTTGTAGATCTCGCTCATAAAATACGCCTGATCGGCGACACAATTTTCCTTAAGCACAGACATTTCGTTTTCCTCCGCAAAAAAATAGCGTACCGTGTGATTAGTGTGCACACGGTACGCATTTTTTATGCTTTTTCGTTTAATTTCAGTCTGCGGATATCGGTTCCCACAAACAAAAACGGCTTGAAATCGCCCAAAATTCTGCTGGCGATACGGTCGGTGTATCTTGCCTTGATCTCTTTGCCCGTCAGGTTCGTGCTGATGATGGTCGGTAACCCCTTGTTGATGCGCTCATTAAGCACCATATAAAGGCAGGAATTGGTGAACTGGTTGCTGACCTCGGTGCCAAGGTCGTCCAGAATAAGCAGCTCGCAATTCGTGTAGCGGTCAAGCGAAACCACGCTCTCCATACCGATCTCTGTACCGAAGCGCGCGTGCTCAAAGTCGCCGAACATTTGCAGAGCAGTGGTATAGTACACGTCAAAGCCGCGCTCGATCACGCGACGTGCCACAGCCGTGGAAAGATGCGTTTTACCAAGTCCCGTCTGACCGCAAAAGATCAAGCTGTCGCTTTTGGCGGTAAACCGCTCTGCATATTCACGCAAAAGCTCCAGATTACGCGCCATGCGGTCGCGTTCCTCGCCTGCGGGGTAGTAATCCAGCTTAAAGGTATCAAACCCCTGCGTGCGCAGCAAAGTGCCGATGCCGGAGCTTTCAAATGCGGCAAGGATCAGATCACGACGCATACACTCGCACATCTTCGCGCCCACAAAGCCGCTGTCGTTGCATTTGTGGCATTCGTAGGGGGGCTTGGTATAATCGGCGGGATACCCAAGCTCCAGAAGGAGTGCGGCGCGGCGCGCCTGCAGCTCTTTGTTTTCCTTTTCCACCTCGGCAAGCTTTTCCTTGTATTCCTCACCCGTGCCAAGCGCCGCCATCGCGATCTTGATGCCCGTCATAGACAGTGTGCGATCCAGCGCGCGCAGCTCGGAGGACTTGCGGTGCAGCTCCTCGGTGCGGCGGGCAGCCTCCTCCTCGGCAAGCAGATATTTCGTCTGATAGATTTCGCGCACACGCTGATAATTTTGCTTGTTGTATGCCATAGCCACTCCTTAAGTATTGTAGGTGCGACGCAACGCCGCCTCGAAAAATTCATCCACGTCAAAGCTGGAGCTGCCGTTTTTCTTGCGCTTGTAATCGGCAAGTGCCTTATCAACGTCGGCAACGGTCTTATAGCCGTCTGCAAACCAGCGCTCCAGAATTTTGTTCGCATAGGGCATAGAGGGCTTGCCGGTGGCATTCACCGTCATCTCATAGGCACGCGTCAGCATTTCCTCGTCAAATTTCATCTTGCAGATCCAGGCTTCCAGCATCACCTTTTCCTTGCTTGTCAATGCTCTTGCCGTAATGCCGAAAATAGCACGCACGCGTCCCGTTGCCTTTGCCATCATCTCGATATTCTGCAGCCTTTGTTCCAGTTCTCTTGCACCGTGTATACCCTCATCGTGCAGACTGATCGCCATTTTTTCCACGTAGCGCAGAGATTTTTTCTCCATGTTGCGGCAGTGCGTGAGCAGAAGCAGAATATACTCGCCGTCAAGACCCAGATAATCTGCAAGTCCCGCGATGATACCGATCTCGCTTGTGTTGAAGATCTTGCCGAACGCCTGCTGGCAGTCGTCGATCAATTGCGAGAGCTCCTTGCGTCTTGCAAGGATAGAGGAAAGCTCCTCGGTGTTGTAGGAGGGCAAGCCCTTTTCTGCGATCACACGAGGTTCGGTGGGCTCTGCGCTCTGCACTTGTGCTGCGAGTGCAACGGGAACGGTTCCCTCTCCTTCATCCAGCGTCAGCACGCCCGTACCGCGCCAAAAGGCAAGGGCGGCGTCGATCTCAGCGGCGGTATATTCCCCCCGCGCGGTGATCGCGGCTTTGGCGGCATCCAGATCCAGCTGTGCCGCGGGCTCTGCCGCAAGCGTAAGCAGAATGGCAATATCCTTCTTGGACGCCTTATGTAAATGTGCGGTGATCGCGGCAGGCAATACTGCCACACGCTCACCAAAGCAAAATCCTAATTTCATACATCCTCCCCATTGCTACGCAGGCGGTAACAAAGCGTCATCAAGGAGTCCCCCAGATGTACGGTCTCCACCGTGCAAGCGGGCTCCAGATCCTGCAGCTCGGTGCTGGTGAAGTTCCAGAAGGCACGTACACCCGCCTCAGCAAGCGTATGCGCGACCTCAGCAGCAGCCTCTTTGGGCAACGTCAACACAGCGATATCCACCTGGTGCTTGCGGCAAAAATCGGCAAGCTCGCTCATCGGGTGCACTGTCACATCCGAGATCACACGTCCGACCTGCTGAGGATCAACGTCAAAGGCGGCAATCACATCCACCCCACGTTTTTCAAACATGGAATTGCGAATAAGCGCGCGTCCCAGATTACCCGCGCCCACGATCACGGCAGAGTAGCCCTCTCCCACACCAAGCAGTTCGGAGATCTTCGTATATAAGTAATGCACGTTATAGCCGTAGCCCTGCTGACCGAAGCCGCCGAAGCAGTTCAGATCCTGTCTGATCTGCGAGGCGGTGACGTGCATGCGTGCGGCAAGCTCACCCGAGCTGATACGCATCGTTCCCTCTCGCATCAGCTCGCGCAAATAGCGAAAATAGCGGGGCAATCGCTTGATCACGGCAGGGCTGACCGCCTCTACCTTTACCGCTTGCTCCAGTTCCTGTTTTTGCAGATCCTTATCCATATTTTTTACCTCTCGGAAGCATTTTTGTGGTTTTGCACAAGTGTAATCCTGCGTGTTCGCTTGCTGTTTTTCAAGTTTTCCACAGCACTCATGCATACAGTTATCAACAGTTTCAACACACTTTTCCACAACAAAAGGCTTTTTTTTCGCTTGTTATTGCGTTTTTTGCATCTTTTTTTCACAAAACAGACATTGCATTTGCATATTTTTCTGCATATGCGCAGTTTTCCACACACCTGTGGAAAACCTATGTGGAAAAATGCGTAAGGGACAGGCTTATCCAAAACGCCGAATTTGCGTTTTATTAAAAATTTCGCCAAAAACCTCTTGACAAAATCTCAAACCCGCCAATTATCAGGGTCTTGCGCCATTGCGTTGAGATCAGTCGCGGCAAAGTGCCCTGCGCGATGCTCAAAGTATCCTGCCGCGGCAACCATCGCGCCGTTATCTCCGCAAAGCGACAAGGGGGGCACACACAGCGCCACACCGTGCTTTTCGCAAACCTCATTCAAACGCGCACGCAAATGAGAATTTGCAGCAACACCTCCCGCCAGCACCAACGTCTTATGCCCCGTCTGCACAAGTGCCTGCTCCGCCTTAGCGGCAACGCCGGACACAATTGCCTCGGTATAGGAAGCGGCGAGATCCGCACGGGGGATCTCCTCCCCCTGCTGGTTACAATGATTGATATAATTCAGCGCCGCCGTTTTCAGACCGCTGAAGGAAAAGTCCAACGTATCCTTTCCCAGTGCGGGCGAGGGCAGCTTCACGGCGTGAGGATCCCCCTCGTACGCCAGCTTGTCCAGTGCGGCACCACCGGGGTAAGGCAGACCGATCACGCGACCGATCTTATCAAAAGCCTCACCTGCGGCATCGTCGCGCGTGGCACCGATCTCCTCAAAGTCGATCGGATCGCGCACGTCAAAAATCGAGGTGTGACCGCCCGATACCACTACGGCAAGAAAGGGGGGCTTCAGCAGGGGTGAGGACAGATACGCCGCCGCCACGTGTGCCTTGATATGGTTGACCGCCACCAGCGGGATATTGTTCGCATACGCCAAGGATTTGGCAAAATTCACACCGACAAGCAACGCCCCGATAAGACCGGGAAACGCCGTTACGGCGATGGCATCCAGATCCTTTACCGTAATCCCCGCCGTTTCCAGCGCCTCTCGCGTCACGCCGCTGACCGCCTCAATATGCGCGCGGCTGGCGATCTCGGGCACAACACCGCCGTAAAGCCGATGCGTTTCGATCTGCGATGCCACGATGTTGGATGCGATCTCCATACGATCCCCCTCTACGCGCAACACCGCCGCAGAGGTTTCATCGCAAGAGCTTTCCATTCCCAAAATGTACATAACATTCTCCGTCATTTCTCGCCCTCCAGAGAAAGCACCATCACAATGGCAGTTTCCACGGGGCTGGTATAAAAGCGGGGGCGCTTACCCACCGCCACAAAGCCGAATTTTTCATATAACGCGATAGC
>JAZRFS010000054.1:0-5416 GCA_045643765.1 Eubacteriales bacterium
CACTACGCCTACGGCGCGGTGTTTGACTGGATCTTCGGTGTTTCCAGCGGCATCAAGCCCGTGGTAAGCGCCCCTGCCTACCGCGAGGTCACGATCGCGCCCCACCCCGACAAGCGTCTTGGCTTTGCCGATGCCGCCATCGACACGAGAAACGGCACGGTGCGCTCCTACTGGTACTACAAGGGTGACATTGTTTACTATGAATTTGAGATCCCTGCAGGCGTGACGGCATACGTTACGCTCCCCTCCGGCAGAAAGGAAACGCTGACAGGTGGCAAATTCTGCTTCGCGGAATAATCTATGAAAAAAAGAGCTATCCTATTTATTATCATCGCAGGTGTCATGTGGGGCACGTCCGGACTTTTCTCGCACGCGTTCGGTCTTTACGGCTACACGCCCTTGCAAAAGACCGCCGTGCGCGGCTCGGTCGCGTTTCTTTGCATGCTTGCCTTCGTGCTGATCCGTCACCGCGAGGCGTTTCGCATCAAGCTCCGTGATTGGTGGCTTTACGCAGGCATCGGCGTGGGACTGTTCGGTGCCGCCGCCGCTTATTATGCGGCGATGGTGATGACCTCGGAGGAAACGGCCGTGGTGCTGATGTATACCTCCCCCATCTACGTGCTGATCTTTTCGGTACTGTTTTTCGGTGAGCGCCTGACCAAGCTGAAGCTTGTCGGCATTGGCGGCATGCTGCTTGGCTGCTGCTTTGTTTCCGGCATCTTCGGGGGCTTTTCGGGCAGCCTCGGCGGTATTCTGATGGGACTTCTCGCCGGCGTATCCTACGGTGCATACAACATCTTTACCAAGATCGCACTGCGCCGCGGCTGCAAGCCGATGTCCACTACGCTTTACGGCTTTGCCGGCATGGCGATCCTTGCCGTATGCACAAGCGACCCTGTGGGCATCTTCCCCAACATGATGAAAAATCCCGCACTGCTGATCCCACTTTCCGTGGGACTTGGCGTGGTGACCTACGTGGTTCCCTATTTCCTTTACACGCTCTCCTTGCGCGATCTGCCGGCAGGCACCGCCTCCGCGCTCGGCATCGTGGAGCCGATGGCTGCCACGCTGTTCGCCTTCCTTCTTCTGGATGCCGAGGCCAGTGTGCTTTCCGTGATCGGCATTGTGCTGATCCTTGGCTGCGTGCTGCTGCTCAGCCGCCCCGAGCCGGAGAAAAAGAACGAAGAAAAAGAAGAAACCGTATCCTCCGATTAAAATGCACCCCCCGAAACGTTCCGTTTCGGGGGTTTTGACAAAAAAAGCATACTATTTGAAAAAATGGGCTTATCAGTCCTCTTTTTCTGTGTTATAATAAAAAAGCAAGCTCTATCTTTTTTGTATAAAGGAATATGGTTATGAAAAAAATCGCAAGCGCGGTGGACAAGCACCGCGATTTGATCCTTGCTGCCGAGCGCTATATCTGGGCAAATCCGGAAACCGGCTACAAGGAATTCAAGACCTCCGCCTATATGGCAGAGCAATTCGAAAAGCTGGGTTACACCCTGACGTATCCCGAAAATCTGACGGGCTTTACCGCCGAGGTGGATACGGGACGCGAGGGCCCCACGCTACTGATCATGGGCGAGCTGGACTCGATCATCTGCCCCTCGCACCCCGAGAGCGACCCCAAGACGGGTGCGGTACACTCCTGCGGTCACAACGCGCAGTGCGCAGGGCTTCTGGGCGTTGCCGCCGCCCTTACCGAGGAAGGTATTCTGGACGGTCTTTGCGGCAAGATCCGACTTTGCGCCGTTCCTGCCGAGGAGCTTTTGGAGATCGACTATCGCCTGAAGCTGCGCGAGCAGGGCAAAATCAAATATATGGGCGGCAAGCCCGAATTTTTGTCGCGCGGCATGTTTGACGGCGTGGATATGGCCATGATGATCCATACTACCGGCACTCCCTTCAACTTCATTGACGGCGGTAGCGTGGGCTGCATCGCAAAAAAGATCATCTACACGGGCACGCCCTCGCACGCGGCTGCCCCCTGGAACGGTCACAACGCGCTTTACGCCGCTACGTGTGGTCTGAATGCCGTGAATGCGGTGCGCGAAACATTCTACAATCAGGATCTGATCCGTGTGCATCCGATCATGACCAACGGCGGCGATATGGTCAATGCCATTCCTGCAAACGTTATGCTGGAATCCTACGTGCGCGGTGCCTCCTTCCAAGCGATCGCCAAGGCAAACAAGCAAGTCAATCGTGCCTTCACGGGTGCGGCGCTCTCGCTGGACACGAACGTGGAGATCATCGACATTCCCGGCTACGCACCCTTTGTCAACCACGACAATATGTGGAAGGTCTGCGTACAGGCGGCGAAGGAGATCCTGCCTCACGTGGAAATGAAGCAGATCCGCGAGATGAGCACGGGCAGTACCGACATGGGCGACCTTTCCCGTATCATGCCTACCGTACAGCCCTACGCGTGCGGCGCTAAGGGCACCTTCCACGGCAACGACTTTCATATCGCAGACCCCGACCGCGCCTGCGTGGACGCGGCAAAATGGCAGCTTGCCATGGCAAAGCTGCTGCTGGAAAACGGTGCGGTGCTTGCCAAGCAGATCATCGCGGACTTCAAGCCCGAATTCCCCTCGAAGGAAGCGTACCTTGCCTATATGGATGCCCTCAACACCTCCGGCAAGCGCATCAGCACACTGGACGAGGATACGCTTGCTGTGAAGATCTGAGCTTAGTCGCCGAGGGCGATTTTCCAATTTTAACTTTGTTTTTTCCAATTAAGGAGGTTGAATTATGCAAAATATTACAAAAGCGGTAGATAAGCACCGCCAATTGATCCTGGATGCCGAGCGTTACATGTGGGCAAACCCCGAAACGGGCTATAAAGAATTCAAGACCTCTGCTTATATGGCAGAGCAGTTTGAGAAGCTTGGCTACCAGCTCACCTATGCCGAGGGCATCACGGGCTTTACCACGGAGATCAATACGGGGCGCGAGGGTCCCACCCTGCTGATCATGGCAGAGCTGGACTCGATCATCTGCCCCTCTCACCCCGAGTGCAACCCCGAAACGGGTGCAGTGCACTCCTGCGGTCACCACGCGCAGTGTGCGGCACTGCTCGGCATCGCCGCCGCCCTGAAAGAGGATGGCATCCTGGACGGGCTTTCGGGCAAGATCCGCCTTTGCACCGTGCCTGCCGAGGAGCTGCTTGAGATCGACTTCCGCGCCAAGCTGCGCGACAAGGGCATCATTAAATATATGGGCGGCAAGTCCGAGTTTTTGCACCGCGGTCTTTTCGACGGCGTGGATCTTTGCTTCCTGTTCCATACGGGCGGTCAAAGCTACGTCAACGAGGGCGCGGTCGGTTGCATCGCCAAGAAGATCATTTATAAAGGTAAGGCAGCCCATGCGGGCGGCTCGCCCTGGAACGGCAATAACGCGCTTTACGCCGCGACCTGCGGTCTGAACGCCGTCAACGCCATTCGCGAGACCTTTAAGGACAGCAACCTCATCCGCGTGCATCCCATCATCACACACGGCGGCGATATGGTGAATGCCATCCCCGAGCGCGTGGAACTGGAAAGCTACGTGCGCGGCAAGACCTTTGACGCCATCGCTGAGGCGAACGAACGTGTCAACCGCGCCTTCACGGGCGCTGCCATCTCGCTCGGCACGAACATCGAGATCGTAGACATCCCGGGCTATGCACCGCTTTATAACTCCAAGGGAATGATGGAGGCGTGCGTGGACGCCGTTCACGCCATTCTGCCCGAGCACCAGCTTGCTGACTTCCCCTTTGGCTCGGGTAGCACGGATATGGGAGATCTTTCCTGCATCATGCCCGTGGTGCACCCCCACGTGGCCGGCTCGGCAGGCATCGGTCACGGCAACAACTATCAGATCGCAGATCCCGAGATGGCTTGCGTCGGCTCTGCCAAGTGGCAGCTGGCGCTGGCGAAGCTTCTGCTTGAAAACGGCGCCGCGCGCGCCAAGCAGATCATCGCGGACTTCAAGCCGCAGTTTGCCTCGGCAAAGGAATACCTTGATTATATGGATACGCTGAACTGCTCGGGCGACCGCGTGGAATACCGCGAGGACGGCACGGCAAGCGCGAAGCTGAATTGAGTAACAAATAAAAGCGAGCGGATTTCCGCTCGCTTTTATTTGTTCTTATCCCTGCGCACCAAAATATATTCCGAGTTTTTTATCAAAATACCTTCTTTGGTTGCAATCACTTCTACCCGATCGGCAAGTCCATACCGCTTTCTCAAATCCATAGGAATTACAATTCTTCCAAGCTTATCAATTTCTTTAACGATGCCAACTTTATCCATTTTCTTTTCTCTTTTCCTTATTTTCTTATCTTTAACACAATTATACAAGGAAAAAGTGGTAAAGTCAAGTAAATTCTTAATATTAACACGAAGAGGTTATATGAAAATTTACGACTTTAACGGCAACAAGAATATTTGCGGAAAACGGATAAAAGAAGCGAGAACACGCCTGAAGCTTACACAAGAGGCTCTTGCCGCAAGATTGCAGGTAGCGGGCATCAACGTAGAGCGCGACAGTGTCAGCAGAATGGAAATCGGCACGCGCTTTGTTGCAGATTTTGAAATCTTAATTTTATGTAAGGTACTGGACGTCACGCCCGCTTATCTGTTGGGTATGGAATAAAAAAACGCCCACACGAGTCGGCGTTTTTTTATTATCCACCAAAACTGTTGACTTTTTCGGTAAACTGTGCTAAACTGATGTTAACCAATAAAACCATTTGCAGCGCGACTGCAGAAAGGAATCTTTATGAAAAAGCTTTTATCCTTCGCCCTTGCCGTTCTTCTGATGGCAGCTTGCCTGTTCACCCTCGCCTCCTGTGGCGCGGCGAGCGAGGTCGTCGGCACTTATGAAATGAGCAGTCTTGCAGGTGCCATCACCTATGCCGGGCAAACAGTTTCAATAGACGAGGATTATTTTGAATATTATCGCATCACTTTTGAAAAGAACGGCTCCTGCAAGGTAGAGTCCAAAATGGAAGAATCCACCGCCAAGATCGAGCAGGAAGGCACTTGGGAATATGACGAGGAGACCGGCAAAATCACGGTTAAAAGCGATAACGCCGGTGTTACCGTGATTGAAGAAATGAAGTGGAAGGACGGCATCATCACCTACAATGCCGAGCTTTCTGAAGCCGGTATGAAGCTCAAAATGCGACTGAAGCTGGAAAAACAGTAACGGAAGCATCGCAAACATCAAAATGCCCCCATAAAGCAAAAAACCGCCGACAGGTGTCGGGGGTTTTGTGTTTTTCTCAATTATTTCACGATCTCGGGAAGAGAAGCGGCGGCGACGGACTGACCGACGCGGCGGCTGCTTTCATCGGGGATGTGAAGCTGGATCTTCTCATTCAGCTCGGGGAATTCCTTTTCCAGGACTTCCTTCGCACGGTCAAGCAGGA
>JAZRFS010000055.1:0-6814 GCA_045643765.1 Eubacteriales bacterium
GCAATATAGACGACAAGGCGCAGATTGTGCCCTATGAGCCGGGAGCGCGCCCCCTCGTCAAAGGGCAAACGCGCGATCGCATCCGCCTCGCTTGCCGCGTCCAGGGGCGCGGGCAAAACGTCGGGACCGTTGACGTAATATACCCCATGACGGGGCGAAAAAGCGCGCATCAGCGCGTTGATCAATCGCAAGAGCATTTCTCTTCTCCTTTTCATTCAGTAAGTAATGCAGGGGGCAGCAGTGCCTTATGTCCTTCCACCGCGCTTCCCAAGGGCGCCGGTGTCAGCAGAATTTCCACCTCGTGCGCGCCACGCCCCGCATCCAACAAGGCTTTGTCGGGGGCGATCGCCAGCAAAATGCCGCGTCCCGTCACGGTGGCGGCAGGGATCATCCGCACGCGGCGGGCGAGGGCGGGCGGTAGCATAGAAAGTCCCGCCATTCCCTTCTCCGCCGCCTCCAGCAGCACCGCGGGAAGCAGCTCACGCGCCACAACGCGATCAATCACCACTACGGGGCGACCGCCGAGCGGATCACACAGATGGTTTGCCGTATCCACAAAGGCTTCCAGGTTCAGCACGCATCCCTCGTATTCCAGATGGAGCTTCACGCACCGCCCCTTTGCACGCCGCTGGCAAAGCCGTCCCCACAAGAACGTAGCAAGTCCCCCAAGGAACGCCAACAAAAAAAAGGATATCGGGCTATCCGTATTCTCTTCAGGCGTATATTCCAATCTGCTAAAAAGCGCGGAAACGGCACTCATCAGCCCTCCCACAGCCGCCGAAACACCGAAATAGAGCCCAAACGGTATAAAAAATCGCCTTTTTTTCTCCTCCTGAGGCAAAAAGACAATGCCACACATCACGCCCCCTACAAAAAGGTCGGTCAAAAATGCCACCGCACCACTTGCGGACACAAACAGCGCCCCGCAGGCATACAAAGCCCCCAAAGCCGAGGAAAGCAACGCGCGCTTCAAGGGAAATGGGCGGTGTAAAAGGCGCGCCGTCAGAAAAAGACATTGAAAATCCATGCAAAAATTGACCGCAAACAACAGGTCCACGTATACTGTCTGCTCCATGCTCTCACCTCGCTTGTGGCTATTATACCGCACTCCTTGCGAGAAGATTGTCACAAACAGGGGCACGCGCAAGATTTTCTTACACCTTGTAAATCACCGCAAATTGTGTTATAACCAAAGCATATTACCTTTCGCAGAAGGAGAAGATCTTACGGTGGACGCAAGCGCGAATGGGTCCGCTGCCGAGCTGGCGGAGAAAATAAAAAAGAAACCGCTTGCGTAACAAGCGGTTTCTTTTTTATTTTCAACGAATTTTACGACACTCCAGATAGAAGCGCTTATCCGCGGCTGCCCCCATCGAGAAGGTCTTGCGCGGCAGAGCACCGTCGTGCATCACGGCGCGGAACAGCTCGTTTTTCTCCATACCGTTAAACAAAAATCCAACGGCATTTTCCCTTGCAGCAAGCGCCTCTACGGTCTTGCTGCCATGGATGTAATCCACGCTTGCCCCCTCGTGATCGGCAAGGTAACGGTCAATGAAGGTCTGGATCGTACCGACAACCAATTGCTCAGAGGGTGCGCCGAAGTGGATGGTTCCCTTGCGATTGTTAGAGATAAACTTCGCCTGCTGCGGCGTGGCATTACCTGCAAGCGAGAAGGAATATTGCTCCAGCGCTGCGAGCACATCATCGGGATCTACGCCGAACATCACGCGATAGATAGGCTCAAAGTGCAATGCATCATCGTGCAGGTTGACGACCTCGACAAGCGCGTAACGGGCGGGATGATACAGCGCCTTGTCGCCGTACTGTGCCTTGATCTCCTCATACGCCGCCTTGGCGGTGGCAAGCGAGTGGTTGCCGTCGCCGACCGCGAAAAGCAAGGGAGCTACGCCCTCGCCGTATTTCTTTCTTTGCTGCTCAGGCGAGAGCAGCTTCTCCAAGGCGTTTGTCACGCGACCGATGCCGACGCTATCCACGAAATATCCCTTTACGGCGCCGCTGTTTTGCATCAAAGAGAAGTCATACGCCACCTCCAGGTTTGCCGCCTTTGCCGCGATCGGTTCAATGACGGTTTTCTGCGGGTCGTCAATAAGCAGCATCACGTGCGGCAGCTCCAGCGCCGCTCCGCGGCGCACCGCAAGGCGGGGCGGAATGCGCTCCAGCACCGTGCCCTCGGTCGCGCGGATCAGGGACTTGGAGCCCTTGTTGTAATCGTATTGCTCCAGGTCGATCATACCGACAAGACCGCGACGCACAAGACCGTTGGACTGTGTGCGCTCCAGATAGATTATTTTATTCTGATGCGTCACCAAAAGGTTACGCATATCATCCTCCATAGCAGCGTGGATCTCGGGCACACGTGCCTCGGCATCCTCCAGATAGATCTCGGGCAACGTGAGCTTCAACGTAGAGGGGGCATCGCCCACCGTCTGTTCTACACTGTTCCAGTATTCCGGCTCGCTGGTATACTGGTCACATGCCACAACCGCCCACTTTTCTCCCTCGGTTTTGGAAAAATCGGGCATCAGAATGTCACTAGGTAATAAATATGCTGCCATCAGGCGCACCTCGCTTTCGCTGAACTTATTATTATTTTATCACGATATGCTTCGCAAATCAAGAGTTTTTTTACACCTATCTTGCGCAATTTGTTGCTTTATGCTATAATAAATCAATAAAGCCGATGAAAAAAACTTCTCGAAAGCGAGGTGTCCTTATGCCGGCACTCCCTCCCAGTCAATATGAATACCAAAGCATCCGCCCGCCGCGTTCCTTACGTGATCTTCCGCGCTTTTTGCGCGAGCTGCTGGGGGGCTTTTTTACCCGTTTGTTTTATACCTTTTCCCTTGTTTGGGAAAGTGGACCGATCTATTTGTTTTTGATGTTTTTCGTGGCACTGTTCAACGGTCTTATGCCGCTTTGCGGCGCGCTCATTTCCCGCGAGATCCTGAACGAGCTGCAAGCAGTGATCACCCGGAACGCAAACGGCGAAAGCAGCAACTTCTTTGCCTCTGCCGTCTTCTTTTTGCTGATTTATTTTTTTGTATACAAGATCTTAAGCCGCGTGATCGGTCAGCTTTCTCAAGCCATTCACCGCATGGTGGGTGAGCGTATGGTGCGTATGGTGCGCATCCGCATTATGCGACAGGCAGCCGCCATTGATCTTTCCTCCTACGACATCCCCGCCTTTTACGAAAAGCTGGAAAATGCCAATCGCGAGGCAGGAAACCGACCGATCATGGTGCTGAATTCTACCCTTAGCGTGATCAGCACCATCATCTCCTTGATAGGATATATCGTCATTCTTTGCTCCGCACTCCCCTTCGCCGTATTGGTCATTGCCGCCACCACCATCCCCTCTGCCATTGTCAATCTGATCTATCGCAAGCGCACCTTCTCCTATATGCGCCGCCGTTCGGTGGATCGCAGACAAATGAACTATTACGCAAGCGTCGCGACCGACAAGCAGCTTGCCAAAGAGGTGCGTGTTTTCGACCTGGGCGAGGAGCTGGTCGATCGCTATGACGCCGTTTTCCACCGCTATTACAAAGGCGTACGCACTCTTATCCTGCGCGAAAACTTCTGGCAAACGGTGTTCGTGATCCTTTCCGCCGCCGTGAATTGCTTCTTTTTTGCCCTGATCGTCATCGGTGTTTTCGAGGGGAAATATCAGTTGGGCGACTACACCCTTTACACGGGTGCTATCACGTCGATCGCCACGCATATCACAACCCTGATCACAACCTCTGCCTCGATCTACGAGGGTACACTGTTCATTGACAACCTTCTTTCCTTCCTCAAAGAAAAGCCGAGTGTCGTTTCCCGCTTGGAACAGCCGCTTTCCCCCACGCACGGGTGCTCTCACACGCTTGAGCTTCGCCACGTCAGCTTCACCTATCCTGACGGCGGCCGTCCCGTTCTGCAGGACATCAACCTTGTGTTGCATCCGGGTGAGACCGTGGCGCTTGTCGGCTTGAACGGAGCCGGAAAAACCACCCTTATCAAGCTGATCACAAGACTGTACGACCCCACCGAAGGCGAAATTCTTCTGGACGGTCACGATCTGCGTGATTATGATCCCAAGGAGCTGTACTCCCTGTTCGGGCTGATCTTCCAGGACTTCGGAAAATATGCCGCCAGCGCCGCCGACAACATCCGTTTCGGCAATCTCTCGCGCGAGGGCGACGAGCACGCCGTGACGGACGCCGCACGCCGTGCAGGCGCGGATGCGGTGATCGAAAAGCTGACGCAAGGCTATGACACGCAGCTGACCCGTTTCTTTGACCGCAAGGGCACTGAGCTTTCGGGTGGCGAGTGGCAGAAGATCTCGATTGCGCGCGCCTTTTACAGCAATGCCGACATTTTGATTTTGGATGAGCCCACTGCTTCACTTGATCCCCTTGCCGAGCAGGAGGTGTTCCGCCGCTTTGATGAGCTGCGCGGAAACAAAACCTCTATCTTCGTTTCCCATCGCCTTTCCTCCGCCACGATTGCCAATAAGATCATTGTACTGGAAAACGGGCGCCTCATCGAGGAGGGCTCGCATACCGAGCTGATGGATAAAAACGGGAAATATGCAATGCTGTTCCGCACGCAGGCACAGCGTTATCAGGAAAGCAAGAGCGCATCGCCGCAGGAATAAGGCGCAAATTTCCGCAAAACCAAAATTTCCCCGCTTTCCTCTTGACAGTAATGCTTAAAATACATATAATATAAAATATAATCAGTAACTATCATCTTTAAGGAGTTCACCATGCTGAAAAAGGTTGTTAAGTTCGGTGGCAGCTCGCTTGCCGACGCTGCACAGTTCAAAAAGGTCGCCGAGATTATCAAGGCAGACCCCTCCCGTCGCTATGTGGTCGCTTCCGCCCCCGGTAAGCGCTGCAAGGAGGATACCAAGGTCACGGATATGCTTTACCGTTGCTATGACATGATCCGCAATCACGAGGACGTGGATGCCTACTACGAAACGGTGTGCGAGCGCTATAACAGTATCATCAAGGACCTCGGTCTCACCTTTGATATTTCCGGCGAGCTGCAGTACGTCAAGAACGCGATGAAGCACGCCTCCGGCCGTGACTTTGCCGCCTCTCGCGGTGAGTACCTCAACAGCCTGATCCTTGCCAAGTACCTGGGCTTTGCCTTCATCGATGCCGAGAACGTTATTTTCTTCAAGGATAACGGTACCTTTGACGAGGAGCGCACCAACGCCGTGCTTTCCGAGGAGCTCAAAAAGCACGAGTATGCCGTCATCCCCGGCTTCTACGGCTGCATGCCCAACGGCACCATCAAGACCTTCTCCCGCGGTGGCTCTGACATCACCGGCTCTATCGTAGCCCGTGCTTGCGAGGCCGACCTGTACGAGAACTGGACCGACGTTTCCGGTTTCCTGATGGGTGACCCCCGTGTGCTGAAGAACCCGCCCCCCATCGAGGCGATCTCCTACCGCGAGCTGCGCGAGCTTTCCTACATGGGCGCGACCGTGCTGCACGATGAGGCGATCTTCCCCGTGCGCTATGCGGGTATTCCGGTCAACATCCGTAACACCAACGCCCCCGAAGATGCCGGCACGATGATCGTGTCCGACGCCTCCGGCTACGACACGCCCTACGTCATCACCGGCGTGGCAGGTAAGAAGGGCTTTTCTGTTGTCCACATCGAAAAGGATATGATGAACGCCGAGATCGGCTTCGGTCGCCGCGTGCTGGACGTGCTGGAGGATCACGGTATCTCCTTCGAGCATCTGCCCTCCGGTATCGACACGATGAGCATCGTGGTCGCAACGCAGGCTTTGGAGGATCGCCGCGATCGCATCATCAACTCGATCAGCCGCATCGTGCGCGCCGATCACGTTGAGATCCTTGACGGTCTGTGCCTCATTGCCGTGGTAGGCCGTGGTATGGTCAAGGCAAAGGGCACCGCTGCACGCGTGTTCAACGCCGTTTCCGCCGCAGGTGTCAACATCCGTATGATCGACCAGGGCTCCAGCGAGCTGAACATTATCCTCGGTGTAGACGAGGACGCTTACGAAACCGCCCTTGACGCCATCTTCACCGAGTTTGTGAAGTAAGGAGAAGGATATGGATTGCATTTTCTGTAAGATCATCGCGGGCGAGATCCCCTCGGCAAAGGTGTACGAGGACGATAGCGTGTACGCCTTCCGCGACATTCAACCGCAAGCACCCGTACACGTGCTGGTCGTACCGAAGGCACACGTTGCTTCGGCAGACGAGATAAACGACGAAAACGCCGCGCTTGTTGCCAAGATTTTTGCGGCGATCCCCGCGATCGCAAAGGCAGAAGGACTTACGAACGGCTACCGCGTCATCACCAACTGCGGTGAGGATGGCTGCCAGTCCGTAAAGCACCTGCACTTCCACGTACTTGGCGGCAAGAAGCTGTCCGAGCGTATGGACTAATTTGAAATGAAACGAAAAGGAGGGTTTGTAACATGAGCAACACCCTCCTTTTTTCGCGCGATCTGTGGCAGCATCTACAAGGGGAAAAGCGTGATATCCTCTTGTACGGTATGGGAAACGGCGCGGACAAGCTGCTTGCCGTCTGTGAGCAAAAAGGCATTTCTGTAAAAGGCATTTTCGCCAGTGACGGCTTCGTGCGCGGGCATAGCTTCCACGGGATGCGCGTGATGCCGTACAGTGAGGTAGAAAGCATTTACCCCGAGGACGGGTGCGTTGTACTGCTTGCTTTCGGCTCCTCTCGCCCCGAGGTGATGGCGCTTTTCGGCCGCGTGGCGGCGCGCTATCCTCTTTTCGTTCCGGATCTGCCCGAATGCGGT
>JAZRFS010000056.1:0-12249 GCA_045643765.1 Eubacteriales bacterium
CTGGGGCTTCTCTCCACCGCCGCCGAGAGCGAGACACTTGCCGCCTCCGTCCCCGACACGGGTGACGTGTATTTCGTCCCCGCCCTCACGGGGCTTGGCACCCCTTATTGGGATCCTTATGCACGCGGCACCATCGTGGGCATCTCGCGCGGTACTACCCGCGCGCATCTGGTACGTGCCACTCTTGAAGCAATGGCTTTCCAGACGGTGGACGTTCTGCACGCGATGAGCGAGGACGCTGCCACAACCATCCCCGCATTGCGCGTGGACGGCGGTGCATCTGCAAACAATCTCTTATTGCAGCTGCAATCCGATCTCTCGGGGCTCCCCATTCACCGCCCCGCTTGCATTGAAAGCACCGCACTCGGTGCCGCCAACCTCGCCGCCCTCGGCGCGGGGCTGTGCCGCTCGCTTGACGAGCTGAAGGCAAACGCCGCCATCGAGGCAAGCTTCGCCCCCACCATTGACAACACCGCACGCGAAGCGCGCCTTGCGCGCTGGCACAAGGCGACAGAGCGCGCAAGGGGCTGGGTGTAAAAGTGTGGGGAGGACTTTTTCAAAATCATTCAACAAAAAGGATAGCACACAGCCGCTTTCTTTGCAAAATTAAAAAAAGGATGCACGATTGTGCATCCTTTTTTGATCACATCATAACGTAAGGGTTGTAGGCAGGAGTTGCCACGGGATTGACCTTTACAATGCGAGACTGCAAATACGCCTGCAGCTTTTCGGGATCCTTGATGTAGGTGGTGCTGTTCACATCCCACTTACCAACGCAATCCACTCTCACGGTACCGTAATTGAAAATGGAACCGAACAGGGACTTTTCAAGGTCGGCAGAGGTTACGCCCATAAACACCATCGTTCTCTGCTTCTGGTTCACCCAACCGCTGTGAATAATGATCTTGTCCTGATAAAATTCCATACGGAATTTCTTGATCGCAACAATGCGAAAAGCAAGGATAACGGCAGGAATGATCAGGATGCAGGAAAGGATCCAAAGGAAGGAAAGTGCTTCGCAAGCGCTTTTCTTTGCAACATATTCGGGCTTCATAGAAATAAATCTCCTAATGACGGATTATTTACCAATATTTTGGTATATAGTTATTATAACTGAAAATATTTAGTGTGTCAATAGGTTTAGTGAAAAAATGTGGTAAAGTAAAAGAAAAAAGGAATTTATTTTCTATGAACAGAATAAAAGATCTACGTGAGGATCATGATCTGCGTCAGCTGGATGTGGCACTGGCAATTGGTATCGATCAGCGCTCCCTTTCTAATTACGAAACAGGAAAAACTAATCCGGATAGCGAAACCATTATCAGATTGGCACGTTTTTTTGGCGTGACATGCGATTATCTGCTTGGCGCCAGCGATGTAAATCTTCTGGATAACCGCGCTATTGTTAAGGAATTAGTCGATATCGGCAAGCGCCTGGAAGAAATTCAAAGGCATCTCGGCAAAACATAAAAAAGCCCCCGAACGGGGGCTTTTTTACATACAAAGTGCCACGCAGCGCGACACGGTTTTGGAAAGATCTCCCTCGGTGTCCTTCTCGTCCACCGTGATATCCGCATATTTTTCGTAAAGCGCGGTGCGCTCCTCAAAAAGCTCGCGCAGGGTGCCGCCGTTGGGGGATACCACGCCGCGGTGCGAGTAATCGCCAAGGCGCTTTACCAGCGTGTCGTAGTCGATCTTCAGATACAGCACCTTACCAAGCGTTTTCAGATGCGCCATCGCTTCCGCACCGTAAATAGCACTGCCGCCCGTCGAGATCACGGTACGGTCAGCGCTGATCGCGGCACAGATGCGGTTTTCAATCTCCAAAAAGCCCTTTACACCGTGCTGTTCGATGATGTCGTGCAAAAGCTTGCCTTCGCTCTCCTGAATGAGCAAATCGCAATCCAGAAAACGGTAACCAAGACACTTGGCAAGCAGCACTCCCACGGTACTTTTGCCCGAGGCGGGCATACCGATTAAAATAACGTTTGACATCATTTTCTCCTGAAAAGCTCCCGTGCAAAATTTCGCACGAGAGCGATTTAAGCCCCAAACGGGGCGAGTTTTTTACTTTACCACCACGCGGCGGAAGTTCTTCTTACCGCGCTTGAGCAAAAGACCGTCTGCAAAATCTGCTACGGTGTAGGTCGCCTTGATATCGGTAACCTTGTCGCCGCCAACGGTCGCACCGCCCTGCTCTACGGTACGGCGTGCCTCGGACTTCGAAGCGCAAAGACCGCTCTTCTGGAACAGCGTCAACACGTCAATGGCACCGTCCACAAAATCCTCAGCCGTCAGCTCTGCCACGGGGGCATCCTCACCGCCACCTGCACCGAACAGTGCCTTTGCGGCTGCCTCTGCCTTCTTTGCCTCTTCCTCACCGTGTACCAGTGCGGTCAGCTCGTATGCCAGGATCTCCTTGGCGCGGTTGAGCTGCTCGCCCTGCCAATCGTTCATCTCGTTGATCTGCTCGATGGGAAGGAAGGTGAGCATACGGATGCACTTGAGCACGTCGGCATCGCCCACGTTGCGCCAGTACTGATAGAACTCGTAAGGCGTGGTCTTGTTGGGGTCAAGCCAAACGGCACCCGACTGGGTCTTGCCCATCTTCTTGCCCTCGGAGTTGAGCAGCAGAGTGATGGTCATCGCGTGCGCGTCCTTTTGCAGCTTCTTGCGGATCAGCTCGGTGCCGCCCAGCATGTTCGACCACTGGTCGTCGCCACCGAACTGCATATTGCAGCCGTACTCCTTGAACAGATGATAGAAGTCGTAGGACTGCATGATCATGTAGTTGAATTCCAGGAAGGAAAGACCCTTCTCCATACGCTGCTTGTAGCACTCGGCAGAAAGCATCTTGTTCACGGAGAAGCAAGCGCCCACCTCACGCAGCACGTCCACATAGTTGAGGTCCATCAGCCAATCGGCGTTGTTGACAAGGATCGCCTTGCCCTCGCCAAAGTCAATGAAACGGGACATCTGCTTCTTGAAGCACTCCACGTTGTGTGCAATAGTCTCGGTGGTCATCATCTGACGCATATCGGTACGGCCGGAGGGGTCGCCGACCATAGCGGTACCGCCGCCGATCAGCACCACAGGCTTGTTGCCTGCCATCTGCAAGCGTCTCATCAGGCACAGTGCCATAAAGTGACCGACGTGCAAGCTGTCTGCCGTGGGGTCAAAGCCGATGTAGAAGGTCGCCTTGCCCTCGTTGATCATTTCGCGGATCTCTTTTTCGTTGGTGACCTGCGCGATAAGCCCGCGCGCGATCAGTTCTTCATAGATTTTCATATTTTTTCTCCTTTGATGATATACAAGTTTCGGGTGGAAAACAAAAAATCGCCCTTGCACAAGTGCAAGAGGGCGACGGATCGCGGTACCACCTCTGTTCGCCGTAAAACGGCCTTACCCGACACAGAATTATGCCGTATTCGCGTAACGGGCGACACCGTCACCGCCTACTGACGCTTCGCGTTTTCGGAGTGCAACTCGCAAGGGTATTCGGCAAGTCCCTTCCACCGTCTTACACCAACCGACGGCTCTCTGCGCAAAGGAAGTTTGCTTACTTTTCTTGGTCAAAGTCTTTACCCGTATAGTATAGCATAAGAGCGATTTTTTGTCAAGGGTATTTTCCGCAAACAATGTGGCTGTGTGTCATTCCTTTTTGCGAAAGGTTTTGAAAGGGGTGTGGGGAGGACTTTCCCAAAAGTCCTCCCCACGCATTTCTTATCTTCTCTTTTCTGCGATCTCGGCCAGGATGTCTGCCTTGAAGGCATCAACGCTGACCACGCCCTTGTCACCGTCCTTACGGGAGCGCACGGCTACGGTTCCCTCGTTCATCTCGTTGTCACCGATGACCAGCATGTAGGGCAGCTTCTCCAGCTGCGCGTTGCGGATCTTCTTACCGATGGTTTCGTTGCGGTCGTCCACCTCTACGCGCACGCCGTCCAGCTCCAGTGCCTTCTTGATCTCATACGCATAGTCGATATGCTCATCGCCGATGGGCAGGATCTTGACCTGCACGGGTGCCATCCAAGTGGGCAGAGCGCCTGCGTAACGCTCGATGAGGTACGCGAGCGTACGCTCGTAGCAGCCAAGCGAGGTGCGGTGAATGATGTAGGGACGCTTCATCTGACCGTCGCTGTCCACGTACTCCATACCGAACTTCTCGGCAAGCAGCATGTCGATCTGAATGGTCACGATGGTGTCCTCCTTGCCAAACACGTTCTTATACTGAATGTCCAGCTTGGGGCCGTAGAAGGCTGCCTCGTCGATACCGATCTGGTAATCAAGACCGAGGTTATCCAGGATCTGTCCCATGACGCTTTGCGCGTGGTTCCACTGCTCCGCCGTGCCCTCGTACTTGATGCCGGCGCGGGCGGGATCCCACTGGGAGAAGCGGAAGGTGCAGTTCTCCAGCATGCCAACCGTGCCAAGCACGTACTTGGCAAGCTCCAGGCAACCGCGGAACTCCTCCTCCAGCTGCTCGGGGCGAAGCACCAGGTGGCCCTCGGAAATGGTGAACTGACGCACGCGAATAAGGCCGTGCATCTCGCCGCTATCCTCGTTACGGAACAAGGTAGAGGTCTCGCCAAGGCGCATCGGCAGGTCGCGGTAAGAGCGCTTCTTGTTCAGATAGACCTGATACTGGAAGGGGCAGGTCATCGGGCGGAGTGCAAAGCACTCCTTGGTTTCGTCATCGGCATCACCAAGGATAAACATACCGTCGCGGTAGTGATCCCAGTGACCGGAGATGCGGTACAGATCTCTCTTTGCCATCAAGGGGGTCTTGGTCAGCAGATAGCCGCGCTTCTGCTCCTCGTCCTCGATCCAGCGCTGCAGCGTCTGAATAACGCGCGCGCCCTTGGGCATCAGAATGGGCAAGCCCTGACCGATGCTCTCCACTGTGGTGAAATACTCCAGCTCGCGGCCGAGCTTGTTGTGGTCGCGCTTGCGCGCCTCCTCCAGCTGGTCAAGGTGTGCCTTCAGCTCGTCCTTCGTGGGGAATGCCACGCCGTACACGCGCTGAAGCATCTTGTTCTTCTGGTCGCCCTTCCAATAAGCGCCCGTGCACTGCGTCAGCTTGAACGCCTTGATAGCGCCCGTGGAGAACAGGTGCGGGCCTGCGCAAAGGTCGGTGAACTCACCCTGCTTATAGAAGCTGATGACGGCGTCCTCGGGCAGCTCCTCGATCAGCTGCACCTTGTAGGGCTCTTCCTTTTCCTGCATGAAGGCAATCGCCTCGGTGCGGGGGAGCTCAAAGCGCTCGATCTTGTGGTTTTCCTTGACGATCTTCTTCATCTCGCCCTCAATAGCGGCAAGCTGCTCGGGACCGAAGGATACGTCGCTGTCAAAGTCGTAGTAGAAGCCCTCCTCGATGGCAGGACCGATGGTGAGCTTCGCTGCGGGGAACAGGCGCTTGACCGCCTGCGCCATCACGTGCGCGGCACTGTGGCGGAACACCTTCTTGCCAAGTTCATCGGCAAAGGTGAGCAGCTGCACGCTGCAATCCTTGTCCAAAAGCTGCGTCATACCCACAAGCGTGCCATCCACCAGAGCGGCAAGATGGGCGCGGGATACAAGCTCGGCGGCAGCAGCCGCATCGAACACGGAAAGGGGTGCGTCAAAGGACATTTCCTTATCGGCAAATTTTACTTGAAACATAATGATCTCTCCTTATGATAATTTACATAAACAAACACACCCCAAGGGCGACAAAAAGCGCCCTCGGGGTGTGGATAATTCCGCACGGTTCCACCCGAGTGTTTTACTCTTCGGTTTATTCGTACTGGCAGTCGGGCGGTACCTTAGCAAGCTTGCGTGAAAAGCGTTTCAGCCGTGCGCTTTCTCTCTGGACACGTTTACTTGCGGGCTTGTTCCGACCACATACAGTGGTTACTGTCTTTTTTTGCGATTGTATTCGCTGATGGGATTGAGGAATTCGCGCCAATCCAGATCTCCGCGCTCAAGGGCGGTGATCAGCACCTCAGCGGTTGCGATGTTGGTCGCCACGGGGATGTTGTAGCGATCGCAGGTGAGAAGCAACTCTTCCTCAATGGGATTGACGGGCTTGCCCGCACGCGTATCGCGGAAGCACAGCAGCACGTCGATCTCATCATACGCTACGCGCGTGGTGATCTGTTGCTCGCCGCCCTGATCGCCGGTCAGAAGACGTTCGATCTTAAGCCCGGTTGCATCCGAGATATACTTGGCGGTAATACTGGTGGCACAAAGGTTGTGCTTGCTCAAAATTCCACAGTACGCAATACAAAATTGCGCCATAATTTCCTTTTTGACGTCAGCGGCAATAATGGCAATTTCCAATATCAGGCCCTCCTTTTGACTAAAAGTATAGAGAATTCCCTATATTTCTATGTCATTATAGCATAAATGACCAACATTGTCAACATATTTCCGAAATATTTTTGCACTTTTTCACAAAAAAATACGGGGTTGCGCGTTTTTCACGCGGCAACCCCGTATTTTGGCAGAAATTACTCCTCGTCAGCAGCAACCTCTTCCTCGGGCATAGCTGCCTCAGCGGCTGCTACCTCCTCAAGAAGGGCGCGGATGGAAAGGCTGACCTTCTGCTTGTCGTTGTCGATCTCGATGATCTTAGCGTCCACATTCTGACCGATCTCCAGCACGTCAGCGGGCTTGCCGATGCGGGTCATAGCGATCTGGGAAATGTGAATGAGACCGTCTACACCGTCGATGATCTCAGCGAATGCGCCGAATGCCATCATGTTAACGATCTTAACGGGCACAACGTCACCGACCTGATACTGGTTGGTGAAGATTACCCAGGGGTTGCTCTCCTCGGTCTTGTAGCCAAGGGAGATGCGCTTCTTCTCGCGGTCGAAGGACTTCACGAACACAGTGAGGGTCTCGCCAACGGAAACGACCTCAGCGGGGTTCTTGATGTGCTTCCAGGAAAGCTCGCTGGTGTGAACCATACCGTCCACGCCGCCGAGATCCACGAATGCACCGTAGCTGGTCATGCTCTTCACCACACCGGTGTAGACCTTACCCTCTTCGATGCTGCCCCAGAATGCTTCCTCAGCAGCACGGCGCTCTTCGCGTGCAACGGCACGGATAGAGCCGATGGCCTTGTTGCCCTGGTCCTTGGTCTCGATCACCTTGAACTTCACGGTGGTGCCCTTCAGGGGAGCAAGGTCGCCCTCCTTCGGAACGCCCGTCTGGGAAGCGGGAATAAAGACGCGGTTGCCGTAAACGAATGCGATCACGCCGCCCTTTACAACGTCAGAGATCTCAGCCTCAAGTACGGTGCCCTCTTCCTTTGCAGCAACGATCTTGCCCCAGTTCTTGCCGGAGTCCACGCGGCGCTTATCCAGCTCGATAATGCCGTCAACGTTGCTGTTGCGGACGACCTTTGCCTCAACGGTGTCGCCCACCTTGTACGCCTCGGTCAGCTTGACAGAAGGATCGTCACTGACGCGCTCAGCCTTGATGTAACCGGTCTGGCCAACGCCAAGATCGAGTTCCAGCTCGGTATCAGATACGTGAGTAATAGTACCGGTAACGACATCTCCTGCTTTATAAATTTTGACCTCAGTCTCTTCAAATAATTCTGCAAAGTTCTTTTCGCTCATTGTTTTATGTACCTCCTCAATGATGTCTGACGGAGTGGATGCTCCGGCAGCGATCCCCACTTTGCGATGGGTCTTTGCATACGTCTGCACAAGCGCGAGATCCGCCCACCCCGTGATCCACAGTGTGTCGGGACAGCGCGCGCGGCAAATTTCAAAAAGCTTCGCGGTATTCGAGCTTTCCTTTCCGCCGATCACGATCATTCCGTCGCACTCTGATGCCAGGGCTGCGGCTTCGGTTTGTCGCAGATGCGTAACATTACATATTGTATCAAAAATCAAAGCATTTGTAAAGTAGCTACGCAAAACTTTTTGTGAATTTTTCCATTCTGTTAATTTTTGCGTGGTTTGCGCTACCATTACGGGCACTTTTGACGAAAAATCCGGGCAGTTCCCCCCTGCCAAACACGCCTGTAATTCCTCGGCGGTGGCAAAGACGTATTTCTCCCCTTCAAAGCAGCTCATAAAGCCCTCTACCTCGGGGTGCTTGGCACTGCCAAGACAAAGAAAAACGCAGGTGTCCTTCTCGGTGTTTTTCTCGCTTGCGATACGGTGGATTTTCTCCACAAACACGCAGGTACAATCCACAAAGGTAAAGTGTGGATTTTGCGCGTGTAATCTTTCAAGCAATGCGCGCGTGTCTACGGTGATGCCGTGCGCACGGATGAAAACCGTCACGGGAGCACCGGCGCTCGCTTCACGGGAAAGGGGCTCGAGATCAGCCGCCTCAATGGCGCGCACGCCCTGCCGCAGCAGCGAGTTGTTATAGTCCTCGTTGTGAATAAGATGCCCCAGTGTGAAAATTCTCTCCCCCGGCACGCCGGCTTCTATTCTTTTGCGCAAACGCTCGGTGGCAGCGCGCACGCCGGGACAAAAGCCCGCATTGCGGGCAATTATTGCTTCGGACATTTCAGCGCTTCCTCCAGTGCACAGATGCGATCGTAAACAAGATTTGCCATACGGGCGTATTCGCCCGGTGCTTGTGCATCATAAGCCAGCTCCTCAGCAGAGATCGGCTCGCCGATCACCACGGTCACGCGGCGAAAAAATTTCCATTTGTGATTTTTCATGTCAATGTAAACGGGCAGGATCTGTACGCCGGAACGTGCAGCGATCAGACCTGCGCCGGTTTTTACAGCGCACTCGCGCAGCTCCTTGCCCGCACAGCGCGTGCCCTGCGGGAACATACCGACCGAGCGACCGCTTTCCAGAAGTGCAAGCGTGTGCTTGATCGCGCCCACGTCACTACGACCGCGGGATACGGGGAACGCACCCAGCCATTTGACCAAACGGCGCAACACGGGTACGCGGAACAGCCCTTCCTTTGCCATAAAATGCGGCTGTTGGCGACGCAAAGCCGCGCACATAAAAAGCACGTCCAACACCGTTTGATGGTTGGCGCAAACCAGATACGGACCATCCTTGCGGCGCGGCTCGTTTTTTCTGCCGCGGATACGAACGCGAAGAAAAATTCTGACAGGCCAATACAGAATAGCACGAATAATGATATAAAACACGCTCTTCATAATTATGCTCCTTGCACGCGACGAACGATCTCCAGCACTGCCTGCACGTTTTCCTCGGGCGTCATATCAGAATTATCCAGCAAAATTGCGTCCTTCGCTGCCACGGCGGGCGCCACCTCGCGCTCGCGGTCGTTGCGGTCACGCTCCTCCATTTCACGCAATACGTCCTCGTATTTCGCGTCAATGCCCTTGCCGGCAAGCTCCAGCGTACGGCGCTTGGCGCGTGCTTCTGCAGAGGCAAACATAAAGATCTTGACCTCTGCGTTCGGCAGGATCACGGTGCCGATATCGCGACCGTCCATGATAACGCTGTTACGTGCAGCGATATCGCGCTGCGTATCCAGCAAAAACGCACGCACGGCAGGCACTGCCGACACGGCGGAAGCGTACATCGAAATCTCAGGCTCGCGGATCTTATCGCCAAGATCCTCTCCGTTGAGA
The DNA here is from genome assembly GCA_045643765.1 of Eubacteriales bacterium. GTDB lineage: Bacteria > Bacillota > Clostridia > Oscillospirales > CAG-272 > Firm-07. The sequence goes on from JAZRFS010000056.1 coordinate 9,575, forward strand.
TATACGTGCTGGGCGCCGTTTTCATAGCGCACCTCGATCTTAATCCGGGGCAAGCAGCTTTCAATCCCTGTCTTATCCTCGCGCGTAAATCCTTGACTTCTCACATAATAACCAACAGTACGGTAAAGCGCCCCCGTATCCACGTAAACGATGCCAAGCTCCTTGGCGACCGCCTTGGCAATCGTGCTTTTCCCTGCTCCGCTGGGTCCATCGATAGCAATTTGCATACGAACTCCTTCCAACGCCTTCGCGGCGTTTTTCCACCCGTTATAGGGGTAAATATCAAATTTCTTCAGAAAGCAGCGCGATCGCCGCGCTCTCTCCCGCCAGAACCGCCGTAGAAAAGGCGATCTGAAGATTGAAGCCACCCGTATAGGCATCCAGATCCAGCACCTCGCCGGCGAAGTATAATCCTTTGCATTTTTTGGACGCCATTGTGCGCGGCATCACCTCGGAAAGCGCCACACCGCCCTTTGTGATGATCGCCTCTGCAATCGGGCGTGTTCCTGCCACACGTACTGTCAAATTCTTTAACAGCTGCAGGAATTTTTTGCGTTCTTCCTTTGTAACGGTATGCACCTTTTTCCGCCCATCAATCCCCGAACGTGCCACCAGTGGCTCAATCAGCTTTTGCGGCAGAAGGTCGCAAAGCGCATTCTGAAAATCCTTGTTGCTGTATTTGGCGAAATCGCTAAGCAAGCGTGCATCCAGTGTTTTTTCGTCCAATGCGGGCTTGAGATCAATGGATAACTCATACCGTTCCCGCTCCATTGGAGCAAGATGCGCCGACGCTGACAATACCAGGGGACCCGTAACACCATAGTGTGTGAAGAGCATTTCGCCGAACTCCTCGAACACAATTTTACCCGTTTTCAGATCCTTCGCCGAAAGGCATACGTTACGTAAGGACAACCCTTGCACCGAAGCGCAGAAGTGTCCATCCTCCACGAGTGGCACGAGAGAAGGCGTTGGCGCCACTACGGTATGACCAGCAGCGCGAGCAAAGCGATAGCCGTCTCCCGTAGAACCCGTCAAGGGATAGGATGCCCCGCCCGTCGCCACCAAAACGGCGTCAAACGGGTAGAGTTTTTCACCGATTTTTACGCCGCAGACGCGGTCGTCTTCTATCATCAGATCCTTCACGTAGGCGGTCTGGATCTTCACGCCCTCACTTTTTGCAGCACGTACCAGTGCATCCACTACGTCACGTGCCTTATCAGATACAGGGAAGACGCGATTGCCACGCTCCACCTTCAAGGGCACGCCCAGCTCCTCAAAACACGCCTCGGTAGCCGCGCTGTCAAAGCGGCTCCATGCAGAGTACAAAAAGCGTGCGTCCCCCGTCACGTTCTCAAAAAAAGCCTCACGGGTGCAATGATTTGTCACATTGCAACGCCCCTTACCTGTGATGGCAAGCTTGCGACCGCAACGCTCGTTGCGCTCCATCACCGTAACCGCCACGCCCATACGCGCGGCGTGAATGGCAGCCATCAATCCTGCTGCGCCGCCACCAATGATACAAAGTGTTTTCTGCTCGCTCATATCAACTGTTCTTATCGTAAACATTGTATTCGTCCCAGATCTTTTCCAGACGATGCAAGCGCGAGGAAACCTCGTCGTGACGCGCCATAGAAACCGCCGCAACCATCGCATTGATGATGCTGAGAGGTGCCGCCAGTGAATCCACGAAGGACGCCATATCGCTGCGCGCGGTCAAAAGCTGATCCGCAAAAGGTGCAAGCGGTGACTGATCGCTGTCGGTCAGTGCCACCACGTTCGCGCCACTGTTATGTGCATACTGCACGGCACGCACTGTGCGGCTGGAATAACGCGGGAAGCTGATCGCGATCAGCACGTCGCGCGGACCGATCGTCAAGATCTGCTCAAACATCTCACTGCCCGAGGAAACCTCCACGTGGCAAACGTTATCAAACATCAAACGGAAATTGAAGGTAAGAAATCCCGCAAGGGACGCCGCCGAGCGTGAACCGATGATATAAATATTGCGTGCATTGGCGATCTGCTCAACTGCATTTTCAAAAGCCGTGCGATCCAACTCCTCCAGCGTGCGCCTGATCTTATCTGCGTCACCCAAAAGCACCTTGTCCAGCACTGTGGCGCGATCCATCAGATTGTCAGCCACGCCCATACGCTGTGCCGCAGTCAGATGCGTGCGCGCCAGCTCTTGCAGCGCGCGCTGCATTTCGGGATATCCCTCAAAGCCAAGGGCATTCGCAAAACGGACGACGGTGGACTCAGAGACCTCCACCACAGCCCCCAGACGCGAGGCTGTCATATACGCCGCACGGTCATAGTGCTCCCTGATATATTCGGCAATCTGGCGCTGTCCCTTTGAAAAGGACGAGGATTTTTCCGCCATCAGCTGCAAAAAATTCTGTTTCAAGGACGTCACCCCCTATCCTTTTTATTATACCGCGATTTTTCAAAAAAGTCAATAAAAATCTTGCAAATGCAAGTTTTTTCTTGCATTTGTGTGAAGAAGGCGGAGGAAAGCTTTTGCAAAAATCCCCCCCCTCAAAAAAAGATTAACCGTTTGGGGCAAGGGCGAACAACGTATTCGCACGCATAAATGCGTTGTGATACATAAAAAGCTCCCCACAAGCTTTTGCCTGTGGGGAGCTTTTTTTTCACGATTTTTGAATGAGCGGATTTTG
>JAZRFS010000057.1:0-7703 GCA_045643765.1 Eubacteriales bacterium
GCTTCGTGCAGCGTGCGTGGCGGGCTTTACGCCCGATCTTACGTATTGCAGTGATTGTCACGCGCCACTCGCGGGTGACGGGTATCTGGACGTGATGAACGGCTCGTTTACCTGTGCTGCATGCCTTTCCAAGCGCAACGCACTCTTGCCGTTGCCCGAGATTGATGAGCTGGGCGAGCGCACGCTTTTGTGTCCGCTTTCCCCGGGGAGCGCCGCAGCGATCAGCTTTGTTGCCACAGCCCCCGCCAAGCGCGTGTTTGCCTTTCGCATCACGGGGTCACGCGAGCGCGCTGAATTTGCACGCGCGTGCGAGGCGTATTTGCTGCATCATCTGGAGCGCGGCTTTGCCTCGCTTGAAAATTATAAGAAAATGGAAGCCCTGATACCGAAAAAAGAGGGAATATGAAAATAGACGAGAGAACGAAAACCACACTGGAATACGACAAGGTGCTTGCTATGCTTGCCGCCGTTGCGCCCACCGCGGGTGCAAGAGAAATGGCGCTGGCACTCACGCCCGACGATGACGGGCAGACGGTAGAGCGCCGTCTTTCCCGCACGGCGGATGCAATGGCACTTCTGTCGGATAAGGGTATGCCGTCCTTCGGGCACGTAAAAGACCCCGCGGATGCCTTGGAGCGTGCAGGGAAGGGAGCGACCCTTACCACGCGCGAGCTTCTGGACGTGGGCAATATTTTGCGCACCTCGCGCGGACTTCTGGAGTACAGCCGTACCAACCGCCATTTTGAAACGGTGCTGGATGAGATCTTTGAGAGATTGATGCCCGACCGCAAGCTGGAGGACAAGATCTACCGCGCGATCATTTCCGAGGAAACGATCGCCGACGAGGCGAGCGTAGCGCTTGGCGACATTCGCCGCAAGATCCGCGCGGCAAACAACCGCATCAAGGAAACCCTGCAGCACTATATCACCAGCAGCACCTACTCCCGCCATTTGCAGGAGCATATTGTCACCCAGCGCGGCGGACGTTACGTGATCCCCGTGCGCGTGGAGAGCAAAAACGAGATCAAGGGCCTTATTCACGATACCTCCTCCTCCGGTGCAACGATTTTCGTTGAGCCGATGGCGGTGGTAGATGCGAACAACGAGCTTCGCATGCTGGAGGCCAAGGAGCAGCACGAGATCGACCGCATTCTGCTGGAGCTTTCCGCCGCCGTGGCGGTGCAAACGGGTGCACTCAATCTCAACTACCGAAACATCACCGAGCTTGCCTTCGTGTTTGCCTGCGGTAAGCTGGCAGAGAATATGCAGGCGGTGCGCCCCATCATCTGCAAGGAGCGAGAGATCTCGCTGCTGGCGGCGCGTCACCCTCTCATTGACAAGGATCGCGTGGTGCCGATCACCGTGTCGCTTGGCGGCGCGTGGGATGCGCTGATCATCACAGGCCCGAATACGGGCGGTAAAACCGTTACCTTAAAAACGCTCGGACTGTTCGCCATAATGGCGCAATCCGGCTTGTTTATTCCCGCCGCAGAGGGCTCTAAGCTTTGCCTTTTTGACCGTGTGCTGGTAGATCTTGGTGACGAGCAGAGCATCGAGCAATCGCTCTCCACCTTCTCCTCGCACATGGTGCATATCGTTTCCATCGTGCAATCGCTCTCACCGAATGCACTCGTGCTTTTTGACGAGCTGGGCGCCGGTACCGACCCCGTGGAGGGCGCGGCACTGGCGGTTGCCATTATTTCCGAGGCCAGACGCGCGGGCGCGCTTTGCGCCGTGACCACGCACTACGCGGAGCTGAAGGCGTTCGCGCTGGATACCGAGGGCGTGCAGAATGCCTCCTGCGAATTTGACGTGGCGACCTTGCGCCCCACCTACCGACTGATCATCGGCACGCCGGGTAAATCCAACGCGTTTGCCATCTCGGAAAAATTGGGCTTGCCCACTCGCGTAGTGGCAGAGGCAAAGTCTCTGATCAGCAGCGAGAATCGCCGCTTTGAGCAGGTGATCGAGCAGTTGGAGGCGGCGCGTATGGAAATGGAGCGCCACCGCGACGAGGCGGAGAAATTGCGCATCCATATCGAAAGCACGAGGGCCGCTGCCGAGCGCGACGCGGAGAATTTATTGGAAAACGCACAAAGAGAACTGAACAGTGCGCAATCCCGTGCCACGGCAATGGTGGAAAGCGCCAGAGCCTCCAGCGAGTTTATCTTTGCACAGCTCGAGGAGGTGCGCAAGCAACGCGAGAGCGAGCGGCTTGGCGAGCATCTGGATGCCACCCGTCGTGCCGTGCGCGCACATCTGCGCGAGAACGAGGATAAATTCAATCCCGTAGAGGAGCGCAGTAACGAGGATTACGTGCTGCCGCGTCCGCTCAAAAAGGGTGACACCGTGTTCCTTGTGGACATCGGCAAGGAGGGCACGCTGCTCTCGGATCCCGACCGCGGTAGCGTGATGGTACAGGCGGGCGCGTTCCGTACCAAAACAAAGATAGAAAATCTGCGTCTTGTTGAGAAAAAGCCGGAAAAGGCGAAAAAGCCGAAGGGAAGCACCGTGCGCGCAAGTGTGTCGCACGATTTCCGCGACGAGATCGATCTGCGCGGCAAAACGGGTGACGAGGCGTGGTTTATGGTGGATAAATACTTTGACACCGCCATCGTGATGGGCTTCCACACCGTGCGCCTCATTCACGGCAAGGGAACGGGTATGCTGAAGCAAGCGCTTTGGAAATATCTGAAAAACGATAAGCGCATCGCCAATTTCCGCATCGGCCAGTACGGTGAGGGTGACGGCGGCGTGACCGTGGTGGAGCTGAAATAACTTCCCCGTAAATAAACACACAACAGCATTAAAATTTGTCCTTTTTTTTGCACGCTTTCTATGTTAAAATAATATCAGTAATTCACATAAAGGAGAAACCCTTATGAAAGACTTGAAAATGTTAGCCATTGACCTTGGCGCGTCCAGCGGCCGCGGCATCGTGGGCAGCTTTGACGGCAAAAAGCTCACTTTGCGCGAAAACCATCGCTTCTCCAACGATCCCGTTACCGTTTCGGGGCACTTCCGTTGGGACATTCTGCGCATCTTCCACGAGATCAAGCAGTCGATCCGCGGGGTCGGCCTTTCCGGCGAGCAGGTTGCCGGTATGGGCATTGATACCTGGGGCGTGGACTACGGCTATATCGATAAGCACGGTCAGCTGATGGGCAACCCCATGCACTACCGCGACACCCGTACCGACGGTCTGCCCACGGCGATTGAGAATAAGCTTACTGCCAAGGAGCTGTACGATATTACGGGTATTCAGACGATGAACTTCAACACCGTGTATCAGCTGGTGGCCGATCAGCGCGATAACCCTGAGCTGCAGGCAAATGCCGCACAGATGCTGTTTATCCCCGATCTGCTCAACTACTTCCTCACGGGCGTGAAGGCGACCGAGTACACCATCGCGTCTACCGGTGCGCTGCTTGACGCTGCCAAGAGAAAGGTCTCTCCCGAGATCTTCAAAAAACTCGGCTTGCCCCAGCTCATTGACAATCTTGTTGAGCCCGGCAACTGCCTGGGTACGCTTTCCCGTGAGGTCAGCGAGGAGCTGGGCGGCGTGAACTTCAAGGTCTTCAACGTGGCATCTCACGATACGGCAAGTGCCGTCATCGCCGTGCCTGCCGAGCAGGATGATTTCATCTACATCTCCAGCGGCACCTGGTCGCTGATGGGTGCTGAACTGAACGGTCCCCTTATCAACGATCAGTCCCGTTCGCTCAACTTCTCTAACGAGGGCGGCGCAATGGGTACCATCCGCTTCCTCAAGAACATCATGGGTCTTTGGACGGTGCAGGAATCCCGCCGTCAGTGGAAGAGAGAGGGCAAGGACTTCAGCTTTGCCGATCTGCAGAACTTTGCCGAGGCAGAGAAGCCGCTTGTTTCCTTCATCAACCCCGATCACCCCATGTTCGCCACGCCCGGCAATATGCCCGAGCGCATCTGCCGCTTCTGCGAGATGACCGGTCAGCACGTGCCCGAGAACGTCGGTCAGATCGTGCGCGTCATTATGGAGAGCCTGGCACTGCGTTACCGCTATACGATGGACGGCATCACCGCGCTGCGCGGCAAGCCCGTCAAGGCGATCCACATCGTGGGCGGCGGTACGAAGGATACCTTCCTTTGCGACCTTGCCGCTCAGGCATGCAACGTACCCGTTATCGCAGGCCCCGTTGAGGCAACTGCCATCGGTAACCTTTGCATGCAGTACGTGGCAGCAGGCGAGCTGAAGGATCTTTCCGAGGCACGCGCGCTTATTCGCGACTCCTTTGATCCCATCGTCTACGAGCCCCGTGCGGATCGTGCCGCTTGGGAAGAGGCATACGAGCGCTTCTGCAAGATCTGCGAGGCAAATGTTTAAAATAATCGCTTTTTGCGGAAATTTTCCGCAAAAAGGGCTTTTCAAAAGCAAAATAGTATGTTATAATATAATATATCTTTGATGGTCACAACATAAAAACAAAGTCAATCAATAAAATTCAGCGCGGAGGATATTATGAAGGAAGTACTTTTCGGTGAACTGAGTGTTATCGGTATGAGCGGCTGCGAGCAATTCGTGGCACAGGTGGATGCGTATCTGAAGGAGTGGCGTCGCCACGGCGGCGAGGAGTCCTTCCTTGCCAAGGCAGAATGCCCCCGTTTCAGCACGGGCGAGGCAAAGGGTATGCTGCATCAGTCCCTGCGCGGCCACGACGTATACATCATTTGCGATCCCTTCAACTACAGCGTGACCTACAATATGTACGGTCAGAAGGTTCCGATGAGCCCCGATGATCACTACGCCGATCTCAAGCGCGTGATCGCCGCTATCGCCGGCAAGGCACGCCGCGTTTCCGTCATTATGCCTATGCTTTACGAGGGTCGTCAGCACAAGCGCTCTCACCGCGAGTCTCTTGACTGCGCACTGATGCTGCAGGAGCTTGTCGGTATGGGTGTTGAGAACTTCATCACCTTCGATGCACACGATCCCCGTATTCAGAACGCCATTCCCCTCAGTGGCTTTGATGACGTTCGTCCCACCTACCAGATGATCAAGGCACTGGTGCGTGAGTATCCCGATATCTCCATTGACAAAGAGGATATGGTTATCATTTCTCCCGATGAGGGCGCAATGGGCCGTTGCATGTATTTCTCCTCTATGATGGGTCTGGACATCGGTATGTTCTACAAGCGCCGCAATTATGCCAAGATCGTCAACGGTCGCAACCCTATCGAGGCACACGAGTACCTTGGTCGCGACCTGCACGGCAAGGACGCTATTATCGTAGACGATATGATCTCCTCCGGCGAGTCGCTGCTTGACGTAGCGCAGCAGCTCAAGGAGAAGGGCGCAAAGCGCATCTTCTGCTTCGACACCTTCGGCCTGTTTACCGACGGCTTTGAAAAGTTTGACAAGGCGTTCAAGGACGGCGTGATCGACCGCATCTTCACTACCAATCTCGTTTACCGCTCTCCCGAGCTTCTTGCCAAGGAGTGGTACGTTGAGGTTAATATGTGCAAGTACGTGGCTTACATCATCGACACCCTCAACCACGACGAAACGATCAGCAACCTGCTCAACCCCGCAAAGCGTATCCACAACCTGTTGGAGAAGCACCGCAAGGCAATGGGCGGTCAGATGAAGATCGACTTCAAGAACTGATAACTGATAGCATACGGCCGTTGCAGAAAGGACTTTTAATCTGTAACGGCTGTTTGCATTGAAAGGATTTCTATGAACGATAAGGAAAAATGCTGCGCAAGACGCAAAACCTCAATCGGCGGTCAGGCGCTGATGGAGGGGATCATGATGCGTGGTCCCGAGAAGAACGCCATGGCTGTGCGCCGTGCGAATGGGGAGATCTTTTTTGAGGAAAATCTCAACCAGAAGAAAAAGCGCCCGCGCATCTGCCGTTGGCCCGTGATTCGCGGCGTGTTCGGCTTTATCGACTCGATGGTCATCGGCTATAAGGCGCTGATGCGTTCTGCCGAGATCGCCATTGAGGACGAGATGGCCGAGGAAGAGAAGAAGGATGCCGAAAAGGCGACACAAGAGGTGCAAAACGAGGCAGCGGTAGCTGAAGCTCCCGCCGCGGAGGAAAAGAAGGGCGAGGAAGACAAAAAAGGCGCCATCGGAAAGGGAACGATCGCGGTGATCACCGTCATCGCCACCGTGCTAGGCTTTGCGCTTGCCATCGGTCTTTTCATTTGGCTTCCCAGCTTCCTTTATAATCTGATCGCAAAATATACGCCCGCATCCTGGGCGCTGGGAGAAAATCGCTACCTGCGCTCGGTTTTTGAGGGTATTTTAAAGATCGCTGTGCTGGTGATCTATATGGCGCTGGTATCCTTGATGAAGGATATCCGTCGCACCTTTATGTACCACGGTGCCGAGCATAAAACGATCTTCTGCTATGAAAAAGGTATGCCTCTTACCGTGGAAAACGTGAAAAAGCAAAGCCGTTTCCACCCCAGATGCGGTACCTCGTTCCTCATTCTGATGCTGCTTGTCAGTATCGTGATCGGTATGCTCATTCCGCCTACGTTTGAGGGGATCAATCCCACGTTGTATACCGTCATCCGCGCAGCAATTAAATTGCTTTTGATCCCGTTGACGATGGGTATCGGATATGAGCTGCTCAAGTTCGCGGGCAAGCACGAGAATATCGTGACGCGCATCATTTCCGCGCCCGGCATGTGGCTGCAGCGCATCACCGTGAAGGAGCCCACCGACGATATGATCGAGTGCGCTGTGAAGGCGTTTGTTGCCGTTCTTCCCGAGGAGGAAAAACAAGCAGAGATTGACGCGATGCAGCCTGACGAGGAAAATAGCGCAGAATAAGCGAAAGCCGCCCTTTTGGGGCGGCTTTTCTATTGACTTTGTGCGGGCAAAATGTTATAATAAAAAGGATAAGCAAAGGGGGTGAGAATATGGTTTTGATCATCGCAGAAAAGCCGAGCCTGGCGCGCAATATCGCTGCCGGTATCGGGCAAATGCAACGCCGCGACGGGTATCTGGAGGGGAATGGATACCTTATCACGTGGGCGTTCGGTCATCTTTTTTCGCTTGCGGATATCGAGGCGTATTCTCCCGCACCGCCTGAGGCAAACGGACATTGGTGTATGGATAATCTGCCCTGCTTGCCAACGGAATTCCGCTTTGAGTTGCGTCGCGCAGACGATAAAAAAAGTGTGGATGCGGGCGTTAAAAAGCAGTTTGAAACCATCAAATATCTGTGCAATCGCCCCGACGTGGACACCGTAGTGAATGCGGGGGACGCGGATCGCGAGGGGGAGATCATCGTGCGGCTTTGCATCCGCCACGCGCTTGCCTCGCAGAAGTCGCTGAAAAGACTGTGGCTACCCGACCAGACCCCCGAAACCGTGGCGGCGGCGCTTGCGGATATGAAGGACGAGAGCGAATATGAAACCCTTGCAAGCGAGGGGTACGCACGCACCTATATCGACTGGCTGTACGGCGTCAATCTGACCCGTTACGCTACCTTGAAGTGCGGCACACTCTTGCGCGTGGGGCGCGTGATCATTCCCATCGTGCGCGCAATTTACGAGCGCGATATGGCGATCCGCCACTTCGTGCCGGGCAAATATCTTGCCATTGTCAGCAATGCCGAAACCAATGGGGAAAAGGTGGAGCTGACCTCTAAACAGAAGTTTGACGAAAAGGATCGCCCTGCGGCCGAGGCGCGTTGCGCCGCATACAA
>JAZRFS010000058.1:0-2258 GCA_045643765.1 Eubacteriales bacterium
TTTTCGTAGTTATTCTCACGGCTGACACGGTGCGAAATTTTATACAAATTCACGCACTCGTCCACGAATACGACAAGTCCGCGATAGCCGATCTTGCGGGCAAGAACGGCAAACAGCTTAATGAAATCGTACCAGTTTTCGTCGTCAATGATAACGGATACGTGGAACCCAAGCGCGCGGCGTGCCTCTACCTTCGAGGTGAATTCTCCGCGCAGCCAGCAAAGGCAGGCGGACATCAGGCTGTCATCGCCCGCCAGATACGCCGTGTAATATGCGGAGATCACGCGGGCAAAATCAAAGCCGCCGACCATAAACTCCACATCGCGCAGCGTCCCCTGCACCGCGGCGCGCAGCTTGCTACCATCGGGATCCTCTCCCACATCCGCTTGCAGATTGCCGATCCACCGTGCAATCACGCGTGGCAAGGCGCCACCGTCAGGCGATGCCTTGGATGCAAGATTTTTCATCAGCTCGCGGTAGGTTGCCCCACCGCTGCCCGCTGTACCGTACAAGCGGCGCTCGGGAGAAAGGTCAGCATCTGCCGTCAGAAAATCGCGCTCCAGCGCGTAACCGCGAATGAGCTGCATCAGGAAGCTTTTTCCACTGCCGTAACGACCGATGAGAAAACGCATCGCGGAGCCGCCCTCACCGATATTTTCCAAGTCGGAAAGCAGCGCACCAATCTCATCCTTGCGTCCGATGGCGATATAGGGCGCGCCGCTGCGCGGCACCACGCCCGCCGAAACCGAAGAAAGCAGTGCCGAAAGAATGCGGCGCGGCACGCGGATCTTATCTTTATTTTCCATCACTTAGTATTCCTTCCCCTATCAAAATTTCACGGTAATCCTCGATGACAGTATAACCGTCATCGCCTTCTTCCAACAGAATGTCGCCCAGCATATCCCCCGCAACGGTATTGATTTTGTCCACAATGGCGTCCACCATCATTCCGTGCGAAAGGGCAAATTCACGCTGTGCCTTCGCGCCCGCGAGCGCAAAAAATGCGCAAAGCTCTCCCAATGCTCCCGCCAGCGTATTTCCCGCGGAAGCAGGCGTGGCTTGTGCCACTACAGGCACCTCTTGTGTCGGCACAACAGGCTCGATCTTCGCACCGTTTGCCGTCGTTTTTTCTTCAGGCTCTTCAAATGCTTCCACCAAGCGTTTGGTAGTTGCCCACGAGGCACTCTCGATCTCTGCCGCCCGTGCCAAAGACGGCGCCCGCACGGGCAGATCATATCGCTTTTCGTAAGCGGGAATTTCCGCCTCTTTTTTTTCTTTTTTGACGGTACGCGGCGGCAAGACCCGCACCAAATATGCATCCACACGCTCGCGCAGGGCGGTATCCAACGCATAAATAGAAAGGCGGGATTTGATGCCACGCTGAGCACGCAATGCATTTTCCGCATACTTGAGCACGTCGCTCATCAGATAGCGTAGCTCGTGCGTGCGCGAAAAAGAAGTGTAATCCACCTCGATGCGCTTGCGGATCTGCCAGGAGCAGATCGCCCCCGTGAACGCATCGCGCGACACGGTACTGACCCCGCTCGTCCCCATCAGGAAGGTGCCGTCGCGCTCGCGCAGACACTCCAACGCTACCTTGATTGCGCCACGCAGGGTGCGGTGATAGTCTGCGGCGCTTTCTTCGGTATAAAACTTGCTTTTGGTATAATCGTAATTGTTGCAAAACAGCAAAACGGCAGTCGTGAGGCTATCCGTTTCCTCCCCCGATCCGTCCCCCAACGGTACGAAAAATTCCTTCAGCTTTACTCCGCTCAAAAGCTCACCGTAAAGGGATCGCGAGAGCGCTGGCGCAGGTAAGCGATAGAGCAAGGCATAATCCACAATCCACTCGCGCACAAGCATATCCAGGCGTGGATTGCTTTTGCGATAGGAAAGCCATAGCCGCACCAGTGCCTCCAACCCCTCAGCAGGTGGGATGTGATCACCCAGATTGATGATCTCATATACATACAAAAGCTGATAGGAATGTGCGACGGGCAGACACTTCCCCTCACGGAAATTCTGACGCCACCACAGATAATAGCTCAGCTGTGCGTTGTTCAGCTGTGTGTACTGCGGCGCATAGGAGAAAAACTCCACCGCGGGGCACTCCTTTCCAGACTTGTTGTAAAGCTGACGCGCGTGCCTGGCAAATTGCTCGTAATAATCATATTGCGACCAAGGATATACGCGCACCTCGTGCAAAAGCGCATTTTGCGGACGGTAGGTGTATAACGAATCTCCGTGCGCACTTTTTT
>JAZRFS010000059.1:0-5416 GCA_045643765.1 Eubacteriales bacterium
CTTGATTGCTCTTTCTTTACTTTTTTTAGAGTTGTATTCTCTTTCAGAATTGTCGAGATATTCTATCGCACTTACATGCTTTATACTCATCTCTTACTGTTCAATTTTCAAAGACCATTTGCGCCACCTTTTCGCGGCGACCCCACTATTATATCACAAGGAAATCCCCTTGTCAATACCTTTTTGAAACTTTTTTCAAGTTTTTTGAGGTTTTTTTGTGGTATCCGCTTTTTCGGGACAGCTTTTATATTCTACCACAATTCCTTTTTCTTGTCAACCCCTTTTTTGACAAAAAATGCCTCGTTTATAGTATGACCCTTTGTGTAAAAAATATACACAGAATAAAACAAGGAGAAAAATATGCTGACGATCCTTTTGAGAACCGTGTTGATCTACGTGCTTTTGATCGCCACGATGCGCCTGATGGGAAAGCGACAGTTGGGAGAGCTGGAGGTTTCCGAGCTTGTGACGACCCTGCTTGTTTCCGAGATTGCCTCACTTCCCATTGTGGACAAAAACATTCCGCTTGCCTACGCGGTCATTCCCCTTGTCACCGTTCTTTCGCTTGAGGTCACGCTTTCGGTGATCCTGGTTAAATTCCCCAAGCTGAAAAGCCTTGCTTCGGCACGCCCTTCCGTATTGATCCGACGCGGCAAGCTGGATCAAAAGGAGATGCAACGCATTCGCATCTCACTGGACGAGTTGATCAGCGAGGTTCGCCAAGCAGGTGTCCCCTCTCTTGAGGACGTAGACTACGCCATCCTGGAGCAAAACGGAAAGATCTCCATCCTCACGCGCAAAGACGCGCAGCCGCCCACGGTAAAGGATCTGCAGCTTTCACCGGCAGACAACGGCATCGTACACGTTCTGATCGAGGATGGATGCGTGGACCGTTACAACCTGGATATGATGCGGCTGGACGACGCATGGCTTGCCCAGGCACTGGCACAAAAGGGCCTTCGCACAGAGCAGGTGTTCTTTCTTGGAAGGGACGACACAGGCAATCTTTACTGGATAGAAAAGGAGGATAAATGAAAACCTTTTTGTTTTCGATCGGCGCGCTGGCTCTTATGATCGTTATAATCGTCTGCAACGCCGTCTATATAAAAAACGTTACAGGCGAAATGCAACGCGGTCTGGAAGAATTGCAGTCGTGTGACGAGGTACCAAGCCAGGCACTTCTCGCGCGCTGGCGTAACGAAGAAAAGCTATTAGAGCTTTCAATTTCCGCCACAGATATGAGCGAAATCGCCAATCACCTCACCGAGCTTTGCGTGGCGGCACGCCTTGAGGACAAAGAAACGTTCGAGCGGGCGCGGGCGCTATGCCTTTGCGGCATTGTGCGCATACGCGAGCTCGAACGCTTCTCTTTGCTTCATATACTGTAAATTACAGGCAAATGTCCAGCAGCGACGCCGCCTCGAAAAGATCCTTTACCACAGGCACACCGCACGCAAGAAGGCGCGCCATATCGTGGTGCCCCGCGGCGATCAGGATGCAATCCGCACCCATTTCCTGTGCAACCTCAAAATCGTGTGTGGTATCTCCCAGCAGCACCGCGCGCTCCCCTTGATGCGCTTCACGCCATTTCGCAGCAAGAGCGTTTTTGCCATAAGCGTGAATGCTGTCATTTCCCCAGATCTCGTCAAAAAAGGAAATCGCTCCACGCTCACGCAGCTGTGCTTCCATCATAGCCTTCTCAGACGCGGATAAAATAGACTGATGAACCCCCGCTGCACGCAGCGCCGCCGTCAGCTCGCGCACACCGTCAAAAAGCGGTGATTTTCTACTATATATATTATATAGGGACACCCAAAGGGGGGCAAGAACGGTTTTGTAATCCTCTTTTTCAAAGTCAAACCCAAGATTGCGGTAATATTGCTCTACGGGGAAAAGGAACGCGCGGCGATAGCTTTCCATATCTGCAAGCACAGGCAACCCCCGCGCTTGCAGCATCTCGTTCACGGCATCAATCCCGGCTTGCATATCCGCAAGAACAGTGCCGTTAAAATCCCAAATCACGTGATCATATCTCATAAAAAACACCAAAGGTGCGGCACCGCACGGCGCCGCACCTTCCTTTTATTTTACTGCTTAGGAGCGTAGTTTCTGAGCCACCATTCGTCATAAAGAACCTTGGTGGACAGCTCGGAGCCGGGAGCCATTGCATCGCTATAGCTCGAAGCCAGGCCCGAAAGCACCGCAGAAAGATCTGCGGGGGTAACAACCACAGCTGCAGTTGCACCGGCGGGCACGTAAGTAACCTCACCCGTCAAGCTGAGCAGCCAAGCTGCCATAGTATCAGTCGTTGTATTGGCAGCCAGTGCAGCGGTCGTCAGCTCCTGCACACTTGCCGTAGTCGTCACGGCACTCATCACAACGGTTTCAAACTTTGCAGAAACAGCATTGAGAATACGCAAAGCCTTGTCATCCACCTTGTATGCAGAGCTGAAATTCAAGCCCAGCGTGGGGTACAGCGTAGCCTCCAGGTTCTGCTTCTTGGCATCTGCCCAAGCATCCACGCCGTATTTTCCGTTTGCAAAATCGCTCGTTGCCGCATTGGGATATGCCACAAACATATTACCCGTCTTGGCAATGTCCATTACGTACATATTGTCTGCCTTCATATCGGCATAAACGCCAAGCTCGTTGCCCGCCTCATCCTTCACGGTCTTCAGCGTATAGTTGACATCCTCAATACCGTACTGCAGGAGATTGCGGATCTCGGCTTCGGTATTGAGCATCGCGAGGATTTCAAGGTTGCGGTTCTTATCGCGGGTGACAGCACCGATAGCAAACATAGAACCGAACACGTCCTCGTTGGTAATGCGAGGAGCGGAAACGGTAAGAACGGTATAGCCATCCTTCTCCAGAGCTGCCTTGTCGGAAACGGTTCCCTTCACCACGCGTGCAGCGGTTCTGACGGATGCGTCCTGCGTGATGTACTTAACGTCATTCTTTACAGTGTTTTCGTAATAAACCTTCGTTGCCAGGGCATTGGTGTACGTCGGCAATGTAAATACGTTTCTGTACACCAGCGTTTCTGCGGGCGTAGAGCTTGCCGTGTAGAAGCCGCCAAACAAGGAGAAGGTGGAAGGAGCCTGCTCATAATCCTCCGTGAAGGACCAGTAATGAAGCATCTCAAAATCGACCTTGCCGTTTTCACTGTAAATGGGAGAAATACCCTCGTAATTCAGCACATCGTCAAGGAAACGCTTGGTCTCGGCACTGTACAGCGAGTTGCCCATTTCATCGACATCTGCCCAGTATTTTTCCATCAAAGCGTTGTCAAGCGCAAGGTAGGTATACTCGCCAAGCGGATTGTTGTTGGGAATTCCGTAGATCTTGGCGTCGCTCTTCGGAGCGGAAAGCAGCGCAGAGGTGAGATGGTAATTCAACTGGGGAGCGAAGTTGGAGATATCCTCAGACTTGATCTCAGAGAGCCAGCCGTTGTTCACGTACTTGTAGTAATTCTGCGAGCCGCCAACAAAGACGATATCTGCCTGAGCATCCCATACAGCGGGATATTTCAGTTCGGGCACGCCGTGCTCGTTCTCTACCGTTTCGTCTTCCGCCACCTCGAGGAACAAGGGCTTGCCGGTCTTATCAGCCTCAGCCTTTGCCGCTGCCATATCCGTGAAAGCAGCTTCCAGCTTCGTGTAGTATTCGTCCTCGGTAAAGTATCTGATGTTTACCTGCGTCTTAAAACGCTTCTTGGTCAGCACGTTGATCTGATCGCAGACGTCATCAAGCTGACGCCACGTCTTCTCCAGCCCCGTTTCCATTGCACCGATAAAAGTCTTCTGCTCGTCGGTTTGCTTGGAGACCTCCTCGGGATACTTGTCGGGGTCGTGACCCTGGCGCAAAAGCTCACTGGCCTTCTGCACCAGCTTGCTTTCCGTGATCACCCACATATTGATCGTAGAAGTATAGCGAGATGCATCGTTTACGGCATTGTCAATCGCGTCGCCGTCGTTTCCACAGGACGCGAGTGCGAATGCAAGCATCAGCACAGCCAGCATCAAGCTGATCAATCGTTTTGTCATAATAACAGAACCTCCCTTTCCCACGCGCGGGGAATATATAAATAATACAACCAGTATTTTACACTATTTTAGAAATCTTGTCAAGATGCCCGCATGCGCCCTGTTATCCTTTGGATAAAAAGCAAAAGCAAAGTTACGGTAAGATTTCACAAACCTTGCTTCAAACTTTCTGCAAAGCAAACATAAAATTCGTCATAGTGTAAAACACAGAAGCCTACATTTTGTGCAATTCCTACGATATTTGTAAAGAATTAATCAAGGAAACCGCGCAGGTGGCGAGCACGGCTGGGATGGCGCAGCTTACGCAATGCCTTGGACTCGATCTGACGGATACGCTCGCGGGTGATATTGAACTCCTTACCAACCTCTTCCAGCGTGCGTGCACGGCCGTCAAGCAGACCGAAGCGCAGACGGATTACGTGCGCCTCGCGGGGAGTGAGGGTGTTCAGCTCGCGCTCGATCACCTCGCGCAGAATGTTCGTGGACGCCGCTTCTGCAGGTGCGGGTGTATCGTCGTCGGGGATGAAATCACCCAGATGGCTGTCCTCTTCCTCGCCGATAGGCGTTTCCAGAGAAACGGGATCCAATGCGACCTTCATAATCTCGCGCACCTTTTCCGCGCTCATACCCATCTTCTCGCCGATCTCGGCAGGGGTAGGCTCGCGACCAAGCTCCTGCAGCATCTGACGCTGATAGCGGGATACCTTGTGAATGGTTTCTACCATATGTACGGGAATGCGGATCGTACGCGCCTGATCGGCGATGGCACGAGTGATAGCCTGGCGGATCCACCAGGTTGCGTAGGTGGAGAACTTGTTGCCCTTGGTCCAGTCGAACTTGTCCACCGCGCGGATGAGGCCGGTGTTGCCCTCCTGGATCAGATCCAGGATGTGCAGGCCGCGGCCGGAATACTTCTTTGCAATGGACACAACCAGACGGAGGTTGGCTTCCGTCAGCTTGTTCTTGGCAGCCTGGTCGCCCTCGCTGACCCGCTTGGCCAGATCCACTTCCTCGTCGGCAGACAGCAGCTTGATCTGACCGATTTCCTTCAGGTACATGCGGACCGGGTCATCCAGGTTGTATTCGGCGGCCAGATCCACGGGATCCACCAGATCCTCGTCTTCCAGACCGGACAGGTCGATGTCGCCGGCCAGACCGTCATCCAGGACCAGGTCCAGGTCATCGCCCAATTCCAGTTCTGCGGTGATGATCTGGATGTTCATGGCTTCGAACCGGTCATAGATTTCTTCAATCTTTTCGGCGGTCATGTCCATCTTTCCCAGCAGGGTGTTCAGATCGGAGGCCTTGATCATGCCTTCCTTCTTGCCCTGGACGATCAGGGCTTGCAGGGAGGCCTGGAGCTCTTCGGG
>JAZRFS010000060.1:0-1849 GCA_045643765.1 Eubacteriales bacterium
GGCAATACCGCCCATACGGCAGGTCTTGCCGCCGATCTCAAACTCTACGGCGATCTCCTTCTTGGCAAGGTCGGTGGTCATGATCGCCTCTGCGGCAAAGGCACCGCCCTCTCGCGAAAGGGACTTTGCCAACTCAGGTACACCGGCGGCGATGGGATCCAAGGGCAGGGGCTGGCCGATGACACCCGTAGATGCCACCACAACGTCCTCGGCAGAAATGCCAAGTGCCTCGGCGCACATCGCGCTCATCTTTTCAGCAACCTCGATACCGTTGGCGTTGCAGGTGTTGGCGTTGCCGCTGTTGCAGATCACCGCCTGCGCATAGCCGTCGGCAATATGCTTCTTGGTCACGGTGAGGGGCGCACCCTTCACCAGATTGGTCGTATAGGTTGCGGCCGCGGTGGCGCGCACCTCGCTCTTGATCATTGCAAGATCTCTCTTGGTGCGGTTTTTGCGAATGCCGCAATGCACGCCGCCTGCAATAAATCCTCTCGCGGCGCAAACGCCGCCTTCAATCAACTTCATTTTTCTATCCTCCGTTATACGCAAAGCCCGGTTGCCTCGTCGGCACCAAGCATAATGTTCATATTCTGAATGGCCGCGCCAGAAGCGCCCTTGCCGAGGTTATCAAAGCGGGAAACCAGCAGCACGCGCTCGTCATTGCCGAACACGCCTACCTCCATATCGTCGCGCCCCGAGAAGGCTGCGGCGGAAAGGAAGCCGCCCTCGCCCATTTCTGCATTGTAGCGCACCAGTCCCTTTTGGTAGGTATCGGCATACAGCGCACGAATGTCCGCCGCCGTACCGCGCAGATCCTTTTTGAACACGGGGACCGTGACCTCCATGCCGCTGTAAAAGTCTGCCACGATGGGGCAGAACGCGGGTGCTACGGTAAGTCCCGCCACCGCACCGATCTCGGGCAAGTGCTTGTGCGCTTGCGTAAGACCGTACTGACGGGGTGCCTTATAAAGCGGATCCACGTCCTCGGCCTCATACTCCGCGATCATCTTTTTGCCGCCGCCCGAATAGCCCGTCAGCGACACGCAGGAAAGCGCCGTGTCGGGGGCAATCAGCCCTGCCTTTACAAGCGGTGCGATCAGTGCCACAACGCCGCTGGCGTGACAGCCGGGGTTTGCCACACGCGTGGCATTTGCGATCTTGTCATACCCCGTCAGCTCCGCAAAGCCGTAGACCCACGCGGGATTTACGCGGTGCGCGGTCGAGGTGTCGATAATTTTTACGTTGCAGTCCTTCGCAAGCTCCACCGCCTCAATGGCCGCCGCATCGGGCAGGCACAAAAAAGCAATGTCCGCTTGCTTGAACATTTCACGGCGTGCCTCGGGGTCCTTGCGCACCTCGTCGGCAAGCGTCAGAAGCGTGAGATCCTCACGCGCGGAAAGACGTTCGTGAATACGAAGTCCCGTCGTGCCCGCCGAGCCGTCAATAAATACCTTTGTCATTTCAACTGCTCCTTTACGTAGGCGATCTGCGCCATCACCGACGCCAACGAGGTGCCGCCCTCAGAAATGCGCGTTTCCACACAGGTACGAAGCGAGATCGCATCGTACAAGTCGGTGTCAAACAACTCGCTTTGCTCGCGGTAGACCTCCAGCGGCAGCTCCTCCAGCACCGTGTTCTCACGGATACAGTGTGCCACAAGCCCACCGGAAATTTTGTATGCGCTGCGGAAGGGCATGCCCTTCTTCACCAGATAGTCGGCAAGGTCAGTGGCGTTGATGAAGCCCTTTTGCGCGGCGCGGAGCATATTCTCCTTGTTCGCCTGCATCGTGGCAACCATGCCCTCGAACACCTGTACGCACATCTTCACGGTATCCACCGCGTCGAAAAT
>JAZRFS010000061.1:0-1766 GCA_045643765.1 Eubacteriales bacterium
GGCATTTTGTTTGGTGACGCGGGCAGCGGCTTTTCGCTGGGTCAGGGTGCCATCCTCTCTGCCCTGCAAGCCGAGGACGGCAGCGGTGCGCCCACGCTTTTACACGACATGGTAGCCGCCGAGTGCGGCAAGGCGCGCGTACTGGATGCGCTTTCCGATTTTTACCGTGGCGGCAAGACAGAGATCGCGCGCTATGCGCCGCTGATCTTCAAGGCGCATGCGCAAGGTGACGCGGTGGCGACCAAAATTCTGACCGACAACGTGCGTGCCATTGCGAACAACATCCGCGCACTTTCCAACCGCATGGGTATGGATGAGATTCGCGTCGGGCTTTGCGGCGGCTTGATCGTTGCACGCCAGGACATTCTTCTGCCGCTTTTGCAGGATGCTTTATCCGCCCACGGACGCAAATATGTTCTGTCTGTTGCCAAGGCGCAGCCCATTGAGGGGGCACTTTACTTGGCGGGGTTGAAAAATAAATAATAAAAAAATTTCAAAAAAACGAAACTTTTTCTGTAAAAAAGCGTCTATATAGATGAGGAGCATCACTGCTTGTCACATCTCGCGTACATACGGAGGATATTATGTATCTCAATTACGCCAAATACCTGCAAAATCTGTTTACCATTCCGCTTTGTGCAGGATTGTGCGCACTGATCGTTCTTATCGGACTGATCGTGCTGATGATCCGATTCATGAAAATCAATAACCAAAAGCAAGGGCAAAAAATCAGCACGCTGCTCTTGAAAAGCATTCCCTTTAGCCTTGGCATTCCGATGGCCGTTGTGGGAATTTTGCTGGCATACTTACAGCTGCAGATCGGCTACCCACTCCTAACCGAAAAAAACGCGGACACGGTTGAGCTGGTGGCAACCATTACCGACATGGAGGCTGACGATCTATCCCGCACCACCCACGATGCAGACGGCAACTCAATTCGTGCGCATTACGTTTATTTTGACGATCTGCGCCTGTACTGTTCCAATATGGGTGATTGGGGCAAGGGAGATACCGTTACAGTACAATATTTACCGAAAAGCGGTGTTGTGCTGTACATAGGTGCACAGGACGACCAGCAGCCCACACCGCCCGTGCAACAACCTCCCAAAGAGCCTGCACAACAGCCTCAACGAGAGCCCCTGCTTAATCCAAGCATTTCCATGCTCATATTCACGGTGCTTTTTGCTGCAACCTATATAGTCAACATCGTGCGCTTCATGATTGCTCGCAATCCTCGCAAAGAGGAGAAATGGGGACGCAACACCATCGAGCTCCGATACAAGGACGGACCTCTGTTCATGGGTCTTCGCTGTGCGCTGGGCGTTTTCATGATTTTAAGTGATCCGGACAGTTTTCTGATTGCCGCGTTGATGATTATTTTCTCAATCTTGGGCTCAATCATACAAGGACACAAAAATCCTCTTACCTATGACGAAAACGGCATTTATATCACCGCCATCAACGGAAAAGTTTTTTTCTACGAATGGAACGACGTAATCAGTGTGTCCGAGGCCATCTACCCGATATACAGAGTGCGCCCGTATCCCTGCACCAAAGTAACGTATCGCACATCCTCGGGAAGGCAGGAGTCCATGTATTTCAGCCACATGCATCACATAGGCACTCAGCGGTTTGAGATTTTTGCGCAGCAATATATCAACCGCCAAGACGACGCTGTTTCCGAGTAAACAATATCATATAAGAAAAGACCCGCCGCGGCGGGTCTTTTCTTATATGATATTGTTTACTCGGAAACAGCGTCGTCT
>JAZRFS010000062.1:0-2593 GCA_045643765.1 Eubacteriales bacterium
CCGATCTTGGCGGCGCGCAGCTCGTCCAGCAGCATATTGGCACAGCGCTCGGTATCCACCTCGCCTCCACTGATCAAAAATCCGCGTTTTTTGCCGATATATTCGAACAGATCATAGTCAGAAAGGGCGGAAATTTCCTCGGTCCAGGTGAACTTATAACGCGTGGCAAAAAGGTCGGGATACATCGAGCGTAAGCGTGCGCAAAGCGCGATGGCGATGGTTTCAATCTGCACCACATCGTCCTTGATGGCACCTGTGATAGCCAGATTTTCGCCCGTTTTACGGTCATCAAAGCGCGGCCAGAGCACACCGGGCATATCCATCAGATCAAGTCCCAGCGAGGTGCTGACCCATTGCGGTGCAAGCGTCACGCCGGGTCTGTTTTCCACCTTTGCCTTTTTGCCGCCGCAAAGGCGGTTGATAAGGGAAGATTTGCCCACGTTGGGTATGCCTACGACCATCGCGCGCAGGCGGCGACCGCTCATGCCCTTTTGCTCATAGCGGGCGATCTTTTCCGCAAGAAGCTTGCGGATCGCGGGCATCAGCTGATCCATACCCTTGCCGCTGACACAGTCCACAGCAAGGCAGATCTGACCTTTTTCACGGTAATGGGTGATCCAGCGCTCGGTGGCGGCAGGATCTGCCAGCATTGCTTTGTTCAAAAGCGTTACAAGGGGCTTGCCCTCGGTCAGCTTTTCAATTTCGGGATTGCGCGAGCTTTGCGGGATGCGGGCATCCAGAAGCTCGATCACCACATCCACGTCCTTTAATTTTTCCTTCATCAAACGGCGGGTTTTCGCCATATGACCGGGGAACCATTGAATGATATCGGTTGGCATTTTATCCCACCTTTCCGAATTTATTGAAGGGCGTAACGCGGAACAGCACCTTGCCAAGCACGCGGCGCTCGTCCACGAAATCTACCGCAGAATAACGGCTATCCGCGGAAACGGGACGGTTATCACCCATCACGAACAGATGCCCCTCGGGTACCTCATATACAAAAACGTTTGCCGTGTAGGAAAGATAGTTGGGCTTTCCTTCGATGATATAATCCTCCTGCAGCACCTCATCCTCGGTGAAGACGTTGTCAGCAGACACGTAAACCTTGCTTTGCACATAGTCGATCTTTACAAACTCGCCCTCGGTGGCAATCACACGCTTGACGATCGGCTCATTGAATTTATCGTTCACGTCGCTGGTTTGATGAAACACAATAATATCACCCGTGTCAGGGGTGTAGAAGAGGTTGGAAACGATCAGTTGCTCACCGTTCAGCAATGTATTGTTCATAGAAGGACCGCTTACCCGGCAAAGTCGGAAGCCAAAGGAAAGCACCAGGATAACCACAGCAACAGTAAATACGAACATTTCCACGTAATCCAGCACAGCGTGAATGGCGCCCTTCGGCGCATTCTCCTTTGCAAGAGCAGCGTTTTTTTTGCTCATAATAACTCCTTTCGGGGGAGTGCGACGATTACTTCTGCGTCAGCAGCTCCATCAAAGTATAGCCGTTCTCCACGTAATAATTCTGCGCGGTGGCGCTTTGCTCGCTGAACTGCTCGACGCCGTTTTTGCACTCGGTAGAGGAGTAGATCATGAAGGGAACAGGGAGAATGGTATGCGTGCGGATACGGATGGGCGTAGGATGGTCGGGCAGGATCATAATCTTGAAATCCTCGCCGCTCTCACGCAGGTATGCAAGCACGGGAGCAAGGATCTCGGCATCGATACGCTCGATGCAGGTGACCTTGTTTTCAAGCTCTGCGCGGTGTCCGCCTTCATCGGGACCCTCCACGTGCACGTAAACAAGCTCGGCACCGTCGCGGAATGCCTCAATAGCCGCGTCTGCCTTGCCCTTGTAATTGGTGTGAACGTTGCCCGTTGCACCCTCTACGTCGATCGAGCGCATCTTTGCGCACAGACCGATGCCCTTGATCAGGTCAACGGCAGAGATCACGGCGCCCTTGAGCCCCCATTTTTCCTCAAAAGAGGGAAGCTGTGGCTTTTTGCCGGGGCTCCAGAGCCAAGCCGAGTTCGCGGGCTTAAGACCGCGTGCACGTCTTGCTTCGTTTATCGGGTGGTGGTTGAGTATGTCGTAGCTCTTTTTCATTATGTCAAGGAATTCAGCGCCACCGTTCTCGACTTTGGGCAGATAGTTGCCTATGCGCTCGCCAAGGTGATCGTGAGGACGTGCGAAGTCGTATTTGTCGTTGCCGTTTTTAATAATAAGACAATGACGGTAGCTGATGCCTGTGTGGAACTTTCTTGTGTCGTTTCCGAGAGCATCCTCGAGAGCTTTTATAAGCACGTCCGCTTCCTCGGTAGTTATCTCGTCAGCACTGTGGTCAAGAATTACCCTGTCCTCGTAAGCTACACCCTCGTCGTCGGTAACGGTTACTATGTTGCATCTGTAAGCCGTTTCGTCGGCTGCCATTTCAATTCCCATGCTCACCGCTTCGAGAGGGGAGCGGCCCTTGGAAAATACCTTGGGGTCGTACGAAAGGATAGCAAGGTTTGCCGTATCGCTTTCTGGAACCATATCGGCAGCAACGTTTGAAACAGTTCCTGTATACGAATTTTTTACAAGCGA
>JAZRFS010000063.1:0-2798 GCA_045643765.1 Eubacteriales bacterium
CTGATGGATATTTCCACCGCCAACAATACGGTTGCCATCGTGATGGCAAACCCCATCGCCGCGCAAATGGCAGAGGAGTACGGCATTTCAAAGCGCAAGACCGCGTCGCTCTTGGACACCTTCTCCTGCATCTTCCAAGGCTTTTTGCCCTACGGCGCGCAGATGCTGGTGGCACTTTCCGCCACGGGCATGCTGAGCATAAAGATCAGCGCCTTCCAGATCATGGCGCATCTGTTCTATCCCATGATGCTGCTTGCCAGCTCGCTGGTGTTTATCTTCCTTGTTCCCGAGCGGAAAAATGAAAATTAAGCAATAAAAAAGGAACGGACGAAATCGTCCGTTCCTTTTTTATTCTGTGTTTTACCCGGCACTGACAAAGCCCGTTGCGGTTTCGCCGTTTTCAGCGGGCATAACGGTTATAGCTGTTATTTTGTGCCAAACAGGCGGTCACCCGCGTCGCCAAGACCGGGCAGAATGTAACCGTGCTCATTGAGCTCCCTGTCCACAGTGGATACGTAGATATCCACGTCGGGGTGCGCCTCGGCAACCTTGGATACACCCTCGGGCGCACCGATGATCGCCATAAACTTGATCTTCTTGCAGCCAATGCTCTTCAGATGCTGGATGGCGTCACAGGCGCTGCCGCCCGTTGCCAGCATCGGGTCTACAAGCAGCACCAGCTTGTCCTCGATACCCTGAGGCAGCTTGCAATAGTAGGTTTCGGGCATCAGCGTTTCCTCATTTCGGTACATACCGATATGCCCCACCTTTGCCGAGGGGAACAGCACGTGGATGCCGTTCACCATACCAAGTCCCGCACGCAGGATCGGCACGATCACAATGGAATTGTCCGTTACGACCTGCTGCTTGCAGGTCTCCAGGGGCGTTTTCACCTCGATCTCGGTGGTGGGCACGCCCTCCTTGAGGCTTTCGTAGGTCATCAGCGTGGTGATCTCCTCGCCCAACTCGCGGAACTCCTTCATACTGGTTCGCTCGTCACGCAAAATTGCAATTTTATGGCGGATCAGGGGGTGATCGAACACGATCACGTTTTTATAATCTTTCATTGCTCTTCCTCACTTTTGTCTTTCTTGAACTTATTGAGCAGGGTATTCACAAGGATACCGAGGATCAGCGCACACGCGATAGAGGTGATCACAACCTTGCCGATCGCCATTGCCATACCGCCCACACCGGTGATCAGAATGACGGATACGGTAAAGAGGTTCACGTTGTCCTCCAGATCAACCTTTTTGATCATCTTCAAGCCGGATACGGCGATAAAGCCGTACAGCGTGATGCAAACACCGCCCATCACGCAGCCGGGAATGGAGTCCAGAAATGCCACGAAGGGGGATACGAAGGAGATCAGGATCGAAATGATCGCCGTAAGGGTGATGGTGGCGATGGAAGCGTTGCGCGTGATCGCGACACAGCCGACCGACTCGCCGTAGGTCGTGTTGGGACAGCCACCGAACAGGGCACCCGCTACCGAGCCGATACCGTCACCAAGCAGGGTGCGGTGCAGACCGGGATTTTCCAGAAGATCCTCGCCAATGATCGAGGAAAGGTTCTTGTGGTCTGCGATATGCTCGGCAAACACCAGAAACGCCACGGGAATATATGCTACGGCAACCGTTGCCAGATAGCTCCACGCAAAGTTTTTAAAGCCGTCAAATGCTTTTACAAAGGCAAAATCGGGAACATCCAGGAAGGTCGTGATCTTCACACCGTCCGACACAAGGCTTGTAAAGGGCGTGAAATCAATAACCTTCAGCGCGTCCGCGCCTGCGGCGTAGCCGATCACGGTAAATACCAGTGCAACCGCATAGCCCGACAGCACACCGATGATGAAGGGGATCAGCTTGGTCATCTTTTTGCCGTAGGTGGCGCAAAGCACAACGACAATCAGCGTCACAATGGCGCAGATAAAGGAAAGCCAGATGTTCGTCGTCATAATAAACGCGCCGCTGTCGTTCTGCGGACCGTAGGAGAACACGTCCTTTACGGCGGCACCGGCAAGCGAAAGACCGATCAGCGCGACCGTAGGACCAATCACGGCAGGGGGCATCAGCTTATTGATCCAGTTCACACCCGCATACTTGATCACCAGTGCGATGATCGTATATACAAGACCCGCGAAGATCGCGCCCATCAAAAGCCCCAGATAGCCAAGGCTTGTAGATACGGCGCCCGCAAAGGCGGCACTCATCGAGCCGATAAAGGCAAACGAGGAGCCAAGGAACACGGGGCTGCGGAATTTGGTGAACAGCTGATAAACCAGCGTGCCCACGCCCGCACCCAGAAGCGCGGCGGATGCAGACATACCGTTGCCGACGATGGCGGGCACGGCAATGGTAGCGGCGATGATCGCCAGCAGCTGCTGGAACGCTAAAACGATCAGCTTGCTGAAGGGAGGTCTGTCGTGAATGTCGTAGATCAGATTTTTAGACATCTTGTTCTCCTTTTCCAAAATATATTTTATTTATCGGCACAATGCCTTGTTTTTATTGTAGCACACGCAACGAGTGAAGTCAATTCTTATTTGAAATATTTATTATAAATAAATATTTTCTGTTTTGGAAGCACTTTCCTGCACGCCGCAAGAAATGACCGGCGCCGCAGAGGGCTCGTTGATTTCAAGCGCTCCCCCGTAGCAAAGGGGCAGGAGGGCTCGTCCATTTCGGCTGCGCCGAAATAAACGGCGGCTTCGCCGCCTCCCTGCGGGCACTCGCAGCTCCTGACCGTGGCAAAACAAAAAGACCAGCCGATCGGCTGGTCTTTTTGTTTTGGCAGGG
>JAZRFS010000064.1:0-5369 GCA_045643765.1 Eubacteriales bacterium
CATCAACGGCGAGAGCGCAGACATCGCACGCAAGGCCATCGCCGCTATCGCATACGACCCCGAGGTGGGCGCCGTATTCGAGGGCAAGGTCACCGGCATCAAGGAATTCGGCTGCTTCGTCGAGTACCTGCCCGGCAAGGAGTGCATGGTGCACATCTCCAAGATCGCCAAGACCCGTATCGACAAGGTTGAGGACGTGCTCAAGATGGGCGACATCGTCAAGGTCAAGTATATGGGCATCGATCAGAAGAAGAACCGTATGGAATTCTCCATCAAGGACGCTTTGGACTGATTGAATAATCTCTAAAAAAAGGAGAACCCCTTTGCAAAGGGGTTCTCCTTTTTCTTGTTTTTGACATCCGTCAAAAACAATTCAATTTCCTTTCCCGAAAGCTTTTATAAAAAAGAAAGAAATTTGGTAGGCGAAGGGCTTACTCCTCCCGTTCACGCCCCCATAACACACAGAACCCCCGCGCCGAAATCGGCGCGGGGGCGGATTGCCTTCCCCAAGCGGGGAAGGCTTTTACTCCTCCACGCGGCTCCAAGCATAATCACAACTATAAGTCGAGCTCAAATATCGTGCCGCCACAGCAGGATCAGCAAGGTCTGCGGAGGGCAGTGCAACTTCATTATACGGACCATATTGGGACTTCACCACCCATCCTTCCGAAGTTTCAAACGCCGCCGAAACAAGCGAATCGCAACCATAGAACGCAAAATTGTCGATACTCGTCACAGAGTCTGGAATCGTAACACTTGTAAGTGCGCGACAATAGCTGAAAGCCGAGCCGCCGATATCTGTTACGCCATTTGAAATTGTAACCGTTTTAAGCGATGTACAGCGGGCAAATGCATCACCACTGATGCTTGTAACAGAATTCGGGATTACCACAGACTCAAGACAGGTGAATTCCGAAAATGCGTTGTTCTTGATTTGTGTAATGGTGTTTGGGATGATCAAATCGGTCACAAGAGTTTCATTTAAATACAAATTTTTGGCACCGCAAGTATTATTTACAAACTCAATTCTACACCACGCTTCAAGATCGGTAATATAGACTGCCTCAACCGCTGAATTAAGGAATGCAGCATTTCCGCAACGAATGATGGAATTGGGAATAGTAATTTTTTTCAACGAACAGCCATTAAATCCATTACCTGCAATTTGTGTTACCGCTTTCCCATTATACGTAGCAGGAATGATGATCTCCTCCAAATAACGCGCCCTGCCTGCCCCTACAGCATACGTACCATCAGAAAGCGGATAAAAATCCAATCCTTGTGGATTATCATCGGTTGCGGTGTCGCCCTTATCACCCTTTTCGCCTTTCTCACCGTCGTCACCGACGACCTTGCCGAGGTTTTCACTGGTGCCGTCGCTATACGTAATGACCAGCTCACCGTTGACGATCTCGCTTTTCGTGATCGAGCGCGCGCTATCACACGCTACAAGCACGCAAGCAAGCGCAAGCAACAAAGACAAGATAACGATCAACTTTTTCATCACAATTCTCCTTTATTGATAAAATCAAACGTTACCCTTCCAGTTTTTATACCGATAGGATTTGGGATTAGGAGAAGCTACGCCAGGGAGTGCAAGGGTGTACATCACCTTTGCAATTTTACCATAATCCGCGCGGAAATGCACCGAGGACTTGGTGACAAGGATCTTATAGTCCTCGGGCGTGATGCCGTGGCTACGGAACACCTCCAGATCAAAGGGCTGGCGCGTCAGCGACGTCACGATGACCACGTTGCCGCCGACCTCAATGACAGCCGCCTTGCCGTGCGTCCCCCACAGACCGTGGCTCATTTTTCCCTTGAACACATACGCGCCGTCCGTGATCGCCTTGACGTAGGCGTCCATCTCGATGGGACCGCCCGAAAGCACGGGATCGCTCCAACCGCCAAGCGAGAGATGCACGGTGTTGCCCACACCTGCCTGCTCGCACTTTTTCACGCTCTCGGGGTCCAGGATCGTGGCAACTGCCGCGCCCGTGATGCCGCGCTCCAGAATGCGGCGCAGGATATGTGTGGTTTCGCCAAGTGCACCGGCTCCGGGGTTATCCGAGGAATCTGCCAGAACGGCAGGATATTTCCCCTCCGCCTCGATGCGGTCAAGCACCTCGTCCAGATCGGGATACTCGCGCACCAACAAGGGGATGCGCTCTATCACCATCTGCTCAAGCTCCGTGGCAAGCTGCTCGGCAAGCGCCTGATCGCCATTGGTCGTCACCATCACCGCCATGCCCATTTCCTCTACGTCCGCAGGGAAAAATCCGTGTGCAAGGCGCGCCTCCAGCACGCCCTCCGTCTCGCGCATTTCCTTCATACGGTCATAGATGGGGGAGATTTCCGACTCTGTTGTGGGGAAAAGCGGAAGCAGGTAGGGAACGCGTCTGTATGCCATCGTCGGCGTTGCCGTGCCGTTCAGCACCTCGCGCATAATGCGCGCCGCCGAGGCACCCGTTTCGGCAATATCCGTATGCGGATAGCAATCGTAGCAGACCAACGCATCG
Organism: Eubacteriales bacterium; assembly: GCA_045643765.1. Lineage (GTDB taxonomy): Bacteria > Bacillota > Clostridia > Oscillospirales > CAG-272 > Firm-07. Next base: position 2,520 of record JAZRFS010000064.1, read on the forward strand.
GTGTTTTCATACATCTTCTGCGTGACGTTGGCGTGCGAATCCATCGAGCAGATAAACGGCACGTCCTTGCCGATCAGCGCTCTCACCGCCTCGCAAAGCTCGCCGCTGGCGTCGGGGTGTCCCTCGGCAACCGTGGCGCCGTGCAGATGGATAAAGACGCTGTCAAGCGGCATATTCTCGCGGATCGCACCCAAAATGCGCTCACGCGCGAACAAAAAGACCTCCTCAAGCACCGTGCCGCAGGGCATTGCGCCGATGCCGATAGCAGGGATCAGCTTAACGTCGTCATATTTTGACATTTCGTCTACAAATCCGCCAAGATCCGTGGCAACACCGCGTTGCTTTTCGATCAGATCCTCGCCCTCAAACCAGCGAAAGACACGAAACGCCTCAAAATCCGCCTTCTTGGGACAGAAGGTATTGGTCTCGTGCGTAAACTGCGCAACAAGCACTCTTTTCATAAAATTCTCCTCGCATATGACTTTTCTTCATTATATCACAAAAGCAAAAAAAGCACAATGGTCACAGATCATTTTTGTACTTCCCTTTTTTTCTTTGCATATTCAAGGCGGCACGGAAAAAACCTATTAAAAAGAGAACACGGGGGGCGTGAATATGCAAAAAAACAAGCACAGTGACAAGCTTTTGCTGATCGCCACGGTAGGCGTGCTACTCTGCGGCACCGTGGGACTTTGTGCGTTCCCGGCGGCACGGTTTTCCGCCACGGAAAACCGCAATTTAGCCGTATTCCCCACGTTTTCCACCGAGGCACTGGCAAACGGCACTTACACGGCGGCACTCGACGATTTTGCCGCCGAACGCTTGCCCTTTCGCGGTGCTTGTCGCCGTGCGTACGCAAGCTCCGAGCTGATGTTGGGACGTGGCGAAAGTCACGGCGTGATTTTTTGCCGCGACGGCTCGCTGTGCCGCCGCACCGAAGTGAATGAGCGGGTATATGAGCGCAATCTGGCTTCCTTGCCGCGCTTGCAAAAGCAGCTCGGCGCGCTTCCCCTTACTGTCGCCGTCGCGCCACGCCGCATTGACGTACGAAGCGAGGTGCTGCCTGCGCTTTACGATACTGCACGCGAGCAAGACGTATGGGAAGCGCTTCCTGCGGGTATGGTTACCTTTCTGGATGCCACCGAGGACGCACAATGGTACCGCACCGACCACCACTGGACACAGGAGGGCGCGTATTTTGCCTACGTGCGGCTTTCCCGTTACTTGGGTTACAAGCCCTATTCCGCAAGCGATTTTACCCCTGCAACCGTGTCAGAAAGCTTCCTTGGCACCAGCGCCGCAGCGGCGGGATTTTCGCACATTGCCCCCGACACGGTGTCGGTTTGGCGCTATCACGGGGATGAAAGCTACCGTGTATTGCGAGACGGCAAGCCCGCCGCCTTCGCGGGGCTTTACGATACGGAAAAGCTCTACGGCAGCGATCAGTATTCCCTTTTTCTTGGCGGCAATTGCAGCACCCTGCAGATTGATCTTGGCGAGGAAGATAGCCGCCCTATGCTGCTTGTGATCAAGGATAGCTTTGCCAATTCCTTGCTTCCCTTCCTTGCACGGCATTATCGCATCCTTGCCATAGATCCGCGCTACCACACGGGAAAGCTGCAGCCACTTGCCGATGCTGCGGATACAGCTCTTGTGCTGTGTGGTATGCAGACCTTGACAAGCGTCCCCTTTCTTTCCTTATTACGATAAAAAAAGCCCCTCGCGTTGCGAGGGGCTTTTTGATTGTTCCGGTAAGAATTAGCCACCAATGGTGCCGTAGAAGGCATTCGTACCAACCGTAACGGTATTTGCCAGTGCGGGAGCAGCCTGCTTAGCACAGCCTGCAAATGCGTACTCACCTACTGCAGTCAGCGTTGCGGGGAATGCAAAGTTCTCCAACAAAGCACAATCAGCAAATGCATAACCACCGATCTCGGTGCCGTTTGCGCTCCAGGTCACGGTCTTCAGGCTTACGCAATCCATAAATGCCTTTGCGGGCAGAGCAGTCAGCGTTGCGGGCAGCGCCACGTTTGCAAGTGCCTTGCAGCCACAGAAGGCACCTTCGCCCATCTGCACAAGGCTTGCGGTGATAGAAACGAAGGTCAACTTCTCACAATAAGCAAATGCCAGCTCACCAATGCTGGTCAGCGCGGCGGGCATTTTCACGCTATCCAACAGGATGCAGCCGTAGAAAGCGGAAGCGCCGATCGAATGGATCGTATCCGGCAGGGTCACAGCCGTGATATTGGCACAGGACTTAAAAGCGCCGTCAGCAATTTCCGTCACGTTACGCGAATCGATCTGAGCGGGAATGATCACAGCGTGCTGCTTGTTGGGATTGGACTTATATTCTACGATGCGTACCTCATCAATGTTGATGTACTCATAGCGAATTTCTTCCCCGTTGGGATTTTCTGCAGGAGAATAAACAAGGTCGGTGTTCGTAACAGCCATGTCGGTTTCTCCCTCGTCATCGCCATCCTCCTCGGAAGAGCAAGCAACCAGGGTAAGCAACATCAAAAGGGCCAGCATCAAAGCAAAAACTCTTTTCATTATGGGGTTCCTCCTCATACGTGCGTGTGGCAATACGCGCACACATAATTTAACAAATACTATTATAACGCAAATTTCCTTTTCTGTCAAGATGTATAACATCTTTTTTCTTTTGAGGCGCCTTTTCGCTTGACATTGCTATTTTAACTTGATATAATTATACTGAAATATTATGTCGCGCACGCGCGGCGCAAAGGAGTAGCTATGGATATCAAGCAATTTGTAAAGAAAAACGAGCAGGGTATGTATGACCTGCTGAGGGATCTGTGCCTCATCCCCGACCCCTCCGGCAAGGAG
>JAZRFS010000065.1:0-5473 GCA_045643765.1 Eubacteriales bacterium
CGTCCTTTGTGGTGTAGGGAAGCTTTGTTATATCCTCAATTCCCTTAATGTCCGAGGGGCTAACGCCCACAGCGTCCATTCTTTTTCTATAAAACTCGACGTTGTCGTAAACGTATTTAACAAGCTTAACAAGTCTTTCACTTTGAAGAGAGGTCATCTCCTCGCGCGACATACATTCTATTTTTTCATTCCAAATCATTGTCTAACTCCAAATTATACGTCAGCCTCATATCCGCGGTTGAACGCGGCAATGTTTATATCAATAGTCTTCGGGGGAACCGTGTTTTTGAGCACCTCAAGCCATTCTTCCACAGAAAATCCTATGTGCTTTGCGGCAAGTCCCAAAACAACCGAATTCAGCACCTTGCTGTTTCCCAATTCCTTTGCGATAGCAGCGCCGTCTATAGCGTAGAGCTTGTGATGCGCCGAAAGCTCCTCGAGTATACCCTCGGGATAACTTTTTGCGCCTATAACGACTGTCATAGGATCAATTCTCGAGTCGTTTACAATCATAATTCCGTCCGATTTCAAAAAATGCGCATAGCGCAAAGCTTCAAGACGCTCGAATGATATTAAAACGTCAACCTCGCCCTCCTCAACGACGGGCTCGTAAACCTTTTCGCCGTATCTGACGAATGTAACGACGCTACCGCCGCGCTGTGCCATGCCGTGCACCTCGGAAATCTTGACGTCAAAGCCCTTGGCAAGTGCTGCCTTGCCGATAATTCTACTGGTCAGCAGAGTGCCTTGTCCGCCGACACCTACGATCATAATATTCTTAACCATAGCTTATCTCTCCACTACCTTAATGGCGTTGAATTTGCAGTAATTGCGGCACAGTCCGCAGCCGTTGCACATGGTGGCATCGATCTTGATCTTGCCATCCTCGCCGCGGCTCATCGCGGGGCAACCGATCTTCATGCAAGCACCGCACTTGCGGCACGCGTCGGCATCAACCTCGCAGAAGTTGGGGAATTTCTGACCCTTAATGAGCACGCAGGGTGCCTTTACGATCAGCACGGTCAGAACGTCGCTTGCAACGCTTTCCTTGACCGTCTTTTCAAGCTCAGCCACGTCAAATGCGTTTACCTCGATCACGTTCGGCACGCCGATCGCGCGGCAGAGCGTGGGCAGATCGATGGCATAAGTGTCCTCGCCCTTGAGGGTCTTGCCCGTAGCGGCGTGCTGCTGGTGTCCGGTCATACCCGTCGTGCGGTTATCCAGGATCAGCACCGTGCCGGTGGATTTGTTGTATACCATATTAATCAGCGAGTTCACACCGGTATGAAGGAAGGTGCCGTCACCGATCACGGCGACCCAGTTCTTGATGTAATCCTTGCCCTTTGCCTTTTCCATACCGTGGAGCGAGGAAATGCTGGCACCCATGCAGATGGTGGTGTCAATGACGCTCAGGGGCGCGACCGCACCAAGCGTGTAGCAGCCGATGTCGCCGGCGGCGTGGATCTTCAGCTTGTTGAGCACAGAGAAGGTGCTTCTGTGGGGACAACCGGGGCAGAGAATGGGGGGACGTGCGGGCACATTTGCCTTGTCGAATACCATTTCGTCCTTGCCGAACAGTACGCGGCGCAAAAGGTTTGCGCTGTACTCGCCCTGACGGGTGAAGACCTCCTTGCCAAGCACCTTGATGCCCCAGGAGGCGACCTGCTCCTCGATGACGGGCTCCAGCTCCTCAAAGACGTACAGAGTGTCGACCTTAGCGGCGAACTCCTCAATCATCTTGCGGGGCAGGGGATTGGTAAGACCCAGCTTGAGGACGCTTGCCTCGGGGCAGACCTCCTTGACGTACTGGTAAGCCACGCCGCAGGTGATAAAGCCGATCTTGGTGTCGCCCATCTCTACGCGGTTGATAGGCATCTCGCAAGCGTCAGCCGCCATACGGTTCTCGCGGTCCTCCACGATGGGATGGCGCGCGATGGCGGAGGCGGGCATCATCACGTACTTGCGCATATCGCGTGCGTAGGGCTTGTCCTCGACCTCAACGCGGTCGCAAAGCTCTACGGCACTCTGGGAGTGAGAAAGCTTGGTGGTGGTGCGCAGGATCACGGGGGTGTCGTACTTTTCGCTCAGCTCGTAAGCGATCTTCACGAACTCCTTTGCCTCGCCGCTGTCGGCGGGCTCCAGCACCGGCACGTGTGCCGCGCGGGCGATCATACGGGTGTCCTGCTCGTTTTGCGAGCTTGCCATGCCGGGGTCGTCGGCGACCACGATCACAGAGCCGCCGTTCACGCCCGTGTAGGCGAAGGTGTAAAGCGGGTCTGCGGCAACGTTCAAGCCAACGTGCTTCATGCAGCAAAGCGAACGCACGCCGGAGACCGACGCGCCGATGGCAACCCCACCCGCCACCTTTTCGTTGGGAGCCCACTCGGTATAAACTTCGTTGTAAGTAGCCAGGTATTCGCTGATCTCGGTACTGGGGGTGCCGGGGTAGGCACTGGAGACCTTGACACCTGCCTCAAAGACGCCGCGGGCAATTGCTTCGTTGCCCAACATCATTTTCTTTTCGCTCATTTTATTTGCTCCTTAAATCTTTGATACGTTTTGCTTTTCCCTCAAAGCGCTGCAGCGTGTTGGGGGATTCCAGCTTGATCTTGGCATCAAGCCCCAGGATCACGCGGAGTTTCGCGCGGATCGCCTTTTCCAGGTTTTCCAGCTCCTTGAAGGAGTCGGTGGCGTGCAACAGCTCCACACGGATGGTGAGCTTATCCATATATCCCTCGCGCTCCACGATGATCTCGTAGTGCGGACCCAGCTCGTTGAAGCTCAGGATCACTTCCTCGATCTGACCGGGGAATACGTTGACACCGCGGACCTTCAGCATATCGTCGCTTCTGCCCGAAAGGTTTTCCATACGGCAGAAGGTACGACCGCATTTGCAGGGCTCGTAGAAAAGGCGTGTGACGTCCTTGGTGCGGTAACGGATGAGCGGGATGCCCTCTTTCTTGATACAAGTGATGACAAGCTCACCCTTCTCGCCGGCGGGAAGCACCTCGCCCGTTTCGGGGTCAATGATCTCAGGGATGAAGAAGTCCTCGTTGATGTGCATGCCGCAAAGGTGCTCGCACTCGCCGGACACGCCGGGACCGCAAAGCTCGCTCATGCCGTAGTTCGAGGTGATCAGCATATCCTCGCCCCAGTATTTGTGCATCTCCTCGCGCATCGCGTCGGTGAGCAGCTCGCTGCCCACAAGACCCATCTTGATCTTGAGATCCTTCGCGGGATCAATACCCATTTCGCGCGCCACCTCGGCAAGGCGAAGCGCGTAGGAGGGGGTGGCGACAAGCAGCGAGGTTTCAAAATCCTGCATATACATAATCTGCTTTTCCGAGTTGCCCGTAGAGGAGGGAACAACGGTGGCGCCGATCTTTTCCAGACCGTAGTGCAATCCCAGTGCGCCGGTGAACATACCGTAGCCGAAGCAGATCTGTGCGACGTCCTTTTTCGTGGCACCGCCCATGCAGGCGATACGGGACACGCACTCGGTCCACATTTCCATATCATTTTGCGTATAGCCGACCACCGTGGGCTTGCCCGTGGTGCCGCTGGAGGCGTGGATACGCACCAATTCCTCTTTGGGTACGGCAAACAGCCCGAAGGGATAGTTATCGCGCAGATCCTGCTTTGTTACGAAGGGTAGCTTTGCAAGATCCTTGAGGGTTTTGATGTCCTCGGGTTTGACGCCTGCGGCATCCATTTTGGCACGGTAAGCGGGCACCTTGGCGTAAACGCGGGTCACAGTTTCCTGTAAGCGCGCCAGCTGGATGGCTTCGATTTCCGCGCGGGAGAGGGTTTCTTCCTTTGACCAGATCATATCTAAAACTCCTGTGGGTTGAATTTCGTTTTCAAGCGACATTACACTATAATAATAAAGATACCAAATATTATATAGCATTTTTTTTAATTTGTCAAACCCTTTTGCATAAAAAAACAAAATTAATGGTGAAAAACGGCAAAAATACAGATTTTGATAAGAAAAATGGACAAGCAAGCGACATTGACGCACTTGACAGATAGGAAAAGGTGTGGTAAAATCGTGAAAAAGGCAAGAGGAGAATTTCCATGGAGCTTGTACTTCTGACCGCGGCGGGCGTGGGCGGTGCTACCGTCTTCGGCGCGCTGATCGGCTTTTTGTTTAAAAATATTTCGCACAAATTTTCGGATATCGTGCTGTCCTTTGCCGCGGGCGTGATGCTGTCGGCGGCGGTGATCGGTCTCATTCTTCCATCCCTGGAATACGGTGAAAAATACGGCACGGGTATGGCAATTCTCTTTACCCTTGCGGGAATTTTTGCAGGTGCGCTGTGCCTCAATCTGATCGACAAGCTGGTGCCCCACCTGCATAAAATGATCGCCTCGGACGACGAGGAGCCGCATCGCAACAAGCAGCTTGGCAAGGTGCTTTTATTCGTGATGGCAATTGCCATTCACAATCTGCCCGAGGGTATTGCCGCGGGCGTGGGATTTGGTGCGGGGGACACCGCGCAAGCGCTGATTATCGCGGGCGGTATCGCGTTGCAGAATATCCCCGAGGGTATGGTGATTATCGGTCCGATGCTGGCGGCGGGTGTTTCCAAAAAGAAGACGCTGGTGCTGGCGATGATGACGGGCGTGGTTGAGGTCGTGGGTACGCTGATCGGCTATTTTGCGGTCAGTATTGCCGCGGCGATCCTGCCCTTCGCACTTGCCTTTGCGGGTGGCACGATGCTGTACGTTATCAGTGATGAAATGATCCCCGAAACGCATCACGAGGGGCATCAGCGAGGGGCGACCTACGCGCTTCTTGTCGGTTTTTGCGTGATGCTTGTCACAGACCTTTTGCTGGGGTGAAAAAACGGCGCTTTTGCGCCGTTTTTTTCTATTTAGTGGCATAACGGTGTAAAAAAACGGTATTTTTGCCAGGTGTACAACCCGGCGAAAGGCGTTGCTGCGGCGACTGCCTGCGCATAAGGAAAGCGCGCGAGGGGGCGTTCGTGCGGGAATGGTGGCGGAAATATCTGCTTTTTGCGCGAAAAGGGTTGATTTTTAGATAAAAATGTGTTATAATTGCGTATAGTATATTTATATTATAGAAGAATTCCGCTTCCGGCACGGGGTAAAAACGCTTTGTGGCGGTGCAAAAACGGGAGGAAAAAGCAATGAAAATTCTGGTGGTTTGTCAGCATTACTGGCCCGAGCCGTTCCAGCTTTCGGACGTGTGCGAGTCGCTGGTAAAGCGCGGGCATACCGTGCACGTCATCACTGATGTGCCCAATTATCCCGAGGGGTATATTTACAAGGACTACAAGAAGAAAAAGAAACGCTGTGAGGAAAAGGACGGTGTGAAGATCAACCGCACCTTTACGGTCGGACGGCGCAAGGGGATCCTGTTTCGCCTGTTGAACTATTACAGCTTTGCTTGGTCCTCCAAGCGCTTTGCCAAGCGCCTGAAGGAAGTCGGATCGTAGCCATGTCGTTC
>JAZRFS010000066.1:0-4823 GCA_045643765.1 Eubacteriales bacterium
CTTAGCGGAACAAAAAAAGCCGTCTGGCGATGGCAGCCCCTCTTTTTTGTTTTGTGTTTACCAGCCGCGCTCGGCAAGCAGCGCCTTGACCTCGTCCATCGTGGGGATCGAGGGGGCGGCGCCCATACGGGACACCGTCACGGCGGAGGCGGCGGTGGCGATCTTCAATGCTCGCTCGGGTGCCTCGCCCTGCATCAGCATCGAGAAGAAGTAACCCGTGAAGGTATCTCCCGCGGCGGTCGTGTCCTTGACGGGCATCGGCATAATGTCGCAGAAAGCGCGCGTATCGGCATCCGCATAGGTCGCGCCGTGCTTACCAAGGGTCAGCACGATCTTCATTTTGGGATAGCGTGCCAGCAATTCCGCAAGGATCTCCTCGCTTTCGGTCTTGCCCGAAAGTCCGTTACCCTCGGTCTCGTTGACGATGATCGCGTCCAGCAGCGAAAGGTCAAGCGCCAAGATCTTTTCGTCAAAGGGCGAGGGGTTCAGCACCACAAACATGCCGCGTGCCTTGGCTTGGCGAATGATATAATCCAGATTATTGATCTCGTTTTGCAGCATCAGAAGATCGCCCGCACCGAAGTTGCCGAGCACCTCGTCCACGAAATCGTTATCCATCGTCTGGTTGGCGCCGCCGTGCAAAAGGATGCAGTTCTCGCCACTCTTCGACACCTGAATGATGGCGTGCCCCGATGCCGCGTCCTCACGCACGCGCACAAAATCGGTGTTTGCGCCCGCGCTTTTGAGCATATCCGTGAGCATTCCGCCGTCCTTACCGACAGCACCCGCGTGATAGGTTTCAGCGCCCGATCTGGCGAACGCCACGGACTGATTTAAGCCCTTGCCGCCGCAGAACAGCTGCAAACCGTTTGAGGAGATCGTTTCCCCTGCGCGCACGAAATGGTCAACACCGTATACGTAGTCAATATTAAGCGAACCGAAATTCAAAACCTTCATAAAAAGCACCTCCGCGCGATATTACAACCATTATAACACAAAAATCCCCCGTTGGCAACCTTTTTTCAGGGTTTCCACGGGGGATTTCATTTTCTTTTTTATTGTGCTTCGCCCAGCGCATCCTTGGCAAGGAACGCGCGCGTTTTCTCGCTCTTGGGGTGATCGAACACCTCTTCGGGTGTGCCCTGCTCCTCAATCACACCGTCTGCCATAAAGATGACCTTATCCGCCACGTGTCTGGCGAAATCCATCTCGTGCGTGACGATGATCATCGTGCGATCCGAGTTTTTCAGCGAACGGATTACGCGCAGCACCTCGCCCGTAAGCTCGGGGTCAAGTGCCGAGGTCGGCTCGTCAAAGCAAAGGATATCCGGCTCCAGCATCAAAGCACGTGCGATCGCCACGCGTTGGCACTGACCGCCCGAGAGCTGACAGGGGTAGAAATCCGCCTTTTGTGCAAGACCAACCTGCTCCAACAGCTCCTCCGCTTTCTGGCGAATAGCTTCTAAAGCGTCCTTTTTATCCGCAGAGGACATCTTTTCCTTTTTGGCACGCTCATCCAGGCGCAGCTTGGGTGCCAGCATCATATTCTGCATCGCCGTGTACTGCGGAAACAGATTGAAGGACTGGAACACAAGACCGAAGCGCAAGCGCTTTTCACGCAGCTCCTTGTCACCGGAACGGTCGGTAGCGGCGTCGAAGATCACATCCTCTCCAATCTCGATACTACCCTTGTCGGCAATTTCCAAAAAGTTCAGACAACGAAGAAGCGTTGTTTTACCGCTACCCGACGAGCCGAGGATGACCACGACCTCGCCCTTTTCCACGGTAAAGTCAATGCCGCGCAACACGTCCGTACTGCCAAAGCTTTTTTCAATATTTTTTACAGTAAGAAAGCTCATGTTACACCTTATAATAACTCAATTTTTTCTCGAAATGACCGAACAGAAGCGTCAGCGCACCCACGAAGATCAGATAAAACACCGCCGTGTAGAAAAGCGGCCAGATAAGCGCACGGCTGGTAAATTCCTCCGCGACCTTGATGATCTCCACCACGGCAATGACACGCGCAAGCGCCGTATCCTTGACAAGGGTAATGATCTCGTTGCCCATCGGGGGAATGATGCGCTTGACGACCTGCATCAGAACGACCTTGCGGAAGATCTGGAACTTGGTCATACCAAGCACCTGACCTGCCTCGATCTGTCCCACGGGGATCGCCTCGATGCCTGCGCGGTAAATCTCGGAAAAATAGCAGGCGTAGTTGATTACGAAAGCGATGATCGTTGCCACAAAGCGGCTGGCGATCGGCGTGCCGAATAAGATACCCGGTACGTAGAAAACCACAAACAGCTGCAGCATCAGCGGCACGCCGCGAATGATCCAAACAAAGGTTTTGAATACCGCCTTAACGGGGCGGAATTTAGACATGGTTCCAAAGGAAATGGCCAAACCTAAAGGAAGGGCAAACGCAAGCGTTAGCGCAAAAATAGAAGAGGTTGTTCCAAATCCCTTTAGAAGTGCAAGAGTGACTTCAAAAAACATACGGATTATTTCGCAGTCTTCATATCCATCAAGGACTTCGTTACGTGCACGTCGTACTTAGCGGCAAGCTCTTCGATCTTGCCCTCGTTAAGCAGCTCAACAAGTGCCTCGTTGATCTTCTCGTCAAGGTCGCTGTCCTTACGGCAACCGATGGAGTAAACCTCGGCATCAATCTCAATGGCGGTTGCCTTGGCAAGATTTGCGTAATCGCCCTTGCCCACGATCTTATCAGCAAGCAGAACGTCAACTACGATGAAGTCAACCGCGCCGGACTTCAAATCGATGAAGGTATCCATCTGGGATGCCTTGCCAACTACCTTATCGGCATCGGTTACGGTCTTGGCGTAGCTTTCGCCGGCGCTACCGGTCTCAGCAGCAGCCTTCTTGCCCTGCAGGGAAGCAGCAGAGGTGAAGTTCGCAGCATCTGCAGATCTTACGATCACGCACTGTGCGTTGTCCAGGTAAGCGTAAGTAAAGTCAACCTTATCCTTGCGCTCGATACCGTCGTCGTCCTTGGAGTTGGAGGTGAAGCCGTTCCAGATGCAGTCAATGGCACCGGAGGAAAGCTCGGCATACTTGTTGCCCCACTCGATCAGCTGGAACTTAACGTTAACACCCAGCTTTGCGGCAACCAGCTTGGCAAGCTCGGTATCGAAACCGACAAACTCGCCGCTCTCGTCAGCCTCAAGGTCGCCGTTGGCATCGTAATAGTTCATAGGAGCATAAACCGTGTAACCAACCACGATCTCGCCCTTCTCCTGAACCTTCTCAAAGTCGCTGCCCTTACCGCAGGATGCCAGCATCGTCATCATGCCGGCGATCATCAGAACAGCCAGTACTACGGAAATAATCTTTTTCATTGTCTTTCTCTCTTTCTTTGTGATACTTTAACGCTTTAGCGCGCTAAAACACGTGTATTATACCATTTCCCCGTCCGTTTGTCAAGCCCTTTTTCCAAAAAACCTTACAAATTTTGTTTTCTTATTAAATTCGCACGCCCACGCGCGCGTGCGTAGCAAAATTTTTCCAAAAATTTCCGCGTTCTTTTTGAAGGTGCTGCGACAAATCAAATCGCGGGATGCGCATAATAATGGCAACGCGCGAAAATCGCGCAAAAACGAAAGTGAGGGACTTTTCCTATGAGAAAACGTATGCTTGCGGCGCTTCTCGCACTGCTTTTACTCTCCACGCTTCTTGTCGGCTGCGGCGGCAAGGAAGCCGACGTGCACGTGTTTTATTACACGTACAGCGACACCTATATTTCTACCGTGCGCACCGCGCTTGACAAGCGCCTTGGCGACGCGGGAATTTCCTATCAGGACTACGATGCGGCGGGCAACCAGACCACGCAGACCGAGCAGATCCGTACCGCCATCACCAAGGGTGCGAAGGTCATCCTTGTCAATCTGGTAAATACCGGCTCGGACGATGCCGCAAACGAGATCGTGGGACTTGCCCGCGATGCGGGCATTTCCTTGCTCTTTTTCAACCGCGAGGTAAGCGATGCGGTCATCAAATCCTATGACAAGTGCGCCTTTGTGGGCACACGTGCCGTGGAAGCAGGTATTTTGCAGGGTGAGATGATCGGAGATTATCTGCTGGAAAACTTCGAACGTGTTGACCTCAACAAGGATGGCAAGATCTCCTATATTCTCTTCAAAGGTGAGGAGGGCAACAACGAGGCGATCTATCGCACCAAGCACAGCGTGGAGGGCGCCAATGCAAAGCTCTCCGCCGCAGGCAAGAGCGCGCTTTCCTTTTATGACAAAAGCAATCAAAACGGCTATCTGGTAGATCAGAACGGCCTGTGGTCAGCAGCCGCTGCCAACGACTATATGACCACCGCGCTTGCCTCCTATAACGCCAACAACAGCAATATGATCGAGCTTGTTATCTGCAACAACCACGCCATGGCAGAGGGCGCGATCTCGGCACTGAACGCCGCGGGCTATAACAAGGGCGGCGACAGCCCTGCGATCCCCGTCTTTGGCGTGGATGCCACCGAGGCAGCAAAGTCCCTCATCAAGGAGGGCAAAATGACGGGCACGGTCATGCAAAATGCGGACGGTATGGCAGAGGCGCTTGTCAAGCTGACGCAAAACAGTCTCGCGGAAAACGGCAAGCCGATGGACAACGTAGAGGGGCTCACCGTGGACGAGAACGTGAGCAAGGTGCGTATCGCCTATGCAAAATATCTCGGCTGACGTACCGCTTCTTGAAATGCGCGGCATCGAAAAGTCCTTCCCCGGTGTACGGGCGTTGGATCACGTGTCGCTCTCGATCAAAAAAGGCTCCGTCCACGCCCTGATGGGCGAGAACGG
>JAZRFS010000067.1:0-1689 GCA_045643765.1 Eubacteriales bacterium
GGCTTACGACGAAACCACAGGCAAGGGGCTTTTGCGCCACATTTATTTGCGACAGAGCAAGGACTCGGCACAGATCATGCTTTGCCTGGTGCTCAACGGCAAGGGGATGCCCGCAGAGCGCGAGCTTGCAGCCAAGGTAACTGCGCAATTTCCGCAGATCGTGGGCGTGGTGCTTAATTTCAATGAGAAAAATACCAACGTCGTGTTGGGTAAGGAATACCGCACGGTTTGGGGACAGGCATATATCGAGGACGAGCTTTGCGGCTTGACCTTTAAGATCTCGCCAGGCTCTTTCTATCAGGTCAACCGCGAGGGCGCGGAGCTGCTTTACGGCTTGGCGCGCGAAAAGGCGAATTTGAGCGGCGGCGAGGTGCTGATCGACCTGTATTGCGGTACGGGTACCATCGGGCTTTCCATGGCGCGTTTTGCGCGCAGCCTTGTGGGCATTGAGATCGTGCCCGAGGCGGTGGAGTGTGCACGCGAGAATGCCGCACGCAACGGCGTGGAAAACGCGACCTTTATTTGTAACGATGCAGGCGACGCACAGGTCATTCTGTCGGCTTGCGGTGGCACGCGCCCTGACGTGGCCGTCATTGACCCGCCTAGAAAGGGAAGCACCGAGGCACTTGTCAAGTGCTTTGCAGAGCTGGGCATCCCCCGCGTGGTATACGTTTCCTGCGACCCCGATACGCTGGCAAGAGATTGCAAATGGTTCAGAGAAAACGGCTACGAAATCGGCGAGGTCACACCGGTCGATATGTTTCCGAGAACGGGGCATGTTGAGAGCGTCGTGTGTCTGACAAGAATGTAATTGTAGGGCGGGGGCTTGCTCCCGCAGAAAAAGTGTACATACATCCGCGGCAGGAGCAAGCCTCTGCCCTACGGTCCGTGTGGAAAAAGTATTACTCTTGGAAAGGAACCGCATCATGAGCAAAAGTTATTCTATCCCCATGGGTATGGTTTTCGGCAAATTCTATTGCCATAAATGCGGGCAAAAATACAAAAACAATCCCATTACGCGCACGGTGCGTCCGGGGGATCCCGATCATCGCCGCGCAAGTAAGATCGGTACTAAAACTTACATGGTTGGCGACGTGGAGCTGACCGAATACAATTTCAAATGCCCCGCTTGCGGCAACGAGATCGATTATGATACCCAATGCGTGTACAAGCTTATTCAAAAAAAGCTCGGCAGGCGCGTGCTGATCGATGAGGAGATCAAGGAATACAAGCCGTGGGCAAACGCGGCACAGGACAAACGGGACGCGATCACCAAGGTGTGCACGATCGTCGGGTTCAGTATCCTTGTGCTGGTCATCGCCGTTCTGTCTGGAAAATTTGGGAAATAAGTTCCAACGCTGTGTGCGGGCGATCACTGATCGCCCCTACAATCACAATCACTTTGGATTTCAAAAAACATTTACGCTACATACATATCATATCGCCTTAAAATGAAAGGAGTCCACTATGGATTACGCTTACAATTATCTCCCCGCGGGTGCGGCACGCTATACGGGTGTTGCCGACGCGCACGCGCGCTTTATTCTCGAAAAGCAGCTCAAGGACAAGGTGCTTTGGGAAAAGTTTGTGCAGGTGTTTGTCGAACGTCCCGACTTTTGCGACTGGGGCTGGAGAGGCGAATACTACGGCAAGATGATGCGCGGCGCGTGTCTGACTTACGCTTATGCC
>JAZRFS010000068.1:0-9364 GCA_045643765.1 Eubacteriales bacterium
AGCTGGACGAACGAAACCTTCCGTTTTGGTCGCCAGACGGTAGCGAAATTCGGCATCAAGGGCAAGACCTTGTCGCTGTATCTCGCCCTTACGCCAGCCGATTACGCGGAAACCAAGTACAGCTTTGAGGACGTAGGTGACGTGAAGCGCTATGCCGAGGTGCCGATGCGACTCAAGCTCCGCTCCGCACGCAGCGTGAAGTGGGCGGCAGAGCTGATCGCCGAGATGATGGCGAAGCTTGGCAAGGAGCAGAAGGCGATCGACGCCGAGAATTTTGCACCCGCTTACGAAACCACCGAGGCACTTGTATATCAGGCACTGATCAAGGTGCTTGCGACGGGTGACGGTGTAGAGGGCGAGCTGACCCCCGCTACCTTTGAGGATATGCGCCGCGAGAAGTTCCAACAAATGACCGGCATTGCCATTCAGGAAAGCGTCGCCGCCGAGGATGCGGAAAGCATTCTTGACGACGAAATGGCTGCCTCCTTCATCGAGGATGAGGAGGATCTTGAGGAAGACGTGGAGGAAATTGAGATTGTCAACGAGGATGAGGATGACGAGGCTGAGCAGGCATCCGCCGAGGAAGCCCCCGTCGCCGAAGAGCTCCCCGTTGCTCCCGTTGCAGAGCCCAAGCCAGCCGCGACCGTTTCGCCCGCTCCTGTGGCGGTAGCAAAGCCCGTGCGCCGCGCGAAGAAGAACGCCAAGAAGGCAGAGAAGAAGGGATCCAAGGAGATCGTCAATGTTGACGCCATTTCCCGTGCCTTTGCTGCAGGCGATAAGGTCACGATTGATACGCTTAAGGAGAAAAAGCTGATCACCGGACGTGCGGGATCTGTGAAGATCCTGGCGCGCGGTAAGCTGGACAAGCCCCTTACCGTGGTAGCAGACGAATTCTCGATCCAGGCCGTCAAAATGATCCTTTTGACGGGTGGACGCGTTGTGCGACGCAAGCACAAATAAGTAAAAAAAAGGAACCACCTCCACAAAGGTCTGCGGAGGTGGTTCCTTTTATGCAAACAAAGCTGACACGTATAAAAAACAATGTTGCTTTCTTACTTGAATATTAACTATTCTGTTATAAGGGGGCGCACGGTTCGCACAATCGGGGGCAGTTCGCTATGCAAGGGGTGCTTTGCGGTGACGCGATGGATCGCGGCGGTGAGGCGTTGCAGATGCAGGAGCTTTTGCTGGAGCTTTTGCAAAAGGATCAGCTGATTTATATTCGCGGCGATCACGAGGATCTGCCGGAGACGATGATCTACGACGTGGCATTACGGCGCCCTGTGGTGAATATACACGAGAGGAACGGCACGTGGGATACGGCGGTGCAGCTCAGCGGTCTTGACCCCGCAACGGCGGTGCGTTTCCCTGAAGAAGTGGCAGGACGGGTGCGAAAAACGCTCTTTTGCCAGACGTTGGTGCCTGCTGCGGTCGACTATTTCGAAACCCCGCATTACGTGTTTGTGCACGGCTGGATACCCTGTTATCAGGAGCCACCCGCGGATCTGGAATTTGACGGAAGGCTGTAATGCCGCCACGACTGGCGCACGGCAAGCCCCCGGACGCGTGTGCTGCATACAGCGGCTTTGTGAATTGCATCCTGCCGGAGGATTGAGTGAGCACCCGCGTGAAAGGCGGTAGCGGCAAAAAGTTTGAAAAACGCAACAATTTCTTTGCGCGCATCTTGATTTATATATAATTTTATGTTATAATATAAATTGCGAAAAAAGGCAAGGCGCACGCCTTGACCGTGTGCGCGAACGGAGAAGAAAAAATTATAAGGAGATAAATCAATGGCAGTACAACACGATTTCAGCGCAGTGAACGCGATCCTGGAAAAGCACAGCTATAAGCAGGTGGATATCATTTCCATTCTGCAGGAAATTCAGGAGGTGTATCACTATCTCCCCCGCGAGATCTTTACCATCCTTTCCAAGGAGCTGAAGATGGGTGAGGCGCAGATCTATAGCATCGCTACCTTCTATGAAAACTTTTCCTTGGAGCCCAAGGGCAAGTACGTCATCAAGGTCTGCGACGGCACTGCGTGCCACGTCAGACGCTCGATCCCGATCCTGGAAAAGCTGCGTAGCGAGCTTGGTCTTTCCGAAAGCAAGAAGACCACGGATGACCTTAACTTTACGGTGGAAACGGTTTCCTGCCTTGGCGCGTGCGGTCTTGCGCCCGTTATCACCGTCAACGACGTGGTGCACCCCGAAATGAACCCCGACAAGGTCGTGGAGCTTCTCAACAAGCTGAAGGAGGAGATTGCAAATGCTGAATAACAGAGCAGAGCTGATCGCTTACAGAGCGCAGGCTGAAAAGGACTATGCTGCCCAGAAAAAGAAGATCATCGTTTGTGCGGGTACCGGCTGCGTGGCAGGTGGCTCGCTGAATATTTTCGATACCCTGAAGGCACTGATCGAGGAGAAGGGCTTGCCCGTTGAGATCGGTCTGATGGAGGATCCCCACACCCCCGGCATTGGTCTTAAGAAGAGCGGCTGCCACGGCTTTTGCGAGATGGGCCCGCTGGTGCGCATCGAGCCTCAGGGCTGGCTTTACACCAAGGTCAAGGTAGAGGATTGCGTCGAGATCGTGGAAAAGACCATCGAGCAGGGCGAGTGCGTTGACCGCCTTGTTTACAAGCGCGACGGCGAGATCTACCGTGAGCAGTCCGAGATCCCCTTCTATCGTCAGCAGACCCGTATGGTGCTGGAGCATTGCGGTAAGATCGACGCGGACTCGATCCGCGAGTACATTGCCATCGGTGGCTACAGCGCGCTGGAAAAGGCTCTGTTTGATATGAACGCCGACCAGACCGTTGCCGAGATCTCCGAGTCCGGTCTTCGCGGTCGTGGCGGCGGCGGCTTCCCCGCCGGCAGAAAGTGGGAGCAGGTCAAGCGCCAGAAGGCTGACCAGAAATACGTTGTTTGTAACGGTGACGAGGGTGACCCCGGCGCATTCATGGACCGTTCCATTATGGAGGGCGACCCCCACAGAATGCTGGAGGGTATGATCATCGCAGGTCTTGCCTGCGGCGCAACCGAGGGATACATTTACGTCCGTGCAGAGTATCCTCTTGCCGTAAGACGTCTTCGCAACGCCATCGCACAGGCCGAGGAGCTGGGTATCCTTGGTGACCACGTGCTTGGCACCGATTTTGCGTTCCGTATGCACATCAACTGCGGTGCAGGTGCATTCGTATGCGGTGAGGGCTCGGCGCTGACCGCTTCTATTGAGGGTAAGCGCGGCTTCCCCCGTGTAAAGCCCCCCAGAACGGTTGAGCAGGGACTTTTCGACAAGCCCACTTGTCTTAATAACGTAGAAACCTACGCCAACGTGGCATCTATCATCACCAATGGCGCTGCATGGTTCCGCGGCTACGGCTCCGAGAAGAGCCCCGGCACCAAGGCGTTTGCCCTCACGGGTAACATCAGAAACACGGGCCTTATCGAGGTTCCCATGGGTACCACCCTGCGCAAGATCATTTTCGACATCGGCGGCGGTATGCGCGGCGACGGCGAGTTCAAGGCTGTGCAGATCGGCGGTCCCTCCGGTGCGTGCCTGACCAAGGAGCACCTGGACCTTCCCCTTGACTTCGATACCCTGAAGAAGGTCGGTGCGATGATCGGCTCCGGCGGTCTTGTGGTGATGGACTCCAAGAGCTGTATGGTAGAGGTTGCCCGCTTCTTTATGAACTTTACCCAGAACGAGTCCTGTGGTAAGTGCGTCCCCTGCCGAGAGGGCACCAAGCGTATGCTGGAGATCCTCGAGCGCATCGTTGCAGGCGAGGGTCAGGACGGCGATATCGAGCTGCTGCTTGAGCTTGCGGAAACGATCTCCGCGACGGCGCTTTGCGGTCTTGGTAAGTCTGCATCCTCTCCCGTTGTCAGCACGATCAAGAACTTCCGCAACGAGTACGAGGCACATATCTACGAGAAGCGTTGCCCCGCAGGCGCTTGCCAGAAATTGAAGCGCATCTATATTGAGCGCGACGAGTGCATCGGCTGCGGTGCTTGCGCGAAGAAGTGTCCCGTGGGCGCGATCGAGCGCACGGATTATATTGCACCCGGCAAGAAGCTGGCTGCCTTTGCAATTGATCCCGCCAAGTGCGTGAAGTGTGGCGCTTGTGTGGCTACCTGCCGCTTCAAGGCCATCAAGGAGGGTTAAAACAATGAGCGAAAAGAAATATATGACGATCGACGGTATTCCCGTTGAGATCGAAGGCGAAAGAAATATCCTGGAGCTGTGCCGTAAGATCGGCATCAAGATGCCCACCTTCTGCTACCATTCCGAGCTTTCTGTGTACGGCGCGTGCCGCATGTGTATGGTAGAGAACGAGTGGGGCGGCCTTGACGCCGCTTGCTCCACGCCCCCCAAGGCGGGTGCATCCGTGAGGACCAACACCGAGCGTCTGCGCCGCTATCGCAAGAATATCCTGGAGCTGTTGCTTGCCAACCACTGCCGCGACTGCACCGTGTGTGAGAACAACAACAAGTGCAAACTGCAGGATCTGGCAATGCGCTTTAACATCGAGGGCGTGCGCTTCCCGAACCGCGCCAAGTCCACCAAGGGCGAGGACGAATCCTCCGTGTGCATTACCCGTGATGCGGGCAAGTGCATCCTTTGCGGTGACTGTGTGCGCGTTTGTAACGAGATCCAGAAGGTTGGTGCGATCGATTTCGCACACCGCGGCTCGAATATGACGATCAGCACCGCGTTCAATATGCCTCTTGCAGAATCTCCCTGCGTGGGCTGCGGTCAGTGTGCCGCTGTCTGCCCTACGGGTGCGATCGTAGTCAAGAACCACATCAAGAAGGTGTGGGCTGCACTGGACAACCCCGAGGTCAAGACTACCGTGCAGATTGCTCCCGCCGTGCGCGTTGCGATCGGCAAGGAGCTGAAATGCAACGAGGGCGAGAACGTGATGGGCAAGATCGTGGCAGCCCTGCGCCGTATGGGCTTCGACGAAGTGTACGACACCACCCTTGGCGCGGACATCACCGTTATGGAGGAGACCGCAGAGTTTATTGATCGTCTGGAAAACGGCGGCAAGCTGCCCCTTATTACCTCCTGCTGTCCCGGTTGGATCCAGTTTGCGGAGAAGAAGCATCCTGAGTTCCTGGAGAACATCTCCACCTGCCGCTCTCCTATGCAGATGACCGGCTCGCTTTTGAAGGATCAGAGCAAGAACGACGAGAAGAAAATGTTCCACGTGGCTATTATGCCCTGTACCGCCAAGAAGTTCGAGGCTGATCGTCCCGAATTCCAAAAGGACGGCGTAAAGGACGTGGATGCCGTGATCACCACGCAGGAGCTGATCCTGATGATCAAGGAATCCGGTCTGCTCTTTGATGAGCTGGAGCCCGAGGCTGTGGATATGCCCTTCGGCACCGTATCCGGTGCGGGCGTGATCTTCGGCGTGACAGGTGGCGTGACCGAGGCGGTGCTTCGTCGCGTGTCCGAGAGCAAGTCGCGTGCGGCTCTCTTGGAGGTTGCCAACGCAGGTCAGCGCGGTATGGACGGCGTAAAGGAGTTCTATCTCAACTACGGTGAGAGCAAGCTGCATATCGCAGTTGTCAGCGGTCTTGGCAATGCCGAGAGCGTGCTGGAGCGCGTGTCTGCCGGCGAGCATTTCGATTTCATCGAGGTGATGGCTTGCCCCGGTGGCTGCATCAACGGTGGCGGTCAGCCCTATGCGGGTGATGCCAAGGCGGCAAGAAGCAAGGGACTTTACGATACCGACAGAATGCTCAGCATTCGCCGTGCTGAGGAAAATCCCATCGTGGCAACCGTGTACAAGAAGATCATCAAGGATCGCGCACACGAGCTGCTTCACGTACACTATAAGAAGCACTGAACGAAATTCAAACGGCGGGTAAATGCGTTTTATCCGCCGTTTCTTGCGATATACTATCACGGAGGAATTTATGCGCAAATTTGATACCAAGGTGCAACATCTGAAATACAAGGTTCTGCGTGAGGTTGCCCGCCTTGCGTGGGCGGACAAACTGCTGGATAACGTACTGGATATTCCTAAAACGCTGGTACCGGGAAACGAGCCGACGATCCGCTGCTGTGTGTATAAGGAGCGCGCAATCCTTGCGGAGCGCGTGAAATGCGCAATGGGCGGGGACAAGGAAAATCCTAACGTCATCGAGGTGCTTGAGATCGCCTGCGACGAATGTCCCGCCGCAGGATATGAGGTTACGTACACCTGTCGCGGATGCCTTGCCCACCGCTGCGAGGATGTGTGCCGCTTCGGTGCGCTTACCTTTGATAAGGACCACGTGGCACATATTGATAAATCCAAATGTAAGGAGTGCGGTGCGTGCGCGAAGGTCTGCCCCTATACCGCTATCGTGAACCGTAAGCGTCCTTGTCAGAATGCTTGCAAGGTCAAGGCGATCTCTGCCAACGGACAGAAAGCGGCGTCGATCGACAACAACAAGTGCATCAGCTGCGGCGCGTGTGTGTATCAGTGTCCCTTCGGTGCCATTACGGACAAGTCGTTTATCCTTGACGCAATTGAGATCTTGAAAAAGAGCACGGTTGACGGACAAAAGATGTACCCCGTGTACGCGATCGTGGCGCCCTCTATTGCCAGCCAGTTTTCCTATGCTAAGCTCGGTCAGGTTATTTCTGGTCTCAAGGAGCTTGGCTTTGACGAGGTTGTGGAGGCGGCACTGGGTGCGGATATGGTCGCACTTGCCGAGTCGCGCGAGCTCGCCGAAAAGGGCTTTTTGACCAGCTCCTGCTGTCCTGCCTTTGTGCGCTATACAAAGAAGAATTATCCCGAGCTTGCGGAGCACATCTCGCACAATCCCTCACCGATGGTGGCACTTGCCAAGTACATCAAAGAGATGGATCAGAACGCGAAGGTGGTCTTTATCGGTCCCTGTACTGCGAAAAAAGCGGAGGCACAGTTGGAGCACGCGAAGCCCTTTGTGGACGTTGTGCTGACCTTTGAGGAGCTTCAGGCGCTGTTTGACAGCCGCACGATCGAGATCTCCGAGCTTGGCGAGAGCGCGCTCAACAACGCCTCTGCCTTCGGGCGCATTTTTGCCCGCTCGGGTGGCCTTTGCGAGGCAGTGGCGCAGGCGATGGAGGAGCAGGGGATTGAGTTTGATCTGAAGCCCGTTGTCTGCGATGGTATCGAGGTGTGCCGTACGGCTCTGCTCAAAAAGAGCAAGAATTTGCTGGACGGAAATTTCATCGAGGGTATGGCTTGCGTCGGCGGCTGTATCGGCGGGGCAGGGTGCCTGACGCACGGCGAAAAGAATAAGACTGAGGTAGACAAATACGGTCACGAGGCACAGGAGAAGAGCATCAGCGACGCCGTGTCGCGCTTAAAGTAAGGCTTTGGTATAATGCGAGAAGGGGGAGAAATCCTATCCTGCGCCGATGTGGTGCAGCACATGGTGATTTTCCACGGGAAGTTGTGTAAAAACGATAGAAATTTCCCGCGATGGACTGAAATAATCCTTCAAAGTACAGGGCGCTGATCGCGCTTTGAACGAAGATATACCCCGAAAAATCAAATAACGCCCCGGGAGCTGCCGATACGTCAGCCCCCGGGGTGTTATTTTGATAAAACTTGAACTTGCGATTTCTATTACCCCAACCGACCCGAATATCTTTTTCTAGCCGTTTTTGCTTTTTCTAGCCCTTTCTGCTACGCAAAAACGGCTTTTTCATACTCTCGTGCACTCTTGTCTCCGTGTACTCCGGTTCTGTTTATGGTCAAAGATGTGGTCAAATCCGAGTCCCGAATGATTGATATGTGGTCTTGTTTTCAGACCGTAGATGCGCTCAAAATTTGCTCCGCCGGCAGCGAAAGAATTTCGCAGAGAGTAGAGAAGAAACACACCAACCGCCACATGTGGTCAACTATCTGAAAAGAGATGATAACCATGTGGTCAGGCAGAGCGGAGAATACCTTCATTCTTCTTCTGCAGTTTTGGTATTGTAACTTAGAAAAACGTATTTGTCAAGCATTAATTAAAAATTAATCACTCTTGCGATTTGTATTGAAACATTCACAAATTTATGGTAAAATATTACTAAGATCACTGTTATCAACGAGGCATGGAATATGGAATATAAAGCATTTTTAGATATAGTTGATTGTGCAACGGAAGATATAGAGAGCGCACGCCATTATATGGATGTCAGAGGTGTTGAAGAACACCTTATAGTAGCAGAGTATTTGCAGAACTATAAAGCTGGTAAAGTTTCATACCGAGAAGTTGCCACAGCATTAAGATACGATAAAAGAATCCGGAGAATACTCTACAAATACATCGGATACTTGGAAGAAAGAATCCGCGCATATATCTCAAACAGATATTCTCATAAAACGAGTTCTTTGAGTCTTACAGATATGATTCGAAAAAAACTAAAGAAAAAATCTCTGTATGAATCCCTGTCAGAAATATCATTTGGACAGCTTATTCTTCAGTCCAAAAAGTTGCCTGTCGAAGAAAAAGAAGAGCTTTATTCTATTGCTTCTGTAGATGACAAAAATCTAGATGCAATAATTGAGTTGCGGAATGAAGTGGCGCATAATAGATTTTTGCTCCACAGAAAATTTAGACCATGTAAGAATACAGGATACGAAGAATATTCGCTGCGTGCGAACATTATTAACCTCTACAATCATTTGCCCGAAGAAATACGGAATAGTTTTGCGAGAGAGTTAAAGGCAAGCTCTGAATTTAGCGAAAACAAATGGCAGTATCAGACCGAATGGAGCTTAATAGAACATATAATTATAAAAATCGACTAAATTTTTTTAGAAAGCTATTGACAAAACAAAGAACATAGTGTATTCTATAACGATTTAACGGCAACGTTATTTGGCAGGTTGGAGGCAAAGCACAATAAGGAGAAAAAATATGCATGATTTTCAGTATGTAACTAAGAAAACGGCCGCTCCGGTCAAAGAAGAATTGCTTCAGCTGATTCATGAGGTTCAAGACGAGGTAAGAAAGAAATTTACGTTCAGATATGACTTCATAGGAAGCTCAAGCCGCAATATGATAACACAGGATATGAAATCCAATATTGGTTTCGATTTTGATGTAAACTTCGAAGTAAATGACGATGAGCAAAACTTTAGTCCTAAAGAAATTCGTTTAACTATAAAAAATGCTATTGATAAAGTCGCTCCTAAATATGGATATAGCCCATGTGAAGATTCTACACGAGTTTTGACTATCAAAAAGGTGGATCGTAAAAGATCTAGTATAATCCATGGTTGCGATATTGCAATAGAAAACAATTTTACAAATGCTGACGGAGAAGAGGACCAGGAATATATTCGCTTTGAGAAGCGACAGAACCAATACGTTTGGGCGTTGCAACC
>JAZRFS010000069.1:0-2250 GCA_045643765.1 Eubacteriales bacterium
TCCATGCCAAGGATGCCGGTTTCGCTCTCGGCGGCATTTTTTGAGCCCTCTGCCTCGTTGCCGATGACAAGACCGCATTCGTTAAACCCCATCTCAAAGCCCCAGATCCAATAGGGCTGCGAGCCGATCGTGGCGTAGGTCTTGGGTGCATCCTCAATGGAGAGATGCGTCATTTGCAGCATCGTGCCCGCCGCATTTTGTCTGGCGGGGAAGTAGCGCAGGGGTTGCGCCTCTGCGGTGGGGCGGTCGCTGTTCTTGGCGAGTACGTTCTGCCCGCATACCGTGCTTTTGGCCTTGATGGCCAGGGTGTCACAGGAAAGCATAAAAATCCTCCTTGCGAAAATCGCGTATGTACTATAAAGGCATTATACTACATTGTTCGCGTTTTTTCAAGCGCAAAGAGGATTTTTGTGTTATCTGGAGAGGCGTCTCGCCTCGGTCATCGCCACGGGGTCGAGCACGTCGGCAAGCTCGTCCTCGGTGAGAATGCCGTCGCGCAGAATGATCTCGCGCACCGAAATGCCCGTGCGAAGCGCTTCTTTTGCGATCTCGGCGGCGCGTTGATAGCCCACGAAGGGCACGAGCACCGTGACCACGCCCGTGCTCTTTTCCACGTTGTCGCGGCATTTTTTCGTGTTGGCGGTGATGCCCTCAATGCAGTTGACCGTGAAGGTGTCCACGGCGGCAGTCAGGGCTGTGATCGACTCGAAAAGCTGATAGAACAGCACGGGCTCGAAGGCGTTGAGCTCCAGCTGTCCTGCCTCAATGACGGTGCTGATCGTGAGGTCGTGTCCCATTACAAGGAACGCTACCTGGTTGACCACCTCGGGAATGACAGGATTGACCTTGCCGGGCATGATGGACGAGCCGTTCTGCTTCGGGGGCAGATTGATCTCGCCAAATCCCGTGCGCGGGCCGCTGGAAAGCAGTCGCAGATCGTTGGCAATCTTGGAAAGATTGATGGCAAAGGTCTTGAGCGCAGAGGATACACAGGCAAAGCCGTCCAGATTTTGCGTGGCTTCAATCAGATCTTCCGCCTTTTCCAAGGGGTAGCCCGCCACACGGGAAAGCGCGGGGGCGATCAGCGCAAGATAACGGGGCTCTACGTTCACACAGGTGCCGATGGCGCTGCCGCCCAGATTGATCGAGTGCATTTCCTGCTCTGCGGCGGCGATGCGCTTGATGTCGCGTGCCGTTACGGTGGCGTAAGCGGCAAACTCTTGCCCCAAGCGGATCGGCACGGCGTCCTGCATCTGCGTTCTGCCCATTTTGATCACGCCGTCAAACTCCTTTGCCTTGGCGGCAAACGCGTCGCGCAGCTTTGCCATGTTGCCAAGCAGGGGAGCGATCAGATCCACCACGGTCATTTTGCCCGCGGTGGGGATCACGTCGTTGGTGGATTGCGCCATATTGACGTCATCGTTGGGGTGTACGATGGAATAATCGCCTTTTTTGCCACCTAACAGCTCAATGGCGCGGTTGGCAATGACCTCGTTGGCGTTCATATTGGCAGAGGTGCCGGCACCGCCCTGAATGGCGTCCACGATAAAGCTGTCAAGCAGCTTGCCGTTAATGACGTCCTCAGATGCTGCCACGATCGCATCGCGCTTTTCACGGGAAAGATCGCCAAGCTCAAAATTGACCTGGGCGGCTGCCTTTTTGATACGCGCGATGTTCTTGATAAAGTAGGGGTTCAGCTTCTGATCCAGAATGCGGAAGTTCTGCGCGCCGCGCAGAGATTGTACGCCGTAGTAGGCATCGGCGGGGACTTGCAGCTCGCCGATTGAGTCTTTTTCCAGACGCATTTCCATTTTTTGTTGCTCCTTTTTCGTTGATGCCCCTCATTTTAGGGGAATTTGGGCATCTTGTCAATAGATTTTTGCGAAATGACTGCAAAAAAATGCAATCCTTCATAAGGCGAAAAGAGGGCAGAGCGGGAACGCCAACGTTCGTACATTAATATATACGCGTACGTGCGCGTAGAGCGGGCGTTTTGCATAAAAAAAGCGCATGGCTTGCACAGCTTTCAGTATAGCTACTCAGTTTGCGCGTTTTGACCAAAAGGGGTAAAAAAAGGCAGAATGTTTTGTTTATTTTGCGGAAAGTCAAAAAAAATACGAAAAAACGCAAAAAAAGTGTTGACAAAGCTTTTGAGTTGTGATAGAATAATGAGGCTGTCGCAAAAAGGACAGCGCAAATGGTCTTTGAAAATTGAACAGTAAGAGATGAGTATAAAGCATGTAAGTGCGA
>JAZRFS010000070.1:0-1815 GCA_045643765.1 Eubacteriales bacterium
GTACGTAACTCCTGCCACTACGGCATCGCGGGCTACTACACCTCTATGGCTACCAAGGCAGGCTGCATCGGTCTTACCGGTACCAACGCCCGCCCCACCCTTGCCCCCACCTTTGGTGTTGAGGGTATGTTCGGTACCAACCCCCTGACGCTGGGTGTTCCCACCGATGAGGCATTCGACTTCAACTTTGACGGCGCTACCTCCACCTACCAGAACGGTAAGCTGGAGTACTACGCACGTATCGGCAAGGACGCTCCCAAGGGCGCACTCGTCGGTCTTGACGGCAACGCTTACGAGGGTCCCGCAGGCGAGGCACTGAAGGCAATGGCACGCGGCGAGGCAGCTCTTTGCACCCTCGGCGGCCCCGGTGAGGAGCAGTGCGGCTTCAAGGGCTACGGCTTCGCTATGTTCGTTGAGCTGCTTTCCGCCGCTCTTCAGGACGGCAGCTACGGCAAGGCTCTTTCCGGTATCGGCAAGAACGGTGAGAAGGTTCCCTTCCACCTCGGTCACTTCTTCATCGCCATCGACACCGACCACTTCCTCGGCGAGGACGTTTGCCGCAAGAAGGCAGGCGACATCATTCGCGAGGTCCGCGGCGCCAAGAAGGCTCCCGGTGCAGAGCGCATCTACTCCGCAGGCGAGAAGGAGCACGACATCCGTCTGTCCCGCGAGTCCGGTGTTCCGATCAACGAGTCCGTGCAGAAGGAGATCATCGCAATCCGCGACGAGCTCGGTCTTACACAGTACAAGTTCCCCTGGGAAGTTTGATCTGACCGTTGTATTTCACACAAACAATAAAAGAAAAACGGGCAAATGCCCGTTTTTCTTTTTCTTTCTCATAAATCACCGCTCTCTTTCATAAAATGTACCATCTATCAAAAAGGAGAGGTGTCTATGCAGCAAAACGAGGATAAACACGGGCACGTACAGCTGCGACTGCCCGAGCGCTCGCTGCCGTTTGAGATCACGGCAGAGTGCACGCTACCCGATTACCGCAGCGAGATCAGCCGTCTTTTGTGGGTGCGTCCCACCATTCTGCCCCCCGAGCGCTTTATCGGTGGTGGCAAGGCGGAGTTTTCCGGCAAAGTTCTGTTTGAAATGCTTTACACAGGTCCCGACGGGGCACTGTACGGCGCAGATCACGAGCAGGGATATTCTTTCAGCGTTCCGTTAGAGGGATCGTATGCCACCGAGGGCGCCGAGGTGTTTGCCGCGCCCGTGGTAGATGCGGTGATCAGCCGTGTCACGGGACCGCGACGCCTTGCGGTACGCTGCCGCTCGCACGCTTACGTGCACGGCTTTGTAGAAAAAGAGCTTGCCCTGCAGCAGCGCGGGCTTCCCAAGGACGCCACCCCGCATCTGCTTTGTGATGCCGTGGATGCCGGCTTTGCAATCGGTGGCGGGCGCGAGGAGCTTTTGCTCTCCGACGCCATCGCGTGCGAGGAGAACGAGCGCATAATTTGTGCGCGCGGCAACGTGCTTTTGCCCGAGGTACACGCGGGGACCGACGAGGTGCGCGTGGGTGGCGAGGTACTTGTCACGCTGCTTTGTTGCCGCGAGGAACACGCAATGCCGACCGTGCGCGAAAAGCGCATTCCCTTTGAATGCTGCATCCCGTTAGAGGGTGTCCGCCCCGATCACAGTGCCCGTGCGAGCGGCACGGTTGGCAGGATCGAGGTGTCCGCGGAAAACGGGCAGATCGCCCTTTCCCCGCAGCTGATCCTCACAGCCGAGGCGCAGAAAAACGAGCCGATCACGATATGCCGTGACGTCTTTTTGCCGGGGCAGAGTGCCGAATACCGCTTTGAGGAGCTT
>JAZRFS010000071.1:0-5497 GCA_045643765.1 Eubacteriales bacterium
TCGCTTTGGCCCAGCAAAAAGGCCCCCCCAACCCTGAACCTCGGGCCCACCAAGGCAAAAAAGCCCGCGGTGGGGCGTGCTTTTTTGCATTGGTGGACCCGAGGAGAATCGAACTCCTGTCCGAAAACCTATTCACAGAACCTTCTTCGTGGACAGTCTATGATTTAGAATTCCCCGCAGATAGCGAGCACAGACACTCTATACCCTTGGGTAGCCCTTTTCTGCATGACCGATACAAGTGCGAACTCTCGGTGCATGTTCACCACTACATGACGCCCCAACCGTGGCCGTGGTACTCCTCGGCGGGACGGGCGGCCTTTAGCCGCGGCACTGCCTAATTAGGCAGCCAGTGCGACGTTTTCGTCAGCGTTTAATTTTAAGGTTGAGCCTTTTTCGTGATTGCTCGGCACGCCACGCTTATCCTGCTTCAAAATCCCCGTCGAAACCTTTACGGGCCCGTGTGAAAACGGCACAATTTCTCATACCGTTTACTATTATATTCGATTTTAGCACGTTTGTCAAGGTGAAAATCAATACTCGTGACCGCCCGATTTATAGGCGCGTTCCATATCACGTTTTGCTGCCGCTTTTGCCATATCATCACGCTTGTCGTACAGCTTTTTGCCACGGCAAAGTCCGATCTCCATTTTCACACGTGAGCCGGAAAAATACAGCGACAGCGGAATGACGGAAAAGCCCTTTTCCGCCGCCTTCGAGGCCAATCGTACGATCTCTTTTTTGTGCATCAGCAGCTTTTTGGGACGCAGCGGTTCTCTGTTAAAAATATTTCCCTTTTCATAGGGACTGATATGCACGCCGAGTGCAAAAATTTCTCCATTTTTAAAACTGCAGTACGAGTCCTTCAGATTGACTGTACCCGCACGTAAGCTTTTGACCTCGGTGCCGAACAGCTCTATCCCCGCCTCAAATTTTTCATCCACGAAATAATCGTGCCATGCTTTTTTATTTTGCGCAATATTGCGATCTGCTTTCTTTTTTTCTGCCAAAATGCTCACTTCCTTCCCTATCAATTCCCGCACCGCGTACAAGGACGTGCTTTGCCGGCCAGTATCGCCTGCGTTACCGTTCCCTCGCATACGTTTTTACTATGCGAAAGCGATGCACAGCCCGCATCGTAGTGCCAGACCGTGCCTCCTGCGGTATAAAAACAAATTTTTTCACCATCTGCGTGCTCCACAGTCTGCATACCCGGATCCCTTTTGGCACAAGCCGAGCAAAGCTTCTCCTTACCCGCGGTCTGTACCTGCGCAAACGTGCCCGTTTGCACATTTTGACTGTTTTTCAAATAACCACAAGACGCATCGCTGTGAAAGACCGTTCCGCTTCCCGCCACATAATAATACAAATCATCCTGCTGCACCGTCTCCTCACCGGTCCCCTTCTGCAAAGAGGCAAGCAGCTCCTGCGCTTCCTCAGCAGAGAGTGTCTCTCCTCCGGAAAACTCTGCACGGGCGCGACAGGCAGAAAAAGAACACGCACACGTCAGTATAATCACGACAAGAAGAAACAGATACCTTTTCATATTTCCTCCAGAAGGCGCTCCAACAGTCCCAGACGCGAGCCCGCAAACTCATAAGCACGCTTGTAATCGTCATTTTTGCGGTAACAGACCTCCAGATCGCCGAACACATCGTACAAAAGCACGCCAAAGGTCAGATCCTCGCGCGGGAGCAGCTCCTCAAGCGCTGTTTGTGCCGCCAGATACTCGCCTCTTTGCATCCACTCCAGCGCGCGCAAACGTGTCGCATAAGGAGATTGCGGAAAACGCCGCGTGTACTCCGCCCCCGCATTCTCAATCCCTCGCTCGATCTGCTCCAGCGCCAGCACGTACTCACACACATCGTCGCCAAAGGCGCGCGCATCCTCAATCTCGTCTACGTCAAGCACGTCGGAGTCGATCGTAGAGGAAACGCCCTGCATATATCGGAAATAAACCGCAATGCGGCTACGCAGCCCGGAGGTATCGTAAATCGTTTGCTCCGCTGCGCGCAACGCGCGATCAAGCGCCAGCGCACAAGGACGCAAGCGTCCCGCCTGCAGCTCGGCGCGTGCGATACCAAATTCACACTGCGCGCGCATAAAGCAAAGCTCGTCATCCGCCTCCGCGCCCGGTACCGCCTGCAAAAGCGAAAGCGTGCCCCGATAATCTTTAGAGGCAAATGCATGGCGAATGTTGGAAATCGCCATCATTTTATGGTAGCCCGGCTCGTCCTCTCCCTCAGCCAACAAATAGCCGACAGGAACGTTCAAGCGCTCGGCAAGATAGAGCGCTGTGGGCAGAGATGGAAGCGCCGTGCCGTGCTCGATGGTGCTGAGCATATTACGCGTGATCTGCGTGCCCGCCAGCTCACTTTGCGTCATCAGCTTGGATTGTCGAAGTGTTTTGATCTTCTCTCCGATCTGCATACAGCGCTCCTTTCGTAAATCTAATTTACCTTATTATAGCACAAATAAAGTGTGATGTCAAGTGTGTTTCGCCTGACGAAAAGCGACATTTTTCCACATTTCGTTATCTATTTTCCATTTTCGTGTTCGTTTTTTCCATTTTTCGTTTTAAAGTCGACGAATATATTCCCAAATTGAACTTTTAACGCCATCAAACGTCATTCCTTAGAAAACGAAGCACCCCTTTGCAAAACACAAAGGAGCGCTTCGTTTTGTTTATTTATTCGATTTCAAAACATACAGCACAGCGATTTCCGCCGCAAGAGAAAGCGTGATCAAAGCACTGATCACAGAATAATATGCGGTACCCAAAAGCAACGGACAAAGCGATAGCAGCACGCCGACGCCGCTCGCGATTTTCGCTTTCGAAAGCAAGCCCTCTTTGCTATTAAAGGCGTAGATCAGCAACAGCAAGAGCGCGATGCAAGTAGCAAGAGCTGTTAAAAAAGGCGCAAAATTGGCGTAGCCAAAGGGGGTTAAGCTGAAATAAGAATACGTCATTCGCCACGGCTCTCCCTCGGGATTGGCAAATCGGCAAACCGCGCCAAAGGGTAAGATCTCTAAGATCAAGGCAATCACAGGAAAAATCAAATACAAAAAGCGCTTCTTTTTCATAGTTTTCCCTCCCTTCCTTATTTTCATTATAGCACAGCTCCCACAAAAAAGCAAGAAAAAAAACAACACCCGCCAAAATGACGGGTGTTGAATACACCATAAGGTGTTGTTTTTATCTCTTGGAGAACTGGGGTGCACGACGAGCGCCCTTGAGACCGTACTTCTTTCTTTCCTTCATACGAGGATCGCGGCGCAGGAAGCCTGCTGCCTTGAGAGCTGCACGGTAGTTGGGGTCTGCCTGAAGCAGAGCGCGGGAAAGGCCGTGGCGGATAGCGCCTGCCTGACCGGAGATACCGCCACCGACAACGGTAGCGATGATGTCGAACTTACCAGCGGTCTCGGTCACGCCGAAGGGCTGGTTCACGATGAGCTTCAGGGTCTCAAGACCGAAGTAGTCATCAACGTCGCGGCCATTGATGGTGATCACACCGGTGCCGGGAACGATACGAACGCGGGCGATAGACTTCTTACGTCTGCCGGTGCCGTAGAAATAAGGCTTTGCACTAGTATACATTTCAAATTACCGTCCTTTCGATTACAGTTCCACGGGCTTCTGTGCTTCGTGCTTGTGCTCAGCGCCTGCGTAAACCTTCAGACGAGTGAAGGACTTAGCGCCCAGCTTGTTGTGAGGAAGCATACCCTTAACAGCCAGCTCCATAGCCATCTCGGGGCGGGTAGCCATCAGCTTCTTGTACTGAATGGACTTCAGGCCGCCGATGTAGCCGGACTGGTGGTGGTAGTACTTGTCCTCGAGCTTGTTGCCGGTAAGGACAGCCTTGCTTGCGTTGATGATGATAACGAACTCACCGCAGTCAACATGAGGGGTGAACTCGGGGCGATGCTTGCCGCGCAGAATGTCGGCAGCCTTTACAGCAGTGCGGCCAAGGGGCTTGTTAGCGGCGTCGATGATATACCACTTACGCTCAATGGTCTCTGCCTTTGCCATGAAAGTAGACATTGAAAATTCCTCCATAAATATCGTTATTTTTTTAGGACTTGCACATTATAACATATATTTTTCGGGATGTCAAGTGTTTTTTGCAAAAAAGTCAAATATTTTGATTTAGCACCATAATACCTCGCATTTCCTCCGTTTTTCGCACGTTTTGCTTCATACGGCTTCCTCGCCATATCATTTTTCATTGTGCTACGGCTCCGCCCCCGTGCATATATTATATGGAAGAAAAACAAGGGAGGCAAAGTCATGGCCGTTTATTACTATCAACCTGAGGGTGCGTTACTGCAAACCGCGCAAAACAAGGAATTTCTCGCCTCGCCCGCTGCTCTGGAGCGCGCCCGGCAGGAGGGACGGATCCTGGAGGCACCCGCGCTTCTTTGTGATGCGCAGATGCGCTTACACGTAGAGCTGGGGTGTATGCGCGGGATCATTACACGCGAGGAAGCGGTCTGGTGCCGCCATACGGAAGAGATCAAGGATATCGCCATTCTCACGCGCGTGGGAAAGCCCGTTTGCTTTAAGGTCATCGGCTTTACCGAAGAGCGCGGCGAGCGCGTAGCGCTCCTTTCCCGCAAGGCGGCACAAACGGAATGTGCCGCATACTTCTTCAAAAAGCTGTGCGCAGGCGACGTGATCCCCGCCAGGGTCACGCATCTGGAGCCATATGGGGCGTTTCTGGATATCGGCTGTGGTATTTCCTCGCTTTTGTCGATTGATTGTATCTCGGTTTCCCGCATTGCCCACCCCAAAGACCGTTTGGTCTGCGGAATGAATTTGTTTGTGGTCGTCAAAGCGATTGATCGGGATACCGAACGCATTTTCGTAACCTTGAAGGAGCTGCTTGGCACGTGGGAGCAAAATGCTGCGCGCTTTCGTGCGGGCGAAACGGTTACAGGACGCGTGCGCAGCATCGAAAGCTACGGCATTTTTGTGGAGCTTGCCCCCAATCTTGCTGGACTTGCAGAGCTGAAGCCGGCAAGCGACGCGCTTACCCCGCACGTGGGAGATCTGGCAGCAGTTTTTATCAAAAGCATCCTCCCCGAGCGCATGAAGATCAAGCTGGTCATCATAGATGCCTACCCCTCCAAGGAGCTGCCCGATCCGCCCGAATACTACATAGATCCCCACACAACGGCACACCTGGATCACTGGGAATACTCCCCCACCTGCTGTCCCAAGCTGGTGGAAACGGTGTTTGAATAAGTAAAAGGCCCCCGATCTATCGGGGGCCTTTGGCATCAGACCATCAATAAAACCCAGCCTATAGCAGCAAACAAAATGGCGTATCCGCTCGAGAACACGGCGCCCATCGCCGTGACCCCTTGGTGTGGGGAGTTTTTTATTTTAGGAAGAATGAGCAAGACAACGCAGGATAGGATAGCCTCCACGGTGTAAAGTGAGATCAGGACCGCCGCCCACGTGTGGCGGGTGGAAACAGGCGGAAGCCCGCCGCTGATG
>JAZRFS010000072.1:0-4963 GCA_045643765.1 Eubacteriales bacterium
CCTGCTTCTTGCTTAGGTTCTTCCGTACGATGCAAAAGAAACATATTCATTTTCTTGCGTCGCTCATGCTTCGGGATGAGCAATGCCAAAATAAGTGTCAGTGCAAGTGCCACAGCACCCACGATCAGCGGGCGGTTGAGCTGCACGAAGATCACGGCATTCCCGCCAATGGCAAGAAATTTTTTGCCGACAAATGAGAGAAAATTGGGGTAAAGAAGCGGTGCAAGGATCACCAGCTCTGACAAAAACAGCCATACGCGGCTTGGAAACACGATCTTGAAGATCAGCTTCATACGATCGCTTTCCTCGCTTTCGTGTCCTGCAAGAAAGGCACGCACCGCCGCATAAGCGGCAAGCCCTGTAAGAAAAAGTGCGACAAGGAAGCAAACGATGCCGACGATCGCCCCTGCCGTAATAATACCGTAAAACCAGGAGCGCCCCGCCTTTGCGGCGCCGCCAAGATACTCGTGCATTCCCTTGAAGGTATTGACGTACAGAAGAAAAATGGAAAGCTCATCCTCTGCACCGGCGGCGTAAACCTTGACGTTATAGAAAAAGCTCATCACGAAAAGCGCCAGCAAGCTGACAAGC
Organism: Eubacteriales bacterium; assembly: GCA_045643765.1. Lineage (GTDB taxonomy): Bacteria > Bacillota > Clostridia > Oscillospirales > CAG-272 > Firm-07. The sequence goes on from JAZRFS010000072.1 coordinate 592, forward strand.
GGCAGCAGGTATCTCACCCAAATGGCAATCTGCGGCAAGTGCGCGCGTACAAGGTGCCACAGCGGCTCCTTTTTTTGATTATCCCCCGATACGGTATCGGTTATCTTGCCTTCCTCGACAGTCGGCGAAAGATCAAGTTCGTTTTGTTCCATACGCGCCCCTTACTTTTTTCCGACACGTTCTTCGATGAAATATGCCGCCTCTGTATCCGCAAAGTTCAGCGCAATGGCAAGCGGGAACTTGGCAAAGGCGTTGCCCACGTCACGCTTATCGCATTCGCTGGAAAATCCCATATGATAACGGATGGCAAACGCTTCGTCGCGTGTCAGACGCATATAACCCGAAGCGATATAAACCGATTTTTCCCCGTTTCCGTAGGGAAGCTGATCGTCGATGGTGTAGCAGGGCTTTGCCACCCACACACCGTTTTCCTTGACGTTACGGGTGCTTTCCTTGTAGAAATTCACCTTGCAAAGATCGTGCAACAGTGCCACGATAGCGATGCTCTCCTCGGAATAATCCAGACCGTACATATCACGTACGCGATCGCGTGCCATATAATCGCAAAGGCAATCATACACGTTCAGGCTGTGCTCCAGAAGCCCCCCGGGGTACGCACCGTGATACTGCGTGCTGGCAGGAGCGGTAAAGAAATCGCTGTTATCTGAGCACAAAAAATCCAGAAGGCGATCTGCGCCCTCGCGGTGGATCTTGCTTTTGAAAATAGAGATAAAGCGTTCCTCGTTGGGAAGCGCGTGCTGCTCGTTGGAAAAATCAAAGGTCATCGGTATGCCCTCCTTACATTTACTGTCTTTATTTTATCATATATTTTTTATCTTGTAAAGACTATTACTATTTTTTGCGCGAAAAGAATAGACAAACGCCACGTTTTATGTTATAATAAATGGGTATTACGATAGCACACGGAAAGGACTTTTCATATGGACAAGCTTTCGGTTCAGCCCTACAAGGGCACAAGAGATTTTTACCCCGCAGAAATGAAGCTGCGCAACTGGTTCTTCGGCAAGGTAAGAACCACGCTGGAGCAGGCTTGCTTTGAGGAATACGAGGGCCCGATGCTGGAGTCGCTTGACCTTTACGCGGCAAAAAGCGGAGAGGAGCTGGCAAAGGAGCAGACCTATAACTTTATCGACCGCGGTGGACGCGGTCTTGCCATCCGCCCCGAGATGACCCCTACCGTAGCGCGTATGGTCGCCGCAAAGATGGGTGAGTTAAACTATCCCCTCAAGTGGTTCTCTATTGCCAATATGTACCGCTACGAGCGCCCGCAGCGCGGCAGACTGCGCGAGTTCTGGCAGCTCAACGTGGACATCTTCGGCTGCGACACCTTTGAGGCGGATCTGGACGTCATCCAGAGCGCCATCAACGTACTGCGCGCCTACGGCGCGGACGAAAAAATGTTCTGCGTGCACATCAACAACCGCCGCTTCTTCAACGACGTCATCGCCGCCATCGCGGGAACCGACGCCGAGGGTGCGCGCCGCGTTTCCAAGGTTGTGGACCGCAAAAACAAGGTCACCCGCGAGGCATACGAAAACGCAATGAAAGAGCTTGGTCTTAACGACGAGCAGATTGCAAAGATCGACGCGCTTTACGGTATGGACGTAAAGGAAGCCACCGCGCTTTGCCCCGACACGCAGGGTGCCGCCGAGCTCAATGCCCTGTTTGACGCGCTTGCCAAGACAGGAATGGACAAATACTGTGTGTTTGACTTCGGCATCATCCGAGGCTTGGATTACTACACGGGCACCGTGTTTGAGGTGTTTGATCTTGCCCCCGAAAACAATCGTGCAATGTTTGGCGGTGGTCGCTACGACAATCTTGTCGGTCTTTTCGTAAAGAACGCCAAGATCTCGGGCGTAGGCTATGGTATGGGCGACGTCACGCTGGAGAACTTCCTTGTCACCCACAATCTTGTTCCGGATCTTTCGGGCGAGGGTGCAAAGGTGCTTGTCACCCGCTTTGACGACGTACCCTACGAGGCATACGTTGCGCTTGTTGACACGCTCCGCGAGGCAGGCATCAGCGCATCCTTGTATCTTGGCGCCAAGAAGTTCGGCAAGCAGATCGACTATGCCGTGCGCGGCAATTACAGCCACGTCGCCATTATGGGCGGCAGTGAGTTTGCCGCAGGCGAGGTCAAGCTGAAAAATCTGCAAACACGCGAGGAAATCTCTGTGCCGCAGAAGAAGATTGCCGCCTATTTGAATAAATAACCCCCGAACGGGGCAACTTTTCCACCCGACGGCCCTTGCTAGTCGGGTGGTTTTTGCAAAGGAGTACAAAATGGTTTATCTGTTTTTAGCAAACGGCTTTGAGGAAATTGAGGCGCTTGCGCCGCTGGATCTGTTGCGTCGTGCAGGCGTGGAAGTAACCACGGTCGGCGTGGGCGGTGAGATGATCCGCGGCTCGCACGGCATCGTGGTACAGGCGGATATGCCCGACACAATGTATATGGACACCAAGCCCGATATGATCATTCTGCCCGGCGGTATGCCCGGCTCGAAAAATCTGGATGAAAGCCGTATCGTGGACAGCGCGATCAAATCTGCCGTGCGCAATGACGCATATATTGCCGCCATCTGCGCCGCCCCCTTCATCCTCGGCAAGCGCGGTCTTCTCCAGGGGCAGGAAGCCATCTGCTACCCCGGCTTTGAAAAGGAGCTTGCGGGCGCACGCATTTCCAAGGAAAAGGTCGTGCGTGACGGCAAGTTTATCACCGCCGCAGGTATGGGTGTCGCCGTTGATTTCGGTCTTGAACTGGTCAAGGTGATGACGGACGCCACCGTTGCCGCAAATCTCCGTACCGCCATCCAATGCAAGTAAGCGATATTCTCGCGCAAAAAAAGCTGCTGCGCGCGCAGCAGTCAGCACTTCGCGCCGCTATCCCGACGCACGAAAAAATGGCGCTTGACGCAGCCCTTTGCCACGCAATGGCGGCACATCCCGCCTTTCTGACGTGTGATACACTTCTTTGCTTTTTCCCCGTGCGCGACGAGCCTGATTTCACACCACTATATCAATTAGCCCGCGAACGGGGCGTAAAAACCTCGTTTCCGCGCTGCGTAGGCACGCAGATGTCCTTCCACGTCATAGCGGATGAATGTGCACTGGAGCCGGGGCGCTTCGGCATCCCCACGCCACGCGCGGATGCACCGCTTGCAACGTGCACGGCACGCTCGCTTTGCCTTGTACCCGCTCTTGCTGCCACCAAGGATGGCTTGCGCCTTGGGTATGGCGGTGGCTTTTACGACCGCTTTCTCCCCGATTTTCCGGGGATTTCCCTGCTTCCCATTTATAGCGCACTCGTCTGTGATACACTCCCGCGTGAGCAGACCGATCAAACGGTCGACTATGTTCTGACCGAGAAAGGAGAATTGAAGCAAAATGCCTGACCTTTTCCCCCCTCGCCCGCATTATGCGCGCGAGCACGCCAAGTATCCCTTGCTTGCGCTGTTTTGCTTTGCCGCACTTTTCACCGTGCGTCTTCTGGCGATAGCCTTTCCCGCCTTTTTCTCCTCTGCGCTCACTTCTCTTGTTTTGCAGCTGGCGCTTCTTTTTCTCCCTTCCCTGCTTTTTATTCGTATGCGCGGCAAGGGCTATGGCAAGGCCATACGTCTGCGCCGTCCTGCACCCTCCTTCATTCCGCTGCTGTGTTGCGCTTTTTTGTTGCTGCTATCGGGTAGCTTTTTGCTCTCCGCGCTTTTTGGTGGCACGCACACCATCGGCAACAGCTCCTCCTCCTTTGAAGCAGCCTCCCCCAACGGTGTACTGCAGGCGCTGATCGCCGTCCCCGTGCTGGCACTTCTGCCCGCTATCACCGAGGAGCTTTTGTTCCGTGGCATTATTTGCACTGAGCTTGACCGCCGCGGTGCTTTGCGCGCCGTGCTTGTGGGCTCACTGCTCTTTGCGCTGATCCACTTTGATCTCTCTAATCTCCCCGTGTATTTTTACGCAGGCGTGCTACTTACCCTGGTTTTGTACGTAACCGATTCACTCATCGCCACGATGCTGATCCACGCGCTGTATAATATCACGTCACTGTTTGGGCAGCGCTACCTCAACGCCTTTTACAGCTTTACGGGAAATCCCGAGCTTTTCTTGTTCCTTTTGATCCTGATCTTTTTGATCGCGCTCCTTTTCTTCTCGCTGCTTTGTGCCAAGCATTACCGCGCACGCGCGGAGCAAAACGTACGTCCGCCCCGCCGCGATATCCCAGGGGACGTACAGCTTTATACGATGTTTGACGCGCTTTCCGAGGTGCCTGTTCTTTTGTGCTTTGTCATCTCCGTGATCGGGTTTATTCTGCTGTAAGAAACGCTTGTAACAAAAAAGCCGCACACGTGTGCGG
>JAZRFS010000073.1:0-11471 GCA_045643765.1 Eubacteriales bacterium
CTGCAATATCCTCTAATTTGCATTCCAAAGCTGTGCAAAGCTTATTGAGTGTTCTCGTTTCCATATTTTCGTTGGCACGCAGGCGGCGGACAGTCTTGCTATCAATCCCGGCTTTCTCTCGCAGATAGTAAGTAGATACACCTTTTTCGCGCATAACATCCCACAATTTATCAAAAACAATCATTTTTACAACCTCCCTCTTGACAATTATTATTATGGGGGTTATAATCTATTTTGATAAGGGGATATATCCCCATGCAAGAAATTTGTGAGGTTTTCTATGAACTTGTATCAAGAAATTTTATACAATTTACTGCAAAATGAGCGGATCGAGGTCAACTTCCCGAACATTCCTGCGATGGTGAATATGGTGGAGCTGAAATGCTATCAAGCGTTGCAAAAGATCAAAAGCATTTTAGAGGATAACACCCTTTCAGACAAAGAGTGCTTTTACAAAATTGAGGAAATTGTCTGCGTATTAGAAGAGCTTGGCAGCGGTGCGGGCAACCGCCACGATTTCGGTTAAAGCGCCAAAAAAGCACCCCGATGGGGTGCTTTTTTCTTATTTCAGCGTAATTTCCGCCGTATGCGGACGGTGATCCGAAGCGACGATAGCGGGAACATCCGCGGCAATCACCTCGATGTCGGGGCTGACGAAGATGTAGTCGATCTTTTCTACGGGCACATCCGACGGCCAGGAAAGCTTCAGCTCGGTGAAAACATCTGCCGTATCCTTCATCCGCGCACGAATGGGGGCAAGCATAGCATCCTCGGGCTGGACGTTGAAGTCCCCCATCAAAATGCATTTTTCTGCCTTCAGGTGGGGCAGGACCGTGTTAACGGCACTTTGCTGCTCGTCGGGATTGAGCCCGAAATGCGTGACCAACACGGTGCGCCGTTTTCAAGCTCGGCTCTCAGCAAGCATCGCGTTTCGTAATACCCATCGTAAGCGCGCACGGCGGGATCGGGGATCGGAATGACCTCGGCGTGCACGATCTTGATACGGGATAAAAATCCGTTGCCGTAAGGATTGGCACCCTCAAAGTCTATCGCCTTGGCGAAGAAATGGTACGGATAATCGGCAAGGCAGGCAAGCTCCGCCGTTTGTGCGGTAAACTCCGGCTTTATTCCCTTGTCGTACATTTCGTTAAGTCCCACGATATCCGGCTCATAGGTGCGAATGGCATCCGCCATCAACGGGATATCGATTACGTCGTGCAAATACGACTTGCAATGCTGGGTGTTAAAGGTCATAATCTTCATACCGTTATCCTCACTTTTCTTAGTCTTTATCAGAAAATATCTCTTTAAACGTGGAAAAAGCGTTTGCCGCAAAGGCGGCGGTTTGCCACAGCGACATCTTTTTTGCGGGCTTATCCTGCACAGCGGGGGCGTTTTTCCACGCCTCTTGCGCATTTTTCCATTCGTCTGCACGCGAGGGTGCGCTCATAAGAGGCAACGCTTGCTCTGCGCAGGGGATACCCACGGGCGTGCGCTCAGCAGGGGTAAATCCTTCCTCTTGAACGGTAATATCCGCAGCAAAGCGATACGTGAGCTGCTCGTCGCACGCAGGTACCGTGCCGCCGCAATAGGTGCCGTAGCACACGCGTGCCACAGGAACGCCATTTTGACAAAGATCCAGCTTGTGACCGCGATGATCGTACTGCAACAGCTTCTTTCGTGAGCAAAAAAGTGCATTTTCACCCAAAGAAGTGCCATAACGGGTGTTAAAATCGCTGTTTTCAAGTGCACTTGTATCTTTTTGGCACCAGATCACCAGCGTGCCATGCGCGGGGATCGTGTAACCATCCAGGGGCTGAACATCCTCCGCCTTGCACCCCGTTCCCGTCGCGTGACAGGGATGCAGAGCGTAGCCGTCCAGCGAAAGCGCCTCGCTGAAGGGATTATACAACTCCACGAACGAAAAGGGATTTTCCTCGCCTTTCTCGGCATTGGTATAGGGACAAATGCGGCTGATAATCGCGCGCGGCAAATAGGTATACCCCGTATCGGCAAAATGCTGCTTGCCAGCGCTGCCGCGCACAACCGCGCTGACGCGGTGCTTGCCCGCGATGGCAGGAAAACGGCGGCAAACGGTGCGTGTTTCGCCCGCTCTCAACGTGCCGATCTGCTCACTTTCCATCGGCGTAAGCAGCGGCAACGAGAAGCCATCCTCGCCCGAGAGATAAAAGTCCACCGTAACGTCGGCAAGCTCCTTTTCGCCTGTATTTTCCACGGCAGCACACACCGCAAAGGGGGCATCCGCTTCCCCACTGTCGGCAAGGGTAAGTGCGCGCAAGGTAAGCGCGTCCCGCCCCTCCACGAACACGGGTGCGGTGACGGTGTATGCCTCGCCGTTGCGGATTTTGAGATAATAGTAATCAAATTCGGCGGGCAGCTTCAATCGCCAGGAGAACTGCTTGAGCGTCCCCGCCTGCGTGTGTGCCACGACGATATTATCCTCGGCAACCAGATAAAGGTCACCGATGCCCGCCTCGCTCTCGGTGCTGACCAGCACCTCGAAGGACAGCGTGTCAGGCGCTTTCAAGCGTGCGCCAAGCCATTCCCCATTCACGCGGTACAATACCTTGGTGGAGCGGTCACTTGTCGAATAGGTGCGACGGCGACGCATCGCGTCCAGCACGTTTTCGCGGGTAAGCGTATGCGCCAATACCACGCCCGCCCCCTTCGTGGCGGTCGTCCAGTCGGGCTTATGGTTATCCTCATTCCACACGGGGGCGGCATGCCAACCGCGCGAAAGCATCAAGGCGTAGGCGTTGTCGTACTTTGCCTCGCGGATCTCGGCAAGACACACGCGATCGTCCACCGCCTTGCTATGGTAACGGAAGCTGTCAAAATCGCCCCAGCGGTATTCGGGATGATTGAACATTGCTACGGCGTTTTCGTCTGCGGCGATTTTTTTATAAAAATCGGGGAGCGCGGTCGCACGCGAGCAATCATACCAATCGGTATTTAAGAGGTTCATATGCCCCCAGAAGCCGTCCGTTAACCACGTCATCTCAAAGCCGAAAAGCGTGGCAAATTTTCCGTTTTCATTCAGCACATCTGCGCGAGCGCGACGGTTTTCCATCCCATCCTTCGCGGTCATAAAGCAATGGTCGCTCACAGAGAAAAAGTCCACCTTGCCCACGTCGCGCGCATAACGCATTGCGTCAGCAGGGCTGCCCGTACCGTCGGAATAACGGGTATGGCTGTGTACCTGACCCGTGAAAAGTCGCATCTGCGTAGCATCGTGTAAGCAAAATACGGTGCGGTGGTAGGTGCGGTTACCAATCTTGTCACGCAGCACAAGCTCCAGCACGTGCTCGCCCATTGCAATCGGCTTTGCGGGACGATAGGTGACCTCACTCTCGCTCCAAATAGCCTCCTCAGACACATTCAAACCGTCAAGACAAATGGCGCTTGCAGCCAGATCCACCCCCGCCACGTCGAAAAAGCGCGCGTGGATAAGGGGCTGCTCCTCTTTCTCCACATCCTGCCCCTGTGCGGGGTAAAGCGCAATAATCTCAGGGCCGGCATCATCCAGAACCGATACCGTTAAGGGGTTAATTTCACTGCCAAGACGCGCCGTATACCACGCGCCTTTGCATTCGATATAGTAAGAGATCTCTTTTTTCTGTCTGCGTACGAACTCACGCGAAAGCATCGCCTGCCAAAGTCCGCTCTCATCCATTTCGCATACTGCGCTCTGCCAAGCTTCCCCATCCCGATAAAAAAGCACGGGGGCGTCGTGCGCGCCGCCCAACACGGCAAATCCAATACAAGGCGTGCTTGCCGCGAAAGAAATGGCACACTGTTGCAAGGGCAGAAGCGCGGGCACGGAAAAATCGTCAAAGCGCGGCAGTGCCTGCGCGACATCGGCTGCGGCAGGTGTACCCGCGCGGCGCGTGGCGGTCTTGATCGCCTTCGCAGGATCCAGCGGATCCACGCTCCACAACGACGATGCATGCTGCGGTACGTCGTCATATTTTACGCCGCAATTGGCGGAAAGGGTATACAACGGCGTGTTAGTACCACGCCGTACCAGATGGTAGCGTTGGGACTGCCAATTTGGCTTGGCAAAGGAGGTTGGATCGTCGATCCACGTGCCGTTTTCGTTGATCAGGGCACAGGGCGAGAGGAACACGCGGGGCGGATGCTCGGAAAGCTCCTCGCACGTATCGGGAAAATACTGTGCGAGCGTATCCAGAAACAACGGCATATCCAGCGAAAAATCACGGATCTTATTGAGATACTCCGCGTCCAAAAAACGCACTGCGGCACATTCCCCCGCCTCCAGGATCATTTCAAGGGGCTCCTCGCAAAAAGCGTTGCGTCCCACAAGCTTGCCGTTCAGTTCAAGTAAAATTTCATAATCATAGAGGTCCACTGCGCGTTGAGCAGGGTTGAAGATCTCGTAATACGCGCCCGACTTGGGCATACGGAAGCAAAGCTCGGTTAGGACAAGGGGCGGCGGAGCTTTGCGCGTGTGAAGCGGCACGCGGTAGTGTGCGCCACGCTTGCCGTCCAGTTCAAACGCATATTCCACGCTTTCATTTGCCAGCGCCGCGGCGGGAAGCACGCCTTGATAAAGCGAGTAGCTTTCCTGTGCCGCAAACCCGTCCACGGGGAGCATTCGTACGCGTTTTTCCGCTCCGTTATGGGGGTAAACCAGATACAACGCCACAACACTTGCCCTGTCATCACGCAAAAAAGCCTGAATTTCAAGCGGATGATCCCGATAGGCAAACGTCGCGGGGGAATGGATGGGGTAAGTCACGCGAGCACTCCTTTCAAGCAAAAATCAATTCGTAAAACGGGCAAAGCGCGATGGGAAAGAACATGGCGGGCACCAGGTTCATCACCTTGACCTTCGTCACGCCTAAGAGATTGGTGCCGATCGCCACCACAAGAAGTGAGCCGACCGCAATCATTTCGCCCGTCACGACTCCGGGGATCGCATTCCCCGCCAGCACCGCGATCAGCACAAGCGTACCCTGCACCGCGAATACGCCCACAGCGGAAAGCACCACACCCGCCCCCAATGCCGTGGCAAAGGTTACGGCACAGACCATATCGATCAGTCCCTTGGCATAATACGTATCGTGCGTATGCATCAAGGCACTTTCCAGCGCACCCGTCACCGTCATCGCACCCACGCAGAAAAGCAGCGTGGCACTGACAAAGCCCTGTGCAAAGGTTCCCTTCTGATCGCCGCCAAGCTTGCGCTCCACAAAAGCGCCGAAGCGGTTTAGCAATCCATCCAGATCACAAAGCTCGCCCACAAGTGCACCCAGCGCCACGGAAAGGATCATCACCAGCATATATTTGACACCCAGCGCCCCCGAAATGCCGATCAAAATCACGCAAAGTCCAAGACCTTTTTGGATCGTATCCGCTACGGTGCGACGTGCGGGTGCCTCCGCCCCCTCTGCCACTGTTTGTTTTTTGTTTGTAAGTGCTCTGATGCCAAGTCCAAGCAGTGCACCGAAAAGCACCGCTACGGTATTAACGATCGTTCCCCAAAGAGCCCACTGCGTCATAGTATGCCTCACGTTCCGCGGCAAAATGCCGCTTATATCTTATTAAATTTTATTATAGCACAATCGCGTGCGTATTGCAAGACAAAAGCAACAACAAAAGCACCATGCCGAAGCCGACAGAAAGCAAAACGGCGTTGCTTTGAAAAATGATACCGTACAGGCAAGGTGCGATGATGCAGCAATAAAAAAACGCCCCGCACAAAAGCACGTTCATAGCAAAAAACTTGACAAAAAACTCCACACAGTTTATAATAAGGACAGGAAACGGAAAGGAGCTATCTATGTTTTTTGAAAGCGGAAATTTTGAAGGAATGAATTATCTGGTGCACTACCCCGATCGCTATAAAGAGGGAAAGAAATATCCCGTGCTGATGATGCTTCACGGTGCGGGCACGCGCGGCATCACGCTGGAGGAATATAAGGCAAGCCAAAACTTTGCGGATATCACCAAGTCCTCGAACAACAAGCTGATTATTGTGGCGCCGCATTGCACGGACAATTTCTGGTACGACAAGTACGAAACGCTGGTTCGCTTTGCCCACGCGGTCGCAGCAATGCCCTTCACCGATCCCACGCGCTACTATCTGTGCGGCGCCAGCATGGGCGGCTATACCGCCTGGCAGCTGGCGATGAGCCATCCCTCTTTGTTTGCCGCCATGATCCCGATCTGCGGAGGCGGTATGCATTGGGCGACATCGCGCCTTGTCAACCTGCCGATCTGGGCATTCCACGGAGCAAAGGATACCATCGTGCTTCCCGAGGAAAGCAAACGGATGGTGGACACCGTCAACCGCCGCGGCGGTATCGCGAAGCTCACGGTCTACCCCGAAAACGCACACGACGCCTGGAACGACACCTATCGCAACCCCGAGGTGTTCGCGTGGCTGCTCTCGCACAAGAACAAAAATTCTCCGATCCTGCAGGACGAGTGCCAAGGAATGAAGGAGTTTGGATAAAAAAAGAACGCGAAAGCAAATTGCTTTCGCGTTCTTTTTTGCGGGATGGAAATGCGCGGAATAGATTTTGATGCAAAAGGTGTGGTCTTGCGCGAAGGCGTACGCGGGTACGTCGAGCAAAAGAGCGCGCCTTTGGCGCAAAAGATATTCAGCGCACCACTGCCATCGCCTTGGCAGTCTTTTCGCGGATCTCGTCGGGCGTGCCCTTCATCATCCAGCTACCGCCGCAAGCGACGATCTTGGGGAAGGCAAGGTACTCGTTCACGTTCTCCTCGGAAATGCCGCCCGTGGGAACAAAGGTCACCGCGGGGAAAGCGGCGGCAAGCGCCTTGATGGTGCCAAGTCCGCCGTAGTTGCTGCAGGGGAAGAATTTGACGGTTTCAATGCCGTATTCCAGCGCAGCGATGATCTCGGTAGGCGTGACGCAGCCGGGAAGGTACATCACCTTACGTGCGGCACAAACCTCTGCCACGGCAGCGGAAAAGCCGGGGCCGACGATGAACTTTGCACCGGCATCAATGGCGCGGTTGCACTGCTCGGCATTGATCACGGTGCCGGCACCCACCAGCATCTGGGGGAACTTCTCGCAAGCAAGCGCGATCGCATCAGCGGCGCAAGCGGTGCGGAAGGTGATCTCTGCCACGGGAAGACCGCCGTCGCAGAGCGCCTGCAGGGTGGGAATGGTATCGGAAAGCTCCTTAAGTACCACAACGGGTACGATCTTTGCTTTTTGGATCTGTTCAAAAATAGTCATAGTAAACTCCTTTTGGGTTTATTCATATACGAGAAAATGATACCACATTTTGCGGGCATTGTCAATCACCCGCACACAAGTTGGCAAAAAAGTGCAAACGCTTACTCCTCCACCTCGAAAAAGGCACCCGTTCCCCCCACATAGCGAGCAAAAACCCCGTGCTCCTGCGGAGGGCTCGTCACGCAAACCTGAAGGGTTTGCTGTGAAGGTTGCAAGCAACCTTCCTCCGGGTTGCGATGCAACCCGAGTTCTCGACCTCCGCGAAGGGAGCACCAAGAAAAAAGGGACCCGTTTGGGGGCCTTTTTTGTTGGTGCTCCTGCGGAGACTCGAACTCCGGACACCTTGATTAAAAGTCAAGTGCTCTACCGTCTGAGCTACAGGGGCATATAGGGTGCATTTTCAGCACCCACATATTGTATCACAAAGTGTGCGTTTTGTCAACAGGCTTTTGCGAAAAAGTTTATTTTTTCCTAAGGCGGTCGGCAAGCGTACGCACGTGCTCAGGCAAAAGCGTGGGGAGCACGGCGTCCTCTTCTTCGCTTTCCAGGATACTGTTGCGGATCATACGTGTGAGCAGCTTGTCAAGCCCCCTTTGGCGGGCAAGCGTCAGGTCGCCGCCAAAATACATCAGCTCGTCGGCACTCTCACGCAGCTCGCGCGAAAACGCCACGGCGTAATAATGATCCAGATGCTCGGCAAACGCACAGCAAAGGAACAACGTGTGCGGCACCTTCACAAGTGCCTCGCCGCACTTTTCCAGATACCGGCGCAGCGCCTTGTGCGCTTTATTCATACGGATCGAGCCACCGATCACAACGTAATCAAACGCGGCGGGATCCGGCTCATCCACCGCAAGATCACACAGCGTCACCTCATGGCGCGGCAGCTGCTGCGCCAGCATCGTCGCCATCTCGCGGGCGCACCCCGACTTGCTGGCATAGGCAATCAAAAGCTTCATCATTTCTCTCCGATTTTACGTCTTTTCTATATTCTACCACATTTTTTCTTGTAGTGGCTTATTTTTTGAAAAAATTATTGAAAAAGACACACTTTCCTGCCCGTATAATTGACAAAGCCCCCTATAAAATGGTATAATATAAGTTAGTAATTTATTTAAAGAAAGGAATTTCCTATGACAGAGATTGCAGAACGCATCGAAAAGCTTCGCCGTCAGATCGAATATCACGCAAAGCGCTATTACGTGGACGACGAACCGGAAATTTCGGATTTTGAATACGACAAAATGTATGCGGAGCTCCTCAAATTGGAAAGCGAGCATCCCGAGCTGGACGACCCTGCCTCCCCCACGCATCGCGTGGGCGGCGCGGCGCTGGATAAGTTTGAAAAGGTCACACATACGGTACCGCTGAACTCCCTCTCGGACGTGTTCTCCTTTGAGGAATTGCGCGATTTTCTCGCCCGTGTAGCCCCTATTTTGAAGGATGCTGCCTATTCCGTAGAGCCGAAGATCGACGGACTTTCCGTCGCGCTCCGCTACGAAAACGGTATATTTGTGGGCGGTGCTACGCGCGGTGACGGTCAGATAGGCGAGGACGTGACCAGCAACCTGCGCACCATCTACACCATCCCGATGAAGCTCGCAGAGCCCCTCACACTCACCGTGCGCGGCGAGGTCTATATGCCCCGCGCCGTGTTTGAAAGGATCAACCAGAAGCGCGAGGCGGAAGGACAGGCTTTGATGGCAAATCCCCGCAACGCGGCGGCGGGCTCACTGCGTCAGTTAGATCCCAAGATCGCCGCCGAGCGCAAGCTGGATATTTTTGTGTTCAACCTGCAAGAGGGTAACCTTTACGCCGACGGACGCGCGCCGCTCACACACACAGAGGCGCTCGACCGCCTTGCCGAGCTTGGCTTCAAGGTACTTTCCAACCGCACGGTTGCCACCACCGCCGAGGAGATCGAGGCGCACATTGAAAAGATCGGCAAATTGCGTGACGAGCTCGCCTTTGACATTGACGGTATGGTCGTGAAGATCGACAAGCTCGCCGACCGCGCGGTGCTTGGCGAAGGAACAAACACCCCCAAGTGGGCGGTGGCGTACAAATTTCCGCCCGAGCAAAAGCGCACCAAGCTGCTGGATATTACCGTGGCCGTGGGACGCACGGGCGTGCTGACCCCCACCGCCATTCTCTCTCCCGTGCGCCTGGCGGGCACAACGGTTTCCCGCGCGACCTTGCACAACGAGGATTTCATTCACGAGCGCGATATCCGCATCGGCGACGTGGTCACCGTACAAAAAGCGGGCGACATCATTCCCGAGGTTGTGACCTCTCACCCCGAAGCAAGAACGGGGGCGGAGGAGGTCTATTTTCTGCCCCGTGTGTGCCCTTGTTGCGGTGAGAGCGCGATGCGTGACGGCGACGAGGGTGCGGCGATCCGTTGCACCAACAGCGCCTGCCCCGCCCAGCTTTCCCGCAGCATCGAGCATTTTGCCTCCAAGGGCGCGATGAACATTGAGGGGCTTGGTCCACAGGTGGTCGAGGCGTTGCTGAACGCCGGTCTCATCCACAACGTAGCAGACCTTTACACCCTTCGCGCAGACGAAATTGCTTCCCTTGAGCGTATGGGCGAAAAATCCGCGAGTAACCTTATCGCCGCCATTGAAAATTCCAAAAATGCGGGGCTGGAGCGCCTTATTTTCGCGCTTGGCATCCGCAGCATCGGCGAGGTTGCCGCCACGGCGCTTGCCGCACGCTATAAAACGCTTGAAAATTGCTTCAACGCCACGCGCGAGGAGCTTGTTGAAATCGAAGATTTCGGCGGCATTACCGCCGACTACGTGCTTAATTTCTTCTCGCACGAGCCGAACGTAGAGCTTTGCCGACGTCTGATCGAGTTGGGACTTGTGACCGACGCCGTTGCCGCCCCTACGGATGACAAGCTGGCGGGTCTTACCTTTGTGCTGACGGGCACGCTCCCCGATATGACGCGTGACGAAGCCGCCGCGCGTATCAAGGCCGCGGGCGGAAAGGTCGTGGGCTCGGTATCCAAAAAGACCTCCTTTGTGGTCGCGGGCGAGGAAGCGGGCTCCAAGCTCACCAAGGCGCAGGCGCTCGGCGTGCCGGTTATTGATCAGAACGCCATGCTCGCGATGATCGAGGGGGCGCAATGACGGTACTCAGCGTAGCGGATCTGTCGCTTTCCTTCGGCACCAGGCAGATCCTGGAAAAAATCTCGTTTTCCCTCGCGGATAACGACAAATTGGGCATTATCGGCGTGAACGGGTGCGGAAAATCCACCCTGTTCAAGCTCATCACAGGCGAGCTCACCCCCGACGAGGGCAGCATCTTCCTGGCGGGTGATAAGACGGTTGGGATCCTGACGCAGGACGGCGCGTTTGAGGTAGACGAACGCCTTGGTGACACCCCTCTTGCACAAATGATTGCCGCCTTCCCCGAAATGCTTGACGCCGAGCACAAGCTGTGGGAAATGGAGCAACAGCTCGCGGACAAGGCACACCTTGCCGACACGCGCGAGTTTGAAATTCTCACCAATGCCTTTACCGAGGCAAATGCACGCTTTATCGCAAGCGGAGGGTTGGAATTCCGCGGCAGATGTGCCTCGATCCTCTCCCGTTTCGGATTTGACGAGCGCACACAAAATCAGCCGCTTCATACCCTTTCTGGCGGTCAGCGCACGCGCCTGGCGCTTGCACGTCAGCTCGCTCGTGAGCCAGACGTGCTGCTGTTGGACGAGCCGACCAACCATCTGGATATTGAAACAATGCTGTTTTTGGAAAGCTTCCTTGTGCAGTATCGCAAATGTGTGCTGATCATCTCGCACGACCGTTACTTCCTTGACCGCGTGACGAACAAAACGCTTGCATTGGAATACGGGCGCGCCAAGCTTTACAACGGCGGCTACACCGCCTCGATGGAGCAACGTCGCATCGACCGCGAGATCGCAGAAAAGCATTATAAAAATCAGCAAAAGGAAATCGCCCGCCAAGAGGCGTACATCGCACAGCAGCGCGCGTGGAACCGCGAGCGCAATATCATCGCGGCGGAGTCGCGCCTCAAGCTGCTTGCCAAAATGGAGCGCGTCGAGCGTCCGCGCGAGGCGCCCAAGTCGATCCGACTTTCCTTCTCGCAGGCGTTTTCCAGCGGCAACGAGGTGCTGCACGTCAAAAAGCTTTCAATGGCATTTGGCGAGAAAAAGCTATTTGAGGATCTGAACTTTCTCTTGCAGAAAAAGGA
>JAZRFS010000074.1:0-2610 GCA_045643765.1 Eubacteriales bacterium
GATCGAAGAAGGCACCTGCATCCACGTCTACCCCTACGGTGCCATTACCGTTGGTGAAAAGGGCGAGGAACTGGCGGACCTGGAGGCTATGGCCCCCGATGTCTGCGGCTTCTCCGGTGACGACCGGGGTGTCCAGAATGACGATATGATGCGTCAAGCCATGCTGCGGGCAAAAAAGCTGGGCAAAATGATCGTAGCCCACTGCGAAGTTAACGAACTGCTCCGGGGCGGCTACATCCACGACGGCGAATATGCCAAGGCCAACGGCCACCGTGGCATCTGCTCCGAAAGCGAATGGGCACAGATCGCAAGAGATTTGGAACTGGTTAGAGAAACCGGCGTGAAATATCACGTCTGCCACATCTCCACCAAGGAAAGCGTGGACGTCATCCGAAAGGCAAAGGCAGAGGGTGTGAACATCACCTGCGAAACGGGTCCGCACTACCTGGTGATGGACGACAGCATGCTGCAGGAGGACGGCCGCTTCAAGATGAACCCGCCCATTCGCGCGATCGCCGACCGCGACGCGCTGGTAGAGGGTCTGCGCGACGGCACGATCGACTGCATCGCAACCGACCACGCCCCCCACTCCGCCGAGGAGAAGGCGAAAGGTCTTGAAAAAAGCGCGTTCGGCATCGTGGGACTTGAAACCGCGCTCCCCGTGCTTTACACCAAGCTGGTCAAAACGGGGCTTGTTCCCCTTGAGCGCGTGGTGGACGCCCTTTGCGTGGCACCCCGCAAGAGATTTGAGATCCCCTTCGGCAACGATTTCTCGATCTGGGAAACCGAGACGCCCTACAAAGTAAACCCCGACGAATTCCAAAGCATGGGGCGCGCAACGCCCTTCACGGGGGAAACGCTTTGGGGCAGATGTGTATGCACGGTGCGCGACGGACACGTCATCTGGCAGGAATAATAATAAATTTGACATAGATACAGGAGGAAGAAGAAAATGGCAAAAAGAACAGATCTCAAGAAAATTCTGATCATCGGCTCCGGCCCCATCGTCATCGGACAGGCAGCGGAGTTCGACTACGCGGGCACGCAGGCGTGCCTTGCGCTCAAGGAGGAGGGCTACGAGGTTGTGCTTTGCAACTCCAACCCCGCCACCATCATGACCGACACCACGATTGCGGACAAGGTCTACATGGAGCCCCTCACGCTTGAATATATTGCAAAGATCCTTCGTATGGAGCGTCCCGACGCCATCGTTCCCGGCATCGGCGGTCAGAGGGGCCTGATCCAGGCTATGCAGCTGGAAAAGAAGGGCGTGCTGAAGGAATGCGGTGTTGAGCTGCTGGGCACGAGCTCCGAAAGCATCGAGCGTGCCGAGGACCGCGAGCTCTTCAAGGAGCTGTGCCAGTCGATCGGCGAGCCGGTTATCCCCTCTGAAATCACTTACAACCTGGAAGAAGCAAAGGCTGCAGCCGAGCGCATCGGCTACCCCGTCGTGCTGCGTCCCGCGTTCACGCTGGGCGGTACGGGCGGCGGATTTGCCTACAACGAGCAGGAGCTTGTTGAGGTCGGCACCAACGCCTTCAAGCTCTCCCCCGTGCATCAGGTTCTCATCGAGAAGTCCGTCAAGGGCTATAAGGAGATCGAGTTCGAGGTTATGCGTGACTCTGCCGATCACGCCATCACCATCTGCGGTATGGAGAACATCGACCCCGTTGGCGTACATACGGGCGACTCCATCGTCGTGGCTCCCATCATGACCCTCTCGGACAAGGAATACAAGATGCTCAACGATTCCGCGATCAAGCTCATCCGCGAGCTGAAGATCTCGGGCGGCTGCAACGTGCAGTTCGCACTCCACCCCACCTCGGGCGAGTACTACCTCATCGAGGTCAACCCCCGCGTGTCCCGCTCCTCCGCACTCGCGTCCAAGGCGTCGGGCTATCCCATCGCGCGCGTCACGGCAAAGATCGCCGTCGGCATGACGCTGGAGGAGATCCAGATCGCCAACACCAACGCGGCATTTGAGCCCAAGCTGGATTACGTGATCTCCAAGCTCCCCCGCTTCCCGTTCGATAAGTTCACCTCGGCTTCCAACCTGCTGGGCACCCAGATGAAGGCAACGGGCGAGATCATGGGTATCGGCTCCACCCTGGAAGAATCGCTGCTCAAGGGCATCCGCTCCCTGGAGATCGGCGTGAACCACATCTATCACGCCAAGTTTGACAATATGTCCAAGGAAGAGCTCCTTGACTACGTGCGCGAGTTCCATTCCGACAACATCTTTGCCATTGCAGAGCTGATCTATCTCGGCGTCAGCATTGACGAGCTGTACAAGGTCACGCAGATCACCCCCTACTTCCTCGAAGCCATCAAGCGCATCGTGGATATGGAGGAGGTGCTTCGCGGCAAGGTATTCGACCTGGAAACGCTGAAGGCCGCCAAGAAGATGGGCTTTAGCGACAAGTACGTGGCAAGACTGTGGAAGTGCAATGAGATCGAGGTCTACAACTTCCGTATGGAAAAGAACCTCACCCCCAACTTCCGCATGGTAGACACCTGCCACACGAATGCTTACATTCCCTACTTCTACTCCTCCTACACGGGCGAGAACACCTCCATTCTCACGAAGAAGGAAAAGATCGTGGTGCTTGG
>JAZRFS010000075.1:0-6629 GCA_045643765.1 Eubacteriales bacterium
CGCCGCGCTTGATCGGCTTGAAGACCACGGTCGAGTTGTTGATGTCCTTCACGCCCCCCTCGGCGCCGATCACCACGTTTACGCCGTCCCCCTCGCTGTCGCCCACAAGGTCGAGAATATCCTCCTTGCGCTCCAGTGCCCCCAGCAGCTCGCCAAGGCTTTCCTTGTCGCTGAATTCAGGATACTGCAGCAGCTTTTGCAAGCCGTTTACCATCAGCTCGCCACTGTCCAGATCGCTGAGAACCTCATAGATCGCCTTGGTAACGGTATTAAGCAGCGCGGCATCGCCCACGCGACTTTCCATCTCCATCATCATAGGCAGTGTAATCTCTGCCAGATTGACACCCGTTGCCAATTCATTGAGCGTGACGGTCAGCTTGGAAATCAAAGCTGTGTCCAGCTCACTCTCGGTAATCACATTGCGCGTTTTCACCGCGCCGCCCGCCGTCACAATAATTAAAATGAAGCTATGCGGATCAATGAGTGCGATCTCATACTTACTGACCGTGACCGAATGGGCACGGGGCTTGATCGCAAAGCCCGTATAGTTGGTGAGCTCGGTCGCCACGCGGGATGCCTTGTCCAGAATGCTGTCCAGCTCTGCCATTTTGATCTTCATCAGCTGATTGATCTGCGCGATGTCCTTGGCGGTCATCGCGTAATCCTCGATCAGCGTATCCACGTAAAAGCGGTAGCCCTGCTTACTGGGTACGCGCCCTGCCGAGGTGTGCGGCTGCTCCAGAAATCCCAGTGTTTCCAGCTCTGCCATCTCGTTGCGAATGGTCGCCGAAGAGCAGGTCAGCTGTCTGCTTTCCATCAGGGATTTGGAGCCGACGGGCTCACCGTCGCGGATATGTGCTTCCACAATTGCCTTTAAGATCAGCTTTTTACGTTCGCTAAGACCTTGTTCGCGTGATGCCACTGCGCTCCCCCCTTTTTTTGGTCGTTTTTAGCACTTAAAGCGTGCGAGTGCTAAAATCACAATAAAAATATACCACCATTCTCCCCTTTTGTCAAGCGCTTTACGCAACTTTTTTGTTATTTTTTCCTTGCAAGTGCTAAAATTTTCAGTTTTGACACAAAAAACAGGCGCACGAGCACTGCTATGCAAAAAAATCAAGCATTTTTCACATTTTTCTTGCATTATGCGCGCGTGTGTGATACAATAAATAAGAAGTTGTTTTTTGCAAGGAGAATGGCAAAAATGATAACAAACATTCTTGATTTCGGTGCTGTCGCAGACGGTAAAACGCTGTGCACCGCCGCCATACAAGCCGCCATTGACGCCTGCGCCGCCACGGGTGGCGGTACCGTGACCGTACCCGCCGGAAAATACATCACGGGCACGATCTGGCTGCGCGACAATATCGAGCTGCACCTTGCACACGCGAGTGTACTAAAAGGAAGCGACGATCTCGACGATTACAACGCCGAGGATGCCTACGAGCAGAATTTTTCCAGCCGTAAGAACGAAAAATGGCTGGGCAAGCACCTCATCATCGCCCACGAATGTGAAAACGTCGCCATCACGGGCACGGGCACGCTGGACGGCAACGGAGATTTCTTCCTTTCCGAGCCTCGACCCTACTCCGCTTACGTCTGGAACGAGGGCTGCCGCACCGCGCGCGACGAGGAGCTTTGCCGCCCCGGACAGCTGATTGCGTTCATCGAATGCAAACGCGTGCGCGTGGAAAATATCACGATCACAAACCAGCCCGCGTGGGGGTGCTTCCTGCACGGCTGTGAGTACGTGCAGATCCGTGGCATGCGCACCTTCAATCCGCACGCTAACTTCAACAGTGACGGCATTGACGTGGACTGCTGCTCTTATGTCACCATCTCGGATTGTCTCATTGACACGGGCGACGACTGCATCGCTATCCGCGCGGCAGAAGCACGCCTGAAGAACAAGCCTCACCCCTGCGAGCACATTACCATCTCCAACTGCGTGCTCGGCTCCGCCTCCTGTACCTTCCGCCTCGGCGTGGGAACGGGCTGTATCCGCCACGTACGCGTCAGCAATGTCGCCATCACGCGCGGCGCTCCCGCCGTATGCCTGATGTCCTCCTATAACGGAAGCGGCAACGTGGATATTGAGGACGTGATCTTCTCCAACGTATCCGTTACGGGCTGCGCGAGACCCTTTGAGATCGTGGAGGGCACGGGTGCCACGATTAAGGACGTTTTGCTGGAAAACTTCAACGTGGAATGCTACGGCTATTTTCATCTGCGCTCGGATTTCACCGAAAGTGTGTCAAATATCATGCTGCGCAACTGGATCATCACGATGGTGGACGGTCCTGCCCCCCTTGCTTCCCGCGACTTTGAGCGCCGCGGCGAGGTCTGGTTCCGCGCCGAGCGCATCAACAAATTACATCTGGAAAATTTTGAGGTACGCGATCCGCAAGGCTTTTTGAACGTATGGAAAAACGGAACCTTTGATTTTACGGAATGTCAAAATAAAACACTGACCAACGTCACTGTGAACGGCGGAAAACAGAACTGATTTTCGCAAACTGAAACATATCAGGAGAACTAATATGCCCTTTTACAAGAAAACACCGGATATCATCATCCGCAACGGCTGTATTGTAGACGGCACGGGAAAGCCTGCTTATTATGCCGACATCGCCATTGTAGGCGATAAGATCGACTATATCGGTTCCCTGCGCGACGTACACGCGCCCACCGAGATCGATGCCACGGGAAAATATGTGACCCCCGGCTTTATTGACGCCCATACACACTCCGACTATACGATCTGGGGAAATCCCGAATGTCAGAGCTCCGTCCGCCAGGGCGTGACCACCGAGATCGTCGGCAACTGCGGTTTAACGGGTCGCACGCGCATGACGGGTGTTCCCTTCGATCCCAAGGGCGACGGCATCGACTGCATTTACAATCTTCCCGGTCCCACCTACCCGCAAGGGGCGGTGGCAGCAACACTGGATAAGATGGAAAAGATCGGCTCCTCGATGAACGTTGCTTGGCTTTTCGGTCACAACGATCTGCGCATGATGGCGGAATGCTATACGACGGAATATTCCGAGGAGCAATTTGCCGTGATGGAGCGTTTTTTGCGTGAGGCACTGGAAGCGGGCTTTATCGGCTTTTCCACGGGACTTGAGTCCATCCCCGGCAACGTCTGTCGCCCCGAGGAGGTCGAGCGCCTTGTCGGCATCGTAGCGGAATACGATGCGATCTACACCTCTCATATGCGCGACGAGGGACCGCATATTCTGGATTCCGTCAACGAATTCCTCAACGTGATCCGCAAAAACGGTGTGCGCGGTCACATCTCTCATTTGAACGTAAAATATGATAACGGCACTCCCGACGACTATCTGGAGCGTAGCATTCAAATGCTGCGCGATGCCAGAGAAAAGGAGCATCTGAACGTTTACACCGATATGCTTCCCCTTTGCTATGCCACGGGAATGGCACTTGCCGTTCTGCCCCCCTGGCTTTATGCGGACGGTTGGGCTGCGGCAAGAAAAACGCTTGCCGATCCCGAGGGTCGCCGCCGCGTCAAGGCGGACTGCGACCGCTATTTCCGTTTCCTTGCCGCAGGACAGTGGGATCGCTTGCTTTACCTCAAGCCCACCCACATGCCCGAGATCGGCACGAAGCCATTCGCCGAGGTGTGCCGCGAGCGCGGACAGCATCCCTTTGACGTATTTCTGGACGTTTTGCAGTCCGCACCGGATATCGCCACCGCAACCGGAGTGCTTGCGCAAGCAGTTTTCTTTGACGAGCAGACCCTGATCGACACTGTCATCAAGGATCCGCTTTATCTGTGGGAATCCGACTCGCGCACGACCGTCACCGAGGGTGCGTTGGCGGCAAACAACCAGAATATTCAAAACTACATGTCCATCTGTTATTTCCTTGTGCGCTACGTACGCGAGCTTGGGGTGATCTCTATTGAGGATGCCGTCAAAAAGCTGGGCTCGATGCCCGCGCATCATTTCCGCCTGACGGGACGCGGACGCCTGGAGGTCGGCTGCTTTGCCGACGTAAACGTGTTTGATCTTGACGCATTGCAGATCCACGCCACGCTGGAGCAGGTCAACCGCTACTGCACGGGTATGGATCACGTGATCGTCAACGGTGTTCCCGTTATCGAAAACGGCGAGCACACGGGCGCCAGAAGCGGACGCGTGCTCCGTCACCTGCCCGAAACAAACTAATCATTTATATAAAGGATCATTATGCATTATTTTCTTTTGTTTTTCAGCATCTTTTTGGAGACCGCCAAAACGGTTGTTGCCAATCTTTTCAGCAAGCAGGAATTGAAGGAAGACCGCGATATCTTCAAGTTCAACTGGATCTTCTATCTCGGTTCTTTCCTGATCCTTTTGTGCTTCCCCACCTCTGTGCCAAGCCTTTACACCGTCATTATGGCCTCGGTTTTCGCAGTGGTCACCACGGCAAGCCAGTATTTCTGCCTGCAGGCATTGCGCTGCGGTCCCATGTCGCTAACCACGTTTATTCAGGGCAGCAATCTCTTGATCCCCACGTTCTTCGGTATGTTTTTGGGTGCAATCCCTTCCCCTGTTTTCTGGCCCCTTCTCGTTCTTCTGCTTGTGGCGATGGCACTGGTGCTTGTTTCCAAGCTGGAAACCGTGCGTTTCCGTTGGATCCTGCTCTCTATGGGAACCTTTTTGTTCACGGGCGGCATCGGTATCATGCAAACGCTTGCCAAGCCCGAGGAGCAGATCCCCTTTCTGCAGATCGCGTTTGCGCTGTGCGCACTCTTCAATCTTGCGGGCCAGCTCCTTGTGCACAAAAAGGATACGCAATCCTTCCCCATCCGTTCGCGCACCGCTATGATGGCACTCGGCTCCGGTATTGCCATGGGCGCTGTCAACCGTATCAACCTCTATCTTGCCGACCCCAACGTAATGGCAACGTATATTTTTTTCCCCATCGTCAACGGAGGTCTGATCTTCCTCACTACCGTGGCCGCCATGATCTTTTTCAAGGAGCGCCTGACGCGCAAGCAATGGATCGGTCTGGTGCTCGGCATTGCCGTGCTTACCGTTATCGGTATAGTATAATAAAAAAGGACGGAAATCCGCAGATTTCCGTCCTTTTGTTTTATTGCGGTGCAGCTTCCCGCAAAATCCGCTTTTTCTCACGGTAAGCCGCCGCGATAACAAGCTGAATGGCGATCACAAGTCCCGCCATCATACAAGCCGCGATCAGCAGCGCGGAGCGATAACTGCCAAGCAAATCAAAGCAGATATTCATAAACAAGCTGCCGGCGGCAAAGCCCGCGGTATTCACCGAAACGATGATGCCAAGCATCTTGTTGTAAGAGCGCTGTCCAAACAAGTCGCTGGCGAAGATCGGCAGCATCACGGTTTCCAGAGGCAATGCAAGCGAGGAAAATACACCGTAGATCATCGCCAGGATCATACCCGTTGTGGTATTGGTGACCGAGGCAAGCGTAAGCATCACGCCAACGCCCGTCAAGCTGGAGATCGCCACCGTCACGCGCAGGCCGAAGCGGTCGTACAAAAAGCCCGAAAGGAACTTAAAGCCCGCAAGCGAGAGCGAATGGCAGCTCACGACCGTGGCAACGTATGCAGGATCCAGCCCCACGTCGCGCATGTGTGCGGCGGAAATGCCCGTAATGCCATTCAGCGTCATACCAAACAGGAAAATACAGCCCAGTGCGCCCCAGCAGTACACCTTCTTTAAAACGGCATCACTTTCCACGCCGATCCAGTTATCGCCACGGCGCTTCTTCGGGGTGCTTTCCCCTACCTCGCCTTCACCCTCGCGCGGCTGCTCGCGCACAAAGCCGACAACGATCGAGCCAACGACAAGGAAAATGGCGGCAATCAGAAAATAAGCGGCTTTGTAGCCGTATGCGCTTTCAATGATGGGGGAAACGATCTGTGCGGAAAGCGCACCGCCAAGACCGTTGGCGGCAAGCACCGCGCCCATAATGGTGCCTTTATTCTTTTTGCACCACTTGTTGACAACGTATCCCACCATCGTGGTGGTGGTAAAGGAAAAGCCCATACCAAGCAGCATACCGCCCAAATACAAAACGAACACGTTTGGTGCCAGCGCATAGCACAGCGCTGAGCCGGTCAGGGACAAAAAGCCGAAGCCGATCAGCTTTCTTGCACCGAATTTAGCCACCAAGGTGCCGAAAAAGATGTTAACGATCGAGGTCGTGATGTAACGGAAGCTATCGTTGATCGAGAACAGCGAGCGCTCGATACCAAGCGCCTCTGTGATCGGCTTGAGCATCAAGGGCTTTGTCGAGCTACCAAACCCAAGGCAAGTAAAGATCATCAAAAAGCAGGCGGAAATGACCACCCACTTATACCAAGGGCGTATTTTTTCGTTATTTTTCGTATCCAAGATACTCACTTCCTTTGTAAGTTTTGGGGCTTAAAGAACTGATACAGCCAGCACGGGATCATGCCGTTGAACAGCTTGCGCTTTTTATCGGCGCGGCGGCCGTAGATCTGCTCGAATTTCTCGTGCGAGGTCAGCACGTAGATCTGCCAGGGGGAAAGCTTGGCAAACTGCTCTCCGATCGCCTTGTAAAGCACTTCCACCTCGCGCAGCTCCATCAATCTCTCGCCGTAGGGCGGATTGCACACGAT
>JAZRFS010000076.1:0-15336 GCA_045643765.1 Eubacteriales bacterium
GACCAACTTTGTCTTCCTAAGACCGCTTGGCCTCCGACTTAATCAAAGCCCTCGCGCACATCTCCCCACACGTGATGCTCGCCTTCGGCGGTCTGGTAGGTGGTGTCTGTTTCGACAAAGAAATCGGCGGTGGTAAGCAGCATAAACTTGGT
This sequence comes from Eubacteriales bacterium, assembly GCA_045643765.1. GTDB lineage: Bacteria > Bacillota > Clostridia > Oscillospirales > CAG-272 > Firm-07. Next base: position 153 of record JAZRFS010000076.1, read on the forward strand.
GTTCAAAAGCTCTTCAAAGGTGTAGGAAATCTCCTTATTTGCCGTGTAATTGCCGGCCATCAGGTCTGCTAGCTCCTTTTCGATCTCGGCGGGATCCAGCATGCCGAGCATATACATCGTCATCTTGCTGATCTGGTTGTTGGAGTTGACCACCAGCACCACCTCGTTATAGGCGGTGGGCCACGCACCGGCGATCACGTCGTATTGCTGGTCAAGCAGGTCTTGGTTGTTGATCATTTGGGAAAAGACGTTCGAGCTGCCGGAGCTGTTGCCCATGCTCATCAGCTCACTCATGCCGGAGAAGGCACTGCCCATATGGTCGAATACCACATCCATACCGATCTCTCGCGCTTCCAGCACGGTGTTGCCGTCCTTGTCAACGGCGACCATATTGAACAGCTGAAGATCCAGGTCGTAGGTGTACTTGATATCGTTGACCAGGCCGTCCAGCTTGTCGGGGTTTGCCTCGATATAGGTTTTGAAGGCGGCAAGATTGTTGCTGACCGTGGCGCTCATAGCCGACATCATCGTGCCCAGAGAATCGTCCACGTAGATCTTGCCCGACTCCGAATAATCAGCGGTGTCACTGGTAGAGGTCATTGCGCCAAGCAAGGCGGACATATCCTGCGTTTCCTTCTGAATGGTTAAGGGATAGGTGGAAAGCGTATCCTCCTGCACGGTGGCGATAAACAGATTGACACCGTTGGAAAGCGCCAGAATGAGGGCGATGCCGATGATGCCGATACTGCCCGCGATTGACACAAGCAGGGTGCGCGTCTTTTTCGTCAAGAGGTTGGTGAAGGAAAGCGAGAGGGCGGTGAAGAAGGACATTGAGCGCTTGCCCTTGCCGTCTGCAGCCTTCTTTGCCTTTTTGGGCGTTTTGAGCTTCTTCGGCTTTTCTTCCGGCTCGGTCTGCTCCACTTGCTCCTGTGCGTCGGGTGCGGGGACCGTATAAGGATTGCTGTCGCTTTGCACCTGACCGTCCAGCACGCGGATGATACGGTTGCTGTACTGCTCTGCAAGCTCGGGGTTGTGCGTGACCATGATGATCAGCTTCTTTTCGGAAACCTTCTTGAGGATCTCCATGATCTGTACGCTGGTCGCGGTGTCCAGCGCGCCGGTGGGCTCGTCGGCAAGCAGAATATCGGGATCGTTGACAAGGGCACGGGCGATTGCCACGCGCTGCATCTGACCGCCCGACATCTGGTTGGGCTTTTTGTGGATCTGATCGCCAAGACCGACCTGCTCAAGCGCGTCAATGGCGCGTGCGCGGCGCTCCTCGCGGGACACACCCGAAAGCGTCAGCGCCAGCTCGACGTTGGCAAGCACCGTCTGGTGCATAATGAGGTTGTAGCTCTGGAAAACGAAGCCGATCGAGTGATTGCGGTAGGTGTCCCAGTCGGCATCACGGTACTCCTTGGTGGAGCGGCCGTTGATGATCAGGTCGCCGCTGGTGTAGCGGTCCAAGCCGCCGATGATGTTCAGCATCGTGGTCTTGCCGCAGCCCGAGGGACCGAGGATCGACACAAACTCGCTTTCGCGGAAGTCGATGCTGACGCCCTGCAGGGCGTGCACCTCGCTATCACCCGAGGTATAGGTTTTCACGATATCGCGCAGTGAAAGCATTTTTTATCTCCTTACAAAATAGTTGCGTTGCACACATTATAGCAACAAAATGTGTGCAACGCGTGAATAAATACAGACAATCGCCGTAAAGTACTTATTTTTTGATCGCAAGCTCCGCGTTCTTTTGCTCTTTTTCGACAGCCTCCTTTTGTGCCTTGTCGGCAAGGAACTTTTCGCGGTTGAAGCCCTCGGTGGTCTTTTCCTTGATGTCGCCGGCACGGGTGAGCGCCCACTTGGTAAGCACGGGGCCGACAAGCTCCAGAACCAGCACGGAGAACAGTACGATGTTACGCACCAGCGTGCCTACCGCAGCGTCGGAGAACTGTTGAATAACAAGCGTAGACATACCCAGTGCCACGCCCGCCTGAGGAAGCAGCGTGATACCCAGATACTTCTGGATCTTGTCGTCGCAGCCCGTGAGCTTGGCGCTGCCCATCGTACCGAAGTATTTACCGGCGGCACGGGACAGGATGTAGACCACACCAATAAGGATAACCCAGACGTTGGCAAGAATATCCAGGCGAAGCTCTGCACCGCTGAGCACGAAGAACAGCACGAAGATGGGAGCCGTCCACTTGTCGGTACGCTCCATGATGTCGGCAGAGAAATCACACAGATTGCAGAACACGGTACCAAGCATCATGCAAACAAGCAGCGAGGAGAAGCCGATATGTACCTCTCCGATCTCAAACTTGAGCATCGAGAGGGCAACGGTCAGCATCACGAAGGCGATGGAAAGTGCCATACGCTTCGAGCCCGAGTGGAAGAAGCGCTCGCACACGGTGAACAGATAACCCATCACGAAGCCAAGCAGAAGCGAGAGGAGGACCTCAAGCAAGGGATTGACCAGCACGGATACGATGCTGATGCTGCCGCTTTGCAGTGCTTTGGCGATACCGAAGGATACCGAGAAGATCACAAGACCCACGGCGTCGTCCAGTGCCACGATGGGAAGCAGAAGGTCGGTCAGCTTACCCTTCGCCTTGTACTGGCGTACGACCATCAACGTCGCGGCGGGTGCGGTCGCGGTTGCGATGGCACCAAGGATAATGGCGGCGGGCAAAGGAAGCATCTCGGGCATTGCAAAGTGCAGCGCGATCAGTGCGCCGTCCACCAGCACGGCGGCGGCAACGGCCTGCAAAATGCCGATGACGGTTGCCTGCTTGCCGATGTGCTTCAGCTCGGACATACGGAACTCGTTGCCGATGGCGAAGGCGATGAAGCCGAGCGCCACCTGAGAAACGATCTCAAACGCGGGAGTTTCAAAATCCGCGTGCGAGAAGCCGAGGTGCGTGAAATTGGGAATGCTCAGCGCGGAAAGGTCGATCGCGCCCAGCACGAAGGGACCGACAACAAGACCCGCCAGCAGGTAAGCGGTTACGGCGGGAAGATTGAACAGCTTGGTAAAGCGCGTCATCAGAAGGCCCGCCATCATGGCGATGGATACGGTGATGAGAAATTGCATAACAGTCACTCTTTCTTTTAGTTATTATATATTAGGCATACCGCTCTATTATACTCCCGCGCGAGGGGCTTGTCAAGTAAGTTACAAAAAAGTAACAATCAGGAAAAAGGCGACGCCGCTTGCGGGAATGTCGTTACCTTATATCATAATACGGTTGCGGAGCTGCGAGGGCGGATATCCGTATTTTTTCCGGAATGCGCGGGAGAAATATTTTTCATCCGAAAATCCGCACAAAAAGGAGATCTCCTTGACGGAAAGCTTGTTTTCTATCAAAAGCTGCAACGCCTTATTCATGCGCAATTTGATCACGTACTGCTTCGGTGTCACGCCAAAGCGTTGCAAAAATGCCCGTTGCAGGCCGGAGGGGCTGATAAATCCTTTTTCGCACACACGGGTGATATCCAATGTGGGATCGCAAAAGCTTTCCTCTATGTATTGCAGGCAGATGGCAAAGGCGGTGTTTTCGTCGGATGCCTTGTGGTCGTGACTGATTTTTTCAAGAATTTCGTAGATGGCGGATTTGGCTTGATTGACCGAGTGGTGTGCTTGCCAATCGGATAGCAGCTGTAAAAAAAGCAGTGCCCCCTCGCTTTGATTTTTGAAGGTGAACAGCTCCGGCTCGGGGTAGTTGCACAGCGGCAGGTTTGCCACGATGCTTTCGCTAACCGAATATTCCACCTCATAGGGGACGTCTGCCGGGATAAACAACACGTCACCGGGGCGTGTGAAAAAGCTTTTGCCGCCAATTTTAAAGCTGCCCGTCCCCTTTACGCGAAAGGAAAGTGCCGCATAAGGGCGTTCCTTTACGTGAAAAATTCCTTCCTTGTGTAAAAATCTGTCGATCGTCAGTATTTGAAAGGAAAGCTCATCAAAGTTATACAGCATTCCGTCACCTCCGTTTGCGTTTTTTACAGTATAGCACACAATGACTAAAAAGTCCACCTTTTTGATTAAAAATGATGTTTTCACCCCCCTGTTTTATATGTTATACTGTAAAAAACGCGTCAGATCAACGCGTAAATGAAAGGATATCCTGCTATGAACAGAAATCTGACGGCACGCGTAAAAGAATGTGCCTATGGCTTTGGCGCCGATCTCGTTGGCGTTGCTCCCATCTCCCGCTTTGCGGGCGCTCCCATTATGATGAGCCCGCAGGGCATTCTGCCCACCGCCACGAACGTGGTGGTCTGTGCTATCCACCATCTTGACGAGGCGATCGAGCTTGGCGGCGAGGAGCATCCGCAGATCATCGGTCCCTATTCGATCCAGTACGTGATGAACGTGAAGCTGGACTACATCGCGTTCCGCGTGGCGCGTTATCTGGACAGCCTTGGCTACGAGGCAGTGCCGATCGCCGCCTCCAACATCTGGCGCTACCGCCCCTTCGGCGATATGACCGCCATCTTCGCACCCGATATGTCGCATATCTACGCCGCTACCTGCGCGGGGCTCGGTCAGCTCGGCTGGCACGGTCTTACCATGTCCCCCGAGTACGGTCCGCGTAACCGCTTTATCTCGATCATCACCAACGCCCCGCTTTGCGCTACTCCTATGTATGATGAAAAGCTGTGCGATATGTGCGGCGAGTGCATCCGCCATTGCCCCACCGACGCGTACCGCAAGGAATGCAACGGCACCAAGAGCATCACGGTAGAGGGCAGAGAATTCAAGTTTGCCAACAAGAACCTCTGGCGCTGCGCGTGGGCAGAGCATTTCGATCTCGACCTTGATCTGGAGATCCCCGAGGTCGTGAACGAGAAGGTGATCCTTGAGTATATGGACAAGTACGGTATGCGCGGCGGCGAGATGGGCTGCTGCGTGAAGTACTGCCTGCCCAAGCACCTGCGCAGCGACGGTGGCGCGCACACCTCGGCACCGATGCGCATCAAGCACAGCGTTGCCAACGCAGCGCTGCCCGTGCACAGACGCCTTTACGACGAAGTGGTGGACTTCGTGGGACGTTACAGCATCGACAACGTGGTCTTCCTTGACGAGAAGACGGTGGAAGCTCTCGGTGCAAAGAGCGCGTACGAGTACGCGCGCGGCGCCGTGGTGATGACGATCTCCTGCAAAAAGTCCGCACAGGCGCAGGGCGACAAGATCAACGCGCGCAACGGCTACGGCAACGAGGGCTTCGGCACCATCAGCGCCGAGCAGACGGCGCTTGCGCACTTCTCCGGATTTGCACGTCTGGACGCTTCCCGCATCATCGACGATTACGGCTACAAGACGCTCAACAGCCCCGAGGTGGATAAAGCGGCGTACCTTGCAGCAGCAGGCATTGAGGAAAAGGAGGACGAGGTCACCGTGACCGAGATCCTGCTTAGCACCGCCCCCTTCTCCCGCTACGAATACTACAACCTCAACGAGCCGGTTGAGCATCAGAAGAAGACGCTCACGCAAAACCTTTGCGATCTGATGGACCGCGAGGGCAGCGAGCTTTACGCTGTGGTGCCCGCCGCGCGTATGGATGCGCTGGCTAAGAAGCTGATCCCGATCAAGGGTGGCGAGAGCATCATCGATATGATCTCCAAGACCCCCCGTTTCCATATTTTCGAGCCCCAGTCCAGAACGCTGGCAAGAAAGATCCAAAAGCCCGCCGATCTGCTTGAGGGCGCACAGAACGTCATTATGATGGGCGTCCATTATCCCGAGATCGTGCAGAAGATGACCATCAAGCCCCCCGCCTTTGCCGTGGGTCCGTACATGTACTCCAAGTATGAAACCACTTTTGAGCTGGCATACTCCTCCTTCAAGGTGATCAAGTATCTGCAGGGCAAGGGCTACCGCGCCGTTGCCACCTATAACCTCACGGGCATCGGCGGCGATATGGGCACGCCCCGCGGCGCGCTGCCCGACGCGTTCTGCAATCAGCTCGAGGCCGTTGAGGCAGGGCTTGGTCAGTTGACCGTGAACGGTATGTGCTATACCGAGGAGCACGGCTTCAGCCAGGACTTCATCGCCATCGTGACCGATGCGCCCCTTGACGAGGTTGTCAAGGCAAAGGGTGCTACGGGCAAGTGCACCTGCGAGGGCTGCGATCGGTGCATCAAGGCATGCCCCGCAAACGCCTTGCGCGCAGAGAAGAAGGTAAATATCACCCTGAACGGGGTGGATTATAAGTGGATCCCCACCGACGGCAAGGCGTGCGACTGGTCGAAAAAGTACGCGCTTTGCGGCGTGGAAGGACACAAGTACACGGGCTCTGACAGTGATTTTGCGGTGCCCGCCGAGATCACCGAGGAAAACCTTGCCGACGCGATGGGCAAGGCAGACCGCATCCTTTCCTACCGTCCCACCACGGTGCACCGCTGCGTGATCGAGTGCCCCCTCACGCAAAGATAAAACAAAACAACAAAAAAAGAGCCGCAATTGCGGCTCTTTTTTTTTGTTTGGTGCCCGAACGGGTAGATTACACGACGGGAACGAAGAAGTAAACAAGGAACAGGGCGGTCACGACAAGTGCCACGATGGAAACGTTCCAGACGGGCTTTTCTGCGGGCTGCTCTTCGGTTTCGTTCTTCTTCGCAAATGCATACTTGATCCACTCTGCGCCGTAAGCGATAGCGGACATTGCGGTGTAAGCGACCATACCTACGCCGATACCCTTGGTGATCGAGTAGGAAAGCACCATCACGACAACGGTAAGGAAGCCGGTGGTTGCGCTCAGCGCGTTGCTCAGGTCCATATTCTTGACGTTGTGCTTCATCATCAGCACGCCCACGTAGATGAGAGCTGCTGCGGTGGCAGCGGAGGGGATCATCGCGAACAGGGGCATTGCGAAGATGGCAAGAAGGAACATGCAAGCGGTGGTGAAAGCGGTAAGACCGGTACGACCGCCCGCGGAAACGCCGGCGCCGGACTCTACGAAGGTGGTGACGGTAGAGGTGCCAAGCATAGCGCCCGCACAGGTTGCCACAGAGTCGGCGATCATGATCTTGCCGTAGTTGTGGGGTTTATCGTTCTCGTCGGAGAGCACGCGGTTACCGCTGCAGCAGCCGACGATGGTGCCCATGGTGTCGAACATATCGCTCATGCACATGGTGATGATCAGCATGATCACGGTGAACAGGGAACCTGCAGGGAAGCCCTCGGAGAACACGGAGGTGAAGGAGCCGAATACGCTGCTCTCGCCACCGCTGAAGAAGTTGGAGAAGTTTTCCCAGAACTTCCAGGAAACGCCCTCAGAACCGGTGATGACCTTGACGTTAGTCACACCGAAGGGGATGCCGACGATGGTGGCGCCCAGAATGCCAAGGATCACGGAGCCCTTGACGTTCAGCTTGTCCAGCACGGCGATGAGGAAAAGACCGATCAGAGCCACGATAGCGGGCTTGCAGACCTCCCAGTTGGTGAAGTCGACAAGTGCGACCTGCGTGTATTGGTTGGCAACGATCACGCCTGCGTTCTGGAAACCGATGTAGGCGATAAACAGACCGATACCGACGGAAATTGCGGTGCGTACGGGAACGGGCATACCGTCAAATACCAGCTCGCGGAAGGTTTTACCCTTGATGGAGATGACAGACAGAAGCAGGAATACCACGCCCGAGATCAGAACCATCATAAATGCCTGACCAAGCGAGAAGCTGAAATTGTAGGCGTAGAAGCCGAGACCGCCGCCGACGATGCTGCCGACCAGCGAGTTCAGACCCATACCCGAAGCCTGTGCAAGGGGCATCTTGGCAAGGAAAGCCATCAGAAGCGTGCCGATGATCGCACCGAAGGCGGTTGCGATAAACAGCGACGACCATCTGGGATCAGCCGTGCCACCGTACAGGATCTGATTGGGGTTGACCGTCAGAATGTAAGCCATGGCAAGGAAGGTAACGATACCTGCGATGATCTCAGTTCTGACACTCGTTTGCTTCTCTACGGGATCAAATCCCAGAAGCTTTGCGAACTTCTTCATGAAAACCTCCTGAATTTGTTGTTTTGATCGTGCAAGGCGGCAATATCGCGCCCCGTACACCATCTTTCATCATTATATCATACTTTTTTTACCTTTTCAACATATATCAAGAAAAAATAATGCGACATTTTTGCGTTTTTGACTATCGCGCGGCGGCATATTCTTCCTTTTTACCTGAAGGCTTCGGAAAGGGAAAGTGGGGGACCTTTTGCAAAAGGTCCCCCACGTCTTTCTTTTATTCTCACTTTTCCACCGCGCGGCGGATGTTCCAGTCGTTTGCTTCCAGTCTTGCGATGGCGGTTTCTTCGTCACAATCCAGAATGGCACACGTGATACGGATTACGCGAGCGCGCAGCTTGATATTGCTGGGCTTCAGGTTGATCATCATATTCTCGTACACACGACCCGTCTGCGACATCGCGCAGGTGGTCAGCATATTCATCACCATCTTGTGTGCGGTGCCCGCTTTGAGACGTGTCGAGCCCGTGATGACCTCGGCACCCGTGTCGGTGATGATGGCGATATCCGCGCATTTTTCAATGGGGGTGTCGAAGTTTGAGGTCAGCGCAACGGTCTTTGCGCCGCGTGCCCGCGCCTCGTTCAGTGCGCCCACCACGTAGGCGGCACCGCCCGCCACGGACACGCCGACCAGTACGTCACCCGCGGCGATCCCCGCGTTTTGCACGTCTTTTACACCGTTTTCTCCCTTATCCTCAGCGTTTTCACTCGCGCTGAACATACGATCCATGCCGCCCGCAATGATACCCTGCACCATATCGGGAGATGCGCCGAAGGTGGGGGGGCACTCAGCGGCGTCCAGCACGCCAAGCCGTCCCGAGGTGCCTGCACCGATAAAGAACAGACGGTGCCCGCCGTTGAATGCTGCGGCGATGGCGTCAATGGCTTTTGCGATTTGCGGGGATGCCTTTTCCACGGCGGCGACAGCGTTCGCGTTTTCGCGGCACATTGCCGCGACCTGCTCGGCAGAGCTCATCGTATCAAAATGCATCGTATAAGGGTTTCTCATTTCTGTTTTCAGCATTATCCTTACTCCTTCGTGATCTCGTGATATGTTTTTTCAAAGCTGTCGGCAAAATCCGCAGGCGGCTCTTCCATCATACGGGCGCAATAATGGCACGCGCCAAAGATGGGGGGGAGTGCGGGGATCTCGTAAGTGAATTTTTCGCAATCCAAAAGGGGAAGCACAACGTCGCGTTCGTTGGAAAGTCCGCCCGCCAGAATGACGTGCGTGCCCGTATCGTAGTCCCGCGAAGCGCACGTAAGCAGGTGTCGCAGCTGCTCGGCACGCGCTTGCAGGATTTCGGCGGCGACACTGTCACCCATACGGCAGGCGGCAAATACAAGCTTGGCATAGGCGGCAAGTGCATCCTGTGAGGCGGCATACAGTTTTGGAATATTTTCAAAAATACCCCCGTTCAGCTCCTTTTTCAGCATGCCCAGCAGAACGGTCTGCTCTCCCGAACCGTCCTCGGCGGCAAGCGCCGCCATCACGGCGTCCCTGGCAATGGCGTAGCCGCTAAATCCGTTGTCAAACAGATAGCCCCAGCCGCCAAGACGGTGAAAGTCCTCCGGCGTTTTGGCAAATACGACCGAGCCTGTGCCCATGATAACCATCAGGCATCTTTCAAAATGCTCGGTGCTGTAAATGACGTTGTAGGCGTCGTTTTTGATCTCGATGCGCACGCCGGGGTACGACTTTTTCAGGGCAGAGAGCACCGCGCGGCGGTTGCTTTCCACACCGCATCCGGCAATCCCTGCGAATATGGCGCAAATGCCGTTTTCCCGTACCGTCAGGGCATCAATTCCTTTTTTGAGCGTGGCGATCGTGCCCTCCACACCGTAAATGTTGGGGTTTGTACCGCCCAGCTTTTCCCGCGCGAGGACGTTGCCGCGCTCGTCAAACAGGCAGAACTCGGTTTTGGTGCCGCCGCCATCAATGCCGATCATCACTCTGCCGTGCACAGCGTTCTCGCTGCCAAGCAGACGGTCTGTGCTCACACCCAGCACCTCGGCGAGCAGGCAAAGGTTTTCCACGCCGGGCGCAGAAGCGCCGTTTTCCCATTTGGAGATATTTTGCGGCGTCACAAAGAGCTTTTCGGCAAGCTCTGCTTGCGTAAAGCCGCGCGCTTTGCGAAAATGGCGGATATTAACGCCAAGCTGTGAAATCCGGTACATACGCGCCCTCCTTTTTTTACTGTCTTTATTATATCTCTTTTTCGTTGAAATTTCAAGTTCTTTTTGTGCTATATCCTTTAAAACTCAACCGCTTGTTGAGTTGTAGGGGAAAAAGACCGCTTCCCGCCGCAAAAGCGAGGGAAGCGGTTGAGAGAGCTTTCAGATGGTGATCACGCCGAACGCGCTCAGTACAGAGGAAACAAGCACGGCGATAAGGCACGCGGGCGCCACGTAGCGGATCATCACCACAAACAGATTTTTCAGGGTGAATTTTCCAGAGCATTCAATTTCCTCGATAACGGCATGGGGCTTGAGGATATAGCCCACGAAGATGCAGGTGATGAAGGCGAGGATCGGCATCATTACGCTGTTGGAAACGAAATCGAACAGATCCAGGATCTGCATACCGAGCACCTTGAAGCTTGCCCACGCGCTGTATCCGAGCGACGAGGGAATGCCGAGCAGCAGGCAGATGCCGATGACGATGAGGCAGCAGAGCTTGCGGTCAAGGTGGAACTTGTCCATAATGGTGGAAACCACGGTTTCCATCAGCGAGATCGAGGAGGTCAGCGCCGCGAGGAACACGGTGATAAAGAACACAAAGCCGATGACGCTGCCACCGGGCATACGCGCAAAGACCTGGGGCAACACGCCGAACATCAGACCGGGACCCGCACCGAGTGCGGCGGGATCACCGTTGTTGAAGGCATAGCAGGCAGGAACGATCAGAAGACCCGCGAGAATGGCAATACCCGTGTCGAAAATTTCGATCTGATGCACGGATTTTTCAATGCTGATCTCCTTTTTCATATAGGAGCCGTAGGTGATCATAATGCCCATCGCCAGCGACATCGAGTAGAACAGCTGTCCCATCGCGGCGACCACGGTCATCACGGAGAAATGGGAAAAGTCGGGCTTGAGGTAGTATGCTACGCCCGCTCCCGCACCATCGGTGGTGGCAAGGGTGTAGATCACGATGAAGACCATCAGCGCGATTAGCACGGGCATCATGAACTTGCTGACAAGCTCCACGCCCTTCTTCACGCCAAGCAGTACGATCACGGCGGTGATGCCGATGAACAGACAGAACCACAGCAGCGGCTCACCCGTTTGGGAGATAAATCCACCGAAATAGGAGGTGTCTGCCATTGTTTGTCCCTTGCCCGTAAGGAAACCAAAGGAATATTTCATCACCCAACCGCCGATGACGGAATAGTAGGGGAGAATGATGGCGGGAATGATGGCAGCGAGATAACCGAGGAACGCGAAGCGCTTGTCCAGCGATTTGAATGCGTTGATGGGGCTGGATTTCGTCTTGCGTCCGATCGCGATCTCGGCGATCATCAGCGAAAAGCCGAAGGTGAGGGACAGAATGATATAGGTCAGCAGAAAGATACCGCCGCCGTATTTTGCAGCGAGATAGGGAAAGCGCCAGATGTTGCCAAGACCCACGGCAGAGCCCGCGGCGGCAAGCACGAAGCCGATCTTTCCCGTAAAGGAGCTGCGCTGTGCGGGAGCCTTTTCCAGATTTTGATCCATGATGTTCTCCTTGAAATTACATAATTATATATATTATACCACAAATTGTGAAGTTTTGCAAGCGGAAAGAAAAAAAGCGTCTTGCGCAAGACGCTTTTTTATACGGAGATCTCTTTTGCCGCGTTTTGAAATTCCTCGCGCGTGGCGATCACGTTCAGGGCGGCAAGCAAGGCGTTCGGGGTCATACCGGCGGGGAGTGCGAATTTTTTTGCCAGCGCATCGCGCCGCGCCGCGCTGTTCTGCCCACCCGTGAGCCCGTATTCAAACAGATCGGTCTTGGTGAGCTTTTCTCGCTCGGGGATCTCGCCCGCAAAAGGGGCAAGCAGGTCATAAAGCAGCTTTTGCTCCTGCCCCTCAACGCCAAGAAACCCCTCGGCGGAAAAATCCGCTTTGCGTTTTTCCTTGCCCGCGATTTGCGGTACGTAAAGGGGAATAATGCGATCCTTGGGCACGGCAGAGCCGATGTGTGCGCGGATCAGCTTGCCCGCCCCGTCGGGGTCGGTCAGCACGATAAGCGGTGATTTTGCCGCCAGCGCGCGCAAAAGTGCGAGCTTTTCCTTTTGCTTGAAAATGCCAAAGCCCTCGGTCGTGAGGATCTGCCCCTCCATCACGCAAAGCAAGCGCAGTCGGTCGTATTTGCCCTCCACGATGACGGGATAGGCGATCTTCAGTTTTTCCATAGGGTTACCTATCCTTTCGTGAGGATGTTTGAAAGAGTTACATCTGACAGCGCGGCTGTGAGCAGTTTTATTGTAGGGGGCGACGACCCCGACGCCCCGTGAGACAAATTCCCTTTATCCAAAAGGTTTTGAAGGGGTTATAGGGGAAACTTTTTTCAAAAGCTTCCCCTAAGAAACCACAACACCGCAGCGCCAAGCGCGATACGGTAGATGCCAAATCCCGTGAAGCCGTGGCGCTTGACGAAATTTAAAAGGAAGCGAATGACGATCAGTGAGGTGAGAAAGGAAACAAGCGCTCCTGTGGCAAGCATCAGTGCTTCTTCGCGGGTAAGCAGATTGCCTTCGAAAAAGAATTTCACGCATTTGAGTGCGGAGGCGCCGAGCATCGTCGGGATACCGAGAAAAAAGGAGAACTCTGCGGCACCCGTGCGGGAAAGCCCCAAAAGCGTGCCGCCCAGCATCGTTGCGCCCGAGCGCGAGGTGCCGGGGATGAGTGCCAGTACTTGAAAAAAGCCTATGCCCAAGGCGATCTTTTTCGTGATTATCCCGCCGGACGGTGCGAGTTTTCGGCTTTTTTCAAGCAAAATAAACGCCACACCGTAAAAGATCAGCGCGCACGCCACCACAAGGGGGGTGAACAAATGCTCGTCTAAAAAATCATCGAGCAGGAGCCCGATCACGGCGGAGGGGAGCGCGGCGAGCAGCACAAGCCCCCACAAACGCCACGTGTCGCGGCGCTCGGCGGGCGATTTCTCTTTTTCAAAAGGGTTGAGCTTTTTCCAAAAAAGCACCACCACCGCCGCGATCGCGGCAAGCTGGATCACGACCTCGAAAAGCTCAAAAAATGTGGGACGTGCGGGGAAAACAAGGAAATGATCCAGTAGGATCAGATGCCCTGTGGAGGAGATGGGCAACCATTCGGTGATGCCCTCTAAGATCCCGAAAAGCGCGGCGTAAAGTGCGGAAAGCAAGAAAACCCCTTTCTACGGGGCGCGCCCCGTCATTTGCGCGGCTTTCCACCCTCCTCGCGGATTTTTTTTGCGTAGGCGGCGGCAGCCTGTTCGGTTTTGTTCTCTCCGAAATGATAGTACGTCCGCCCGCGCAGATCGTCGGGCAAATATTGCTGATGCACGAAGTTGCCGGTGTAATCGTGGGGGTATTTGTATCCCTTGAAAAGCGGGGATTGCAGATGCACGGGGGCTACGTCGCCCTTGCCCGCCTCTACGTCCGCCATCGCGGCAGCCATTGCCTCGTAGGCGGTGTTGGATTTGGGTGCGGTCGCCAGCATAATGGCGGCGTTAATGAGGGGAATACGCGCCTCGGGGAAGCCGAGCTCCATCGCGCTTTCACAGCAAGCGCGCGTGATGACGGGAGCTTGCGGATAGGCAAGTCCCACGTCCTCGCTGGCGATGACCTGCAAGCGACGGCACAGCGAGATCAGCTCGCCTGCGGCGCATAATTTTGCCACGTAAAAGGCGGTGGCATCCGGGTCGGAGCCACGGATCGACTTTTGCAGGCAGGAGAGAAGATCGTAGTGCGTGTCATCGGTGAAGTTGCCGACGGGTACGTGGAAATCCTCGATGTTTTCGCGCGTAATTGCACCCGTTCTGGGGGTAATGCCCTCCTCACCTGCGGCAAAGTAGGCGTTTTCAAGCAGCACGATGCCGCGACGTACGTCGCCGCGCACCTGGGCTGCGATATAGGAAAGCAGCTCGTTGTCGGCGGTGATGGCGGTACCGTTTTCCTCGTTGAGGTGCGCAAGGGCGCGGGAAAGCGCGGGGAGCATCTCGGTGGGCGCCACGGGCTTGAACTCAAAAAGGGAGGAGCGCGAGATGATCGCGTTGTAGATGTAAAAATGCGGATTTTCGGTGGTGGAGGCGATCAGGGTGATGCGCCCGTCCTCCATATACTCCAAGAGCGATTGCTGCTGCTTGCGGTTGAAGTACTGCAACTCGTCTAAATAGAGTAATATGCCGCCTGAGCCGAAAATATTCGAGGTTTCTGACAGCACCTCCTTGACGTCGGCAAGCGATGCCGAGGTGCAATTCAGGCGCCGGAACTCCATCCCGGAGCGCGCCGCGATCACCGAAGCTGCTGTGGTCTTTCCCGTGCCGGGAGGGCCGAAGAAGATCATATTCGTGATGCGACCGCTTTCCACCATACGGCGCACGGCACCGCGCGGGCCAAACAGGTGCTGCTGACCCACGATCCCGTCGAAATCGACGGGGCGCATCATATCTGCCAATTGTTGATTTCTCATACCGTTATACGTCCTTTTTATTCTCCCGCGCGTAAAATGTCACCTGCGGTGGCGGTGTGCGGAAGTCTTGTGTAAAACTCCATCAGGGGGTGAGGGGCGCTTTCGATGGGGGTGCCCTCTGCGTCGTAAAGCTCGTCCACTACAAGCGGAATGCCGACACGCGAGGGGGTGAGCAGCTCAGCCTTTTCACCCTTGGACACCTTGTTGCGCTGGCGCAAGCGGCAAAGCACGCCGCGCTCGTTTTCTTCTTCAAGTCCCGCGGGCGCGTTGCCGCGCTCTACCACGGTGGCAAAATACGCTTTTTCGCGGATATAGCCGTTCTCGGTGCAAAGCTGGGGCTCCTTTTTGGGGTCGTCAAACCAAAAGCCCGTGGCGTACGCGCGGTGGGAAACGCTTTCCACCTCGCGGTACCACGCCTCGTCAAAGGCGTAAGCGTCGGGATCGCGCAGATACGCGTCGATCGCCATACGGTAGGCGTTCGTGACTACCGCGGTGTAGTACGCGCT
>JAZRFS010000077.1:0-6860 GCA_045643765.1 Eubacteriales bacterium
TTATCATTTTGCTTTAAAAAATCGTTGACGTTTACCATAATGGCCTCCGTGTTTGGTTTGATCGTTACGGCATTATCATATCACAAAACAAGGATAATGAATGTGCAATTTCGACCAAATGATATTCTTTTTTTGTCAAAAAGGGGCTCTGCCGTTGGCAGAACCCCTTTTTGCGTGTTCAACTTGCCCACGCCGCGGGGCAGGTACGGTTTTGCTTGAACCAGTCCCACTCCTTCAGCACGCGATTGTCGCCACTGCCGCAGACGATCTCCAAGCCGTTCTTGGTGGTCAGCACCACGATGTTGCCGTTCATCGACTGGAACGTGCCCTTTTCGTTGTCGGTGCAAAGCGTGGTGACGTAGATCTTATCGGTATAGGGGGCAACGCGGTCGATAAAGTCTTGCGTGGGGAACTGATTTTCGTTCGTTTTGGTGTACTCGTCGCTGCCCGCGCAGCAGCACACGCACACGACGTCCGGCTTGATGACGGAAAGCAGCGCGTCCGAGCTGGAGGTCTTGGAGCCGTGGTGACCCGCCTTGTACAGATCCACCTCGGGCAGCTCGTTCATCTCCACCAGCTTTTCCTCGCCCTCGTGCTCCAGGTCGCCCGTGAAGAGGTAATTGTAATCGCCGTAGGTGAAAAGGGTGCAGACGGAATAATCGTTTTCGGTTTCTGCTTCGTTGTAATAGTAGTAGCTGTCCAGGATCGTCATCGTGGCACCGCCACCAAGGTCAAATACGGCCATGTCATTTTCAATGCAATATGCCGCAGTGTAGTGCTTGGCGCCTGCCGCGATTTCATCGGCGCGCTCCAACAGGTAGCGACCGTACATGTTCGAGGTGCCCTTATCCTCTTGCTTGGTTTTGGCAAAATCGATGATCGTGCCGACCTCGAACAGATCGAAAAGGCTACCGTCGCGCTGGGTAAAGCCCGCATAGTGATCCTGATGCGCGTGCGTGACGATCACGTATTCCAGCTTGTTGTCCTCGCCGATATAATCGTCGATGTAATTCGCGATGGTGGAGATGCTGGAGGTCTTGGAGCCAGCGTCAATCAGAATGTCCACGTCCCCGATCTTGATGTAGGTGCAATCACCCGTGTACTTGTTGCCAAGCTCCAGGAAATGGATCTGCATCTCGCCCTGTACGAGAGACTTGGGGGCAACGTCGCTTTTGAAGGTAGCGGCGTGGTAGGCAGCGGCACCCAGTACACCAAGGGCGCAGCCCGCGATCAATGTGGTGATGCAAAGGAATATCGTTAACGCCTTGGAAAACTTCTTTTTTCTCTTAGCCATTTCTGCCATCCTCCTCTGCTGCATCTACGATAAACACACGGATGCGCTGGATCTTTTCGCCACCCAGTTTACCGTTGAATTTCAAGCTGTTTACTGTGTAGGTAAGGGTATAGATCCCTTCCTCTGCGGGGATCACGAAATTGCCGCTTGCATCGGTGGTGATACCCTTGCTTGCCTCTACCTGTACCTTGCCGGCACAATTGAGGCCAAAGGCGACCGCCTCATAGCCCTCCTCGGCGTAGACGTAAGAGGTGCCCGCATCAATCGAGATCTGCGTGCTGCCCGTCAGCACGAAGCGATCGTTTCTGGAAAGGAAGCTGCAAGCAAATACGCCCGCGGCGATGCCGATGATCAAAAACAGCACGGCAAGTACCTTCGTGAGGGGGTGAAGGTTTTTGATTTTTTTCTTGAGTGTGCGCTTCGCTTTGCGCTCGCCCTTTTCCATAGCGTCGTCAAGGGTGCTTGTTTTTTTGGTTGCCATATCGTTCTCCTTTTTCAAGATTTTTACACTTATATTATAGCGGATTTTACCTGCGTGTGTCAAGCGCAAATTTGCAATAAAAAGCAAAAATCCCCCACAACGGTGGGGGATTTTATCGCATTTTTGCGAAACGGGATTACAGCAGCTCCTCAAAGCGTCCCGCCTTCTTGGCGCGCACACGCACGGTGCCAAGGGTGTTCCAGATCTCCTCGGCGCTGTGCAGGATCAGCACGATGGGAACGAGAATGGGAATGTCGATCTGGTGCTTCATGATCATCAGGGTGATCGCGCAGGCGGAAAGCAGCGCGGCAGAGAGGAACAGTCCGATCCAATGCTTCATGCCAAAGGCTCTGGCATCAAAGGCGGTCTGCAGCTTGAGCAGCGAGTCGATCAGCACGTACACACCGATGGTGTAGGGAAGAACAATCTGAATACTGTCGGGGCTGATGATGCAAAGCACGCCGAACACGGCGCAAAAGCCACCGAGGCCCAGATCGTGCTGGAAGGCAAGTCGATAAAGGTCGTTGGAAAAATAGCCGAGCAGGCGACCGACGCCCAGCGCAATAAAGCATCCGCCGATGAGGTAGCGGCTGATCAGCGATTGAATTTCGGGCCAGGACAAAAGGAAGATGCCCGCAAGCCCGAAGAGCAGCGAGGTTACCACGTGAATGACACGCGTTTGTTTTACGATATCAAGCTTTTTCATAAGAATATGCCCTTTCTTTCATTCGGTCAATTCCCGGAATTTGTCTGATTTTGTCTGGGTGGCAGGGAAAGCAGATGGTGCAGCTCCGCCTCAATATCGTCGGAAAGCTTCTCACCCCGCAGGATACAAAGTCCAAGACCGATAAGACCGTGACGCAGAAAACGAAGGAAAATTTTGGAGGGGGTAAAACCGTACTTCTGAGAAATGATCGTTGCCATCAGCGGCTCAAATCGCTCGCCGAAATAGCGATCCAATCCCTCAAATCCAAGCGAGAAGGCAAGCGTTCTTGCCGCGCGGTGATGGGTAGCTACAAATTGCTCAATTCTTGCATAAAGTGCCGAAACGGTGTCGAAAATCGAGCCATCCTTTGGCAGCTCCTGCACGGTCTGATCGCAGAATTCCTCCAGCACTGCATAGATATCCTGAAAATAATAGTAGAAGGTATTGCGGTTGATCCCGCATTCGTCCACAAGGTCACGTAGTGTGATCTTTTCCAGCGGCTTTTTCTCCATCAGACGCAAAAAGGTGTCCATAATGGCTTTCTTGGTAAAGGAAGGCATTGCATTTTTCCTCCTTTCAAAAAAAGGATAAACATTATTTGATATTATAGCAAAAAAACGCTTTTTTGGCAAGTGAAAAATGCAAAAAGTCAAAAAAACAGAAAAATGGTGTTTGCAAATTCTGCGGAGTTGTGATACAATGTATATATATGATTTTCAGGGAGGACACTATGAAGCATATTTTTGTATATAATCCCGCTGCGGGTCGCAACTCCAAAGCTGCTGTTGAGGCTCTTCAGGAAAAGATGAAGGAGTATGACGGCAAGCTTGCGTACGAATTCTATTTCACAAAGGCACAGCGCGATGCAACTACGTACATCAAGGAGCGTTGCACCGCCGAGCCGGATGAGCAGCTGCGCTTTTACGCCTGTGGCGGTGACGGCACTGCCAATGAGGTGCTGCACGGTATTGTGGGCTTTCCAAATGCCTCGATGACCGTTTACCCCTGCGGCAGCGGCAACGATTTCGTGAAGTATTACGGTGGTTCCGAGCCCTTCCTTGACGTGGACGCGCTGATCGCAGCCGAGGAGCAGCCCATTGATATTATGCGTATTGACGACCGCTACTCGCTGAACGTGACGAATTTCGGCTTTGATACCGAGGTGGCAAAGACGATGATCGCGGTCAAGCACAAGAAGCTGATCGGCGGCAAGCACGCCTATACCACGGGTATTGTGAAGGCGCTGATGACCGCGATGAAGAACAAGTGCATCGTTTCCGTGGATGGCGAGCAGCTCAACGACGGCAAGATGCTGCTTTGCACCGTGGCAAATGGCAAGTATGTGGGCGGCGCGTTCTGCTGTGCGCCCCGCTCGGATAATACCGACGGACTTCTGGAGGTTTGCCTGGTAACGCCTATTTCCCGCTTTACCTTTGTCAAGCTGCTTACACCCTATAAAGAGGGTCGGCACTTGGATGATCCCAGATTTCAGAAGTACATTACTTACCGCCGCGGCAAGTCGGTGCACGTGCAGGCGCCCGAGGGCTTTGCGTTTTCACTGGACGGCGAGATCGTGTATAAGAACGATTTCACCATTGAGATTTGCCCTGGTGCCATTCGCTTTGCTGTGCCCGCTGTAAAGACACAGGCACCTGCCCAGGAGGCTGCTGCGGAAGCCGCCGAGACTGCAAAAGAGCCCGCAACGGTATAAGAAAAATAAAAAAGAAGGACGCCTTGCGTCCTTCTTTTTTATTTGTGTACAGTCTTTTTTTCTTCCTGCAGCAGCGACCAGAGCTCCTCAGTGGCAAGGCGTGCCTTGGACACGCAATCGCCCGTGCCTTGCGGCAGACAGTAGTAGGTGATGGCATTGGTGCCGAAGGAGATTACATCCCCCAGCTCGTACCAGTTGAAATCCGCATTGAGGGAGTAGGTGGCACCCGGGCGGTGTGTGTAATCCAACTCGCCGCGCGCGTCGGTCAGATGAAAGCCCTCTTTGCTATGGGTAAGATGACCCGCGCCGATATGATACATACATTTTGCATCCGAAAATACGTAAATGTCCACATCCGTATCCAATAAATAGCGGTTTTCGCGCAGTTCTTTTCGCACGCAATCTCTTTGCCAGCTGAACCAATCGGGGACGTGTGCGAACTCGGTTTCGCCCTCGGTCGCGCACAAATATCCGTACTCATCCAGCTCCCAGGATTTGCCGCAGGCGCGGCAGGTAAGCGTGGTGCCCTCGCCGTGCGTCTGTCCTTCCGCGTGACAGGCAGGGCACTTGTAAAGCAGGCGGTTGAGGTAATCGGCGCGATCGGGCTCGTCAATTCTGATCTTGTTTTCCTGCTGCCAGCGGAAATTATCAAAATCAAAAGCCTTTGTCAGGATTTCACCAATTTCCTCGACGGATTTTTCCCGCAGATCCTCGGGGGAAAGCAGATATTCCATTCTGGCACTGACCTTGACCTCGCGGCGATGGAGCTGATTGTACAGCGGTTGGCGCGCATAAGCGCCTTCGGTGCGGATCATCACCACGGGGACGCCCATCATTTTGGCACATTGCGCAAGTGAAGCGGGCAGTCGCGTGGCGGTGCCGTCCAGAGAGTAGCCCGCCTCGGGGAACATCAGCACCGAGCTTTTCAGCTTCTGGAAGCAGTAGCGCATATCACGCACCAGGTGCAGATCCGCTACGAATTTGTTCGTGGGGATGCAGCCAAGTGAGCGCATCAGATAGTGCTTGCCCACAAAGCCGTCGGTGGTGCAAACAATATTAAACTGGCGCGGAAAAAGCACGGTGGAGGCGATTTTCAGATCAATAAAGCTGGAGTGGTTCATCAAAAAGAGCGCGGGCTCGCGCTTTCCCAGCTTCTCCATACCGACCTTTTCACAAGAGAAATGCGTGGCGCGCAGGTCGGGTGCGGAAACGATGCGCAGAAGCGTGCGCCAGAACAGTCGCTGACGCTTTGGCTTTTTTCTTTCATAGGGCGGGAGAGCAGATATCTCGGAAAAGCTTTTTTCCTTTACCTTGATCTTCATTTGAAAATGCTCCTTATCCAAAAGTCCTGGACCAAGTGTGGTCGGCTTTTATTGTACCATACACAAGCACACAGCACAAGAAACAAAATGGGGCGATTTGTCACAAATGCGAAAAAACAGCGAAAAACTTGACATTATAAAATCAATATGATATGATATTGGACGGAGAAGACTTCAATTTTTAAATATGGGAGAATACTTTCGTGAAAAAAACAATTTGTATGATGCTGGCGCTTTTGGTGTGTCTTGGCGCCTGTGCGGGACTTGTCAGCTGTGGCTGTGATCACGTTTTCAGCGAGGAATGGAGCACCGACGATACGCACCATTGGCACGTTTGCACGCTTGAGGAGTGTGCCGAGCAAAGTGATAAGGGCGAGCACGACTGGGACCAGGGTGTGCTGACGCTTGTTCCCACCCACGCTACGCCCGGAAACCGCAAATACACCTGCAAGGTGTGCGGTAAGATAAGAAACGAGACCGTAGCACCCGAGCCCGAGGTGAACGACGTGGAATGGGCAGATGCCTTTTTGATGCAGGACGATAACTTTATGATAAGCATTGTCAATAACGAGGAGAACCTGCTTGTGAAAAAGAGAGGCGGGATCGTTATGACAACCACCCCCCAGACGGTCAATCTCAGCGAGAATTACTATACCGTTGAGGATGGGAAATATTATCGCTACGTTGTGGCGGGTGACCGGGTAACGAAGGGCGAGATCACGAGCGAGGCGTATACACAGGCAACCACGCTTGTATATTTGCAGAAGCTGGCGTATGCTTCCTTTACTTATAATGAGACGACCAGGACCTATACGGCAGAGGAAATTGTGATAGACGGTGTTGTCTATGAGAACGTTTATATCGCCTTTGCCGGTAAGAAGATCAACCGAATTTCCTTCACCCAAAAGGAGCAGGGTGAAGTAAATAACGCAACCATTATTACGGTGACGTACGGTACGGTGCCCGCTGATCTGAGCTTGCCGCAGGTGACGGAATAATAGAACGGAAAACGCGCGGACGATCCCGGCATCGCCCGCGCGTTTGTTGTATAAAGCTTGCGGCTGCATACAGATACGGATTATGCTTGCCCCACCTGTTTTGTATCGCACCTGCACTCTGCGCAAGAAAACAAAAAGCACCGCCTGATTGGGTGATATAAAAACGCAGCGGATTACGGGGCTCGTTATTTTCAAAGCGTTACACGGCTTGAAAAGCTAAGTGTGGCTTGGCGGCTAAACACCGCCATTTGCTGCGCAAAACCGCCGCACTCGCACCATTTCGGCGGAAAGCCGTCGAAATAAACGGTGCCTTGCGGCACCTCCCTGCGGGTTCTCGCACCCGTGATC
>JAZRFS010000078.1:0-7068 GCA_045643765.1 Eubacteriales bacterium
ACTTGTCAGCATATATTCTTCTCTTTTCTTTAAGCATTATCCTCGATCAGACCCATGCGGCGCGCAAAGCGCACGGCAAGCTGGCGCACGGCGGCGCCACGGTGGCTGATCGCATTTTTTTCCTCGGCAGTCATTTCCGCAAGGGTTTTCCCCATCGGATCGTACCAGAACAAGGGGTCGTAGCCAAATCCGTTCTCCCCGCGAGGGTTAAAGAGGATCTCGCCCTCTACCGCACCCGTGGCGCGGATGGGTGCACTTCCGTCGGGGAATGCCAGTGCCAGCGCACACACAAAGGCAGCGGCGCGGTCGCGCTCCCCTTCCATATTCTTGAGCAACAGTGCGTTATTGGCGGCATCGTTGCCGTG
Source organism: Eubacteriales bacterium (assembly GCA_045643765.1). Lineage (GTDB taxonomy): Bacteria > Bacillota > Clostridia > Oscillospirales > CAG-272 > Firm-07. Next base: position 366 of record JAZRFS010000078.1, read on the forward strand.
CTCGCCCGCATAGCGTGCCGAGTACACGCCCGGTGCCATATCAAGAGCGCGCACCACAAGACCGGAGTCATCCCCAAGTCCGGGGAAGCCGGATTTTGCCGCAGCCTGCGCCTTGATCATGGCGTTTTCCTCAAAGGTCGTGCCATTTTCCTCAATCTCCTCGGTGATGCCGACCTCGTCCAAAGATTTCAGCTCGATCACGTCGCCAAGCAAATCGCACAAAAGGCGCTGTAATTCCCTGACCTTTCCCTTGTTGCGGGAGGCCAATACTATCGTCATCTTTTTCATCATTCAAACAGCGCGGTGACAAATTCCTCCGCGTCAAACTCCTGCATATCGTCGATCTTCTCGCCCACGCCGATGAACTTCACGGGAAGCCCCAGCTCGGTGCGGATAGAGAGCACGATACCGCCCTTGGCGGTGCCGTCCAGCTTATTGAGGATAAGGCCCGTGATCTCGGCGGCGCGGCTGAATTCCTTTGCCTGCAAAATGGCGTTCTGACCCGTAGTGGCATCCAGCACGAGCAGATTTTCGCGCGCGGCGTCGGGCAGCTCACGGGAAATCACGCGGTTGATCTTCGCCAGCTCGTCCATCAGATTTTTCTTGTTGTGCAAGCGTCCCGCCGTATCGATGATCAACACGTCGGCATTCTTTTTCTTGGTGTACTGAATGGCGTCAAACACCACAGCGGCGGGATCCGAGCCCTCGTTCTGGTGCACGATATCCACACCCGCGCGGTCGCACCACACGGAAAGCTGATCGATAGCGGCGGCGCGGAAGGTATCCGCGGCAGCGACAACGACCTTTTTGCCTGCCTTTTTCAATCTCTTGGAGATTTTGCCGATCGAGGTGGTCTTGCCCGCCCCGTTTACACCAATGATCAGAATGACAGAGGGCGTGGTGGAAAGCTCCAGCGTGCCCGCCTCGCCGATGAGATCGGCGAGAATGACCTTGAGCGCATCCTTGATCTGGTCGGGAGATTTGAGGCGTTCCTCCTTGATCTCCTCGCGCAGTCTGTCCAGGATCTCTTCGGTGGCGGAAACGCCCACATCTGCGGTTATGAGAAGCTCCTCAAGCTCCTCCAAAAGGTCCTCGTCCACCTTGACAAACGCCTTGAGCATCGCATCAATGCGCCCCCAGATGGCGTTTTTCGTTTTGGCAAGTCCCTCACGTAGCTTGGCTAAAAATCCCATTCCAGTCGTCTCCTTCCCCTTTTCCTTGGATCGTATTCACGTCCAGCGTCAGCACCTTAGAGATGCCGCGCTCGGGCATCGTCACGCCGTAAAGGCGGTTGGCTGCCTCCATCGTACCGCGGCGGTGCGTGATGAGCAGGAACTGCGTATCCAGCGAATAGCGCTTGATGTAAGCGGCAAAGCGCGCCACGTTGACCTCGTCCAACGCCGCCTCGATCTCGTCGAGAATGAAGAAGGGCGTAGGATTGACCTGCATGATCGCAAACAGGAGCGCAATGGCGATAAAGGACTGCTCGCCACCAGAAAGCTGCACCAGATTTTTGATGATCTTTCCGGGAGGGGCTGCCTTGATCTCAATACCGCTCTGCAGCACGTCCTCGGGATCGGAAAGCGACAGCTCTGCGCTGCCTCCGCCGAACAGCTCGCTGAACGTGGTATTGAAGTTTTTGTTGATCTGATCGAAGGTGGTCATAAACGCGGTGCGCATCTCGACCTCCAGATCGCGGATGATCGCAAGCAGATCGTCGCGTGCGGCAGTCATATCGGCGATCTGTGCCGCCATCTCGTCGTAACGCGCCTTGACCTCCTTGTATTTTTCCACCGCGCCAAGGTCCACGCTGCCAATGGCACGCAGACGGTTGCGGCAGCTGACCTGCAGCTCCTGCACGGCGGGACGCTCCTCGGCGGTGATGGGCTCGTAGCCAAGCGCCAGCGCGTCGTTACGGGACATCTCATAGTCCTCCCAGAAACGGGTAGCCAGCTTTTGCTGCTCCTCACGCAACGCGGCAAGGCGGTTCTCGTTTTTGGTGTGGGCACGGAAATAATTTTCCTTTTCGCCCATCTTGCTCTGAATACGGGTGTTCAGCGCCGCCAGTTTCTGCTGGAACGCCATATCGCCCTCGTTCAGTCTTGCATATTTATCCTGAAGCTCCTTGATCACGCGCTCGCCCTCGGCGTGCGTGTTGCGGTTGGCTTCCTGACGCAGCACAAAGTCCTTGATGCTTTGCTCCATCTCTGCGATGCTACGCTCGCGCTCGACGATCTCCTCGCGCAAGGTATTTGCGCGCGCGTCGCTCTCTGCGATATAGTTGGCGGCGGTTTCCAGATCCTTGCGCACATTGCTGGCACCGATATACAGCTCGGTGAGCTCCCCTTCCATCGCTTCCTTGCGGGAAAGCAGCTCGTTTCGCTCTACGTCCTTATCCGCACGCAAGGCGCCGATCTCCTCGATTTGCTTGCGCAGCGCGACCTCGCGCTCGGCAAGCTCGGCAAGCTCTTCGTCGTAGCCTGCACGCTGACGCTCCAGCGCATCGAAATCCTCCTGCATCTTGGCGATGAGGGACTCGTTCGCCTCCCACTTCGCGGCATACTGCGCGGCATTGCCCGCCTCGTCGGCGTAAATGGTGCCCAGCAGCTGGCGGCGATTGTCAAGATCGGTACGGTTCTCGGAAAGCGTCTTATACTTTTTGTCAAGCTCAGCACGTTTCCCTGCAAGCTGCTCTTTCTCGGCGCTCAGCTTTTTCAGCTTTTCGGAAAGCGCGGCAATCTCACCCGTGCGGGAAAGGATACCGCCCTTTTGCTTGCGCGAGCCGCCCGTGAAGGAGCCGCCTGCGTTGATGACCTGACCGTCCAAAGTTACGACCTTCACGCGGAATTTGGTGGCGCGTGCCATCTCGGTGGCGTTATCCAGCGTGTCAAAGACCACGGTGCGACCAAGGAGCGAGCCCACGATCTCGCGGAATTTGTTCTCGCATTCCACAAGGTCACTGGCGATGCCGATATAGCCCTTGCACTCCGCCGCCTCTTCCATCTCGGCGGTCACGGTTTGCGACTTCATCGAAGAGATCGGGAAGAAGGTCGCGTGACCTGCCTCAGCGCGCTTCAACGCATAAATGGCAGCCTTTGCCACACCCTCATCCTCAACCACGATATGCTGCAGATTGACGCCAAGCGCAATATCCATCGCGGTGACGTATTTCTTGTCTACACGAATGACCTTAGAAAGGGGACCGTAGATCTTACCACACTTATTGCCACGGGCATCGGTGATCTTGCCGTCCGCGTACTGCTCCATCACAAAGCGTACGGCGTGACCGTAGCCCTCGAAATGCTCCTCCATAGCGCGGAACGCCTCGATACGCTGACGGGCGATATCGCTTTCCACGGTGTTTTCGTTTTCCCGCTCGGTCAGTGCATCGCGCTCCTGACCCAGCTGATAGAGCTCAACGTCCATTGCCGTGAGCTGTCTTTCCGCATCCTCCATCTGGACGCGGTAAGCTTCGGCAGCTTCCTCACGCGCCTTGCGCTGTGCCAGAAGGGTGTCGGAGACAGCACGGTACTCGGCGATCTCGGCAAGCATACTTTCGTGCTTGTCGCTATCATTGACCTTGCCGTCCTCCAGGAATTTTCTGCGAACGGTGATCTCGGTCAGCTCTTCCTTGCGCTCCTCAATATCGGCAAATGCGGTGGCAAGCTCGCCTCCCATTTCCATGGCGCGGTTGGCAAGGGATTGTGCCTCCTCCGCCTTTTTCGTGTGCACGCCCTCCAGCTCGGCAAGACGCACCTTCAGCTCGTCCGCGCTCGCGCGGCGACGCGCGCCCTCGCTTTCCTCAACAGCAAGCGCTGTTTTTCTGCCCTGAATGGACTGCTTCACTCCCTCGATACGCGTCTTGGTATTGGCGATGGTATTCTCCGTCACCTGATACTGGCTCTCGCGGGCGTGATTTTCATTGGTGAGGTTCTGGATCCTTTCCAGCACCTCGGCAACCTTGAGCTTATTGGATTGCGCTTCCTCAAACAGCTGATCGCTTTGCGCGTTGAAGTTGGCGATTGCCTCCTCGGCAAGCTTGAGGTCATAGCCGCTGTTGCGCACCTGCTCCTCAACCGTCGTGATCTGCTCGTGCAGATGCTCGGAGTCGTACAGCCACAGCTGCACATCAGCCTTCTTCTTGGTCTCCATCAGCTCCACCGCACGACCCGCCTTCTCGGCTTCCTTTTCCAAGGGCGTGACCTGCGACTGCACCTCCAGGAAAATGTCGTTGACACGCGCCATATTTTCCTCAGTGGTCTTAAGCTTGCGCTCGGTTTCGTTCTTGCGGTGACGGAATTTCGCAATACCCGATGCATCCTCAAAGATGCTACGACGCTCGTCGGACTTGCGGGAAATGATCTCGGCGATCTTACCCTGACCGATGATGGAATAGCCATCACGGCCGATACCCGTATTCATAAACAGCTCGTAGATATCACGCAAGCGGCGGGCACGGCGGTTGATGAAATATTCACTTTCCCCCCCACGGTAGTAGCGGCGGGTGACCGTTACCTCCTCGTCGGGACAATCCAGGCGGTTTTCGGGGTCGGTGTTGTCAAAGGTTACGGAAACCTCGGCAAAGCCCATCGGACGGCGGCTGTCTGCACCACCGAAGATCATATCCTCCATCTTACCGCTGCCACGCAGTGTCTTGGAAGAAATCTCACCCAATACCCAACGCATAGCGTCGGGAATATTGGATTTGCCCGAGCCATTCGGACCCACGATAACGGTCGTGCCGCGCTCAAAGGTCAGCTTGGTCTTGTCGGGGAAGGACTTAAAGCCCTGCATTTCCAAGGATTTCAGATACACGAGAACGCACCTCCTTTCAAAAGTATACTTATATATTATAATATTATAACTTAAATGATATTATTTTGCAAGAGTTTTTTTCACTTTCCCGCAACATTTTTTGAAAAGCAAAAAAAAGCGGGGAGCGATCCTCGTCGCCTCCCGCTTTTTCTTTATTGTGCCAGATAGTTTTCCAGCGCCTTGCGCGCCGCATTCTGTTCGGCCTCTTTTTTCGAGCTTCCCGTTCCTTCGCCGAAGGGGTTCGAGTTAATTAGTACCCGAACGGTAAAGGTTTTGGCATTATCGGGACCTTCCTCCTGCACTGTTTCGTAGCGCAATTCCTCACCCGGCGTTTGCTGCACGTACTGCTGCAAGCGCGTCTTTGGATCCTCCAGGGGCTCTGCCTGTAAATTCAGCAGCTCCGCCTGTACAAAAGGAAGCAAAAACTTTGCCACGATATCCAAAGAGCCGCTATCCAGGTACAACGCGCCCAACAACGCCTCAAAGGCATCCTCCAGAAGCTTGGGCTTTTCTCGACCGTCCTTCGCCTCGCCCTTGCCAAGCAAAAGATAATCTCCAAGTGAGATCTGCATACCAAAGCTCGGCAGCACGTCCTTGTTGACGAAATGCTTGCGCAGCACCGTAAGGCGTCCCTCGGGCAGCTGAGAATACGTGCGGTATAAGTAATTGGATACCGTCAGGGAAAGCACCGAGTCGCCAAGAAATTCCAGGCGTTCGTTACACTTGGTGCGATCCCCCGCAAAATGCTCGTTCACAAAGGAGGAATGCGTCAGCGCCGTGCGCAGAAGGTCCTTGTCACGAAACGTATAACCGATACGCTCTTCCAGAGCTGAAATGTCGCGTGGAAGCATCCTGCTCACGCCCCTTTCCTTTAAATTAGTGCCCCGACGGGGCGAGTTTTATTACTTTTTTGCTTCTTCCAGCACTGTTTCCAACGCTGCAAGAGCACGGGCTGAGATCGCCTCGTTTCGCGCAGCCTTACCGCCGCGCACCTTGTGATCAAGGCGCTCTACAATACCAAAATTGGCATTCATAGGCACGAAATCGGCAATGCCACCGCGTGCCACGTAATTCGCCATCGCGCCCAGCATCGTGTGAAGCGGGAACGCCAGTTTCTCCATACCCCGGGCGCTTCTGGCGGCATTGATCCCCGCCACAAGACCGGAGCCTGCCGACTCGATATACCCCTCCACACCCGTCATCTGTCCTGCGAAGAAAAGATCGGGGCGGGCAAGCGTTTCATACGTATCGCCAAGAAAACCGGGCGAGTGCAGATAGGTGTTGCGATGCATCACACCGTAGCGCAGGAAATTGGCATTTTCCAAGCCGGGGATCATCGAAAATACGCGTTTTTGTTCAGGGAAGGTCAGATGCGTCTGGAAGCCCACGAGGTTATACATCGTCCCCTCTTTGTTCTCCTTGCGCAGCTGCACCACGGCAAAGGACTCCTTCCCCGTGCGATGATCCACAAGCCCTACGGGCTTGAGGGGTCCGTAGCGAAGCGTGTCATATCCGCGACGCGCCATAACCTCGACGGGCATACATCCCTCAAAGACCTTGGGGGATTTTTGTCCTTCCTTATCAAATTCGTGCAGCTCTGCCTCTTTGGCGCCGACAAGCGCCTGATAGAAAGCATCGTACTGCTCGCGCGTCATCGGACAGTTGATGTAATCCGCATCTCCCTTGTCGTAGCGGGAAGCGAAGAAAGCGACGGCCATATCAACGGAAGAAAACTCCACAATGGGAAAGGCCCTGAAAGATCTGGATGATACGGCCGCCGGGAAATGGCATGAAATGACCGATCCGGGACACGGCATCCTGGGAGTCCATCCCTGTGTGAAAGGGACAAGGCCCTGCCGGACGGCGGAGGAGATCATTTCGCTGTATC